>CAXSEE010000022.1:0-35067 GCA_964235615.1 uncultured Acetobacteraceae bacterium | reverse complement strand
CTCGGCGACCTCCGTCCCGGAGACGCCTGAGATCCACTCGATCACTGGAGAATGCTCCCTTAGCCACTCGTCGGCCTGTGCCGCGTCGCTGACTGCCGACTGGATCTGGGCCTGAACGTCGTCCATGCGCTCGCCTGGCGGGAAGGAAACCGCACCTGCGAATACACAGGACAGGTTGAGCCGGCTCGGCCGGTCGCCGTTGCCGCAGGATATATTCGAGACCTGCAGGTTGGTCGAGCGTCCTACGGCCGCGTCCAGGACCGGGTGATGGATGCGCGCGCCGCGGCGGCGGTCCAGTGCCCGTAACGCCTCGTAGACCACGAATGCCTTGTCGACGGGATTGACGGCACGGTGCGCGAACGCGGTATGTCCGGGCTCGTTCGTCGTCGGTCTGCGGCCTTCGACAGTGATCCGGAACTCGATCTGGCCGGCGGCAAGCGCCTTGATTTCTCGCAGTCCCAGCCCGGACTCCGCGGGATGGAGATAGAGCGCCGCGTCGGCCATGTACCCGTGCCGGAGGACCGCAGCGATCCCGCGCGCATGCCGTTTACTCGGCGTGCTCGCCATAATTACGGATCCGCGACAACGGGGGTCCTCTTCGGCCAATATCGCCATCGCGGAGATCCCGGCGGCAATTCCGGCCAGGTCGTCGGCGACGCCCCAGCCATGCAGCCTGCCTCCGGTGATGACGCCCGCAAACGGGTCGTGCCGCCAGGCTTCGGCGTTGACCGGCTCGCTATCGGGATGTGCGAACATCAGCAGGCTTCTGGCTGATGCGTCCCCCGACAGCGTTCCGACGATGCTGGTGCGCAAGCCGGGCGCCACGGCGCTCGACGCTGCGAATTCCTCAACCAGCGCGACCTCCGCCGGCGAGTAGACGATACGCTCGACCCGCGCGCCCATCGCCTCGAGCCGATCGGCGACGATTGCCTGTACCGCATCCTCGCCCTGGCGCTGCGCGGCGATCAGGTCGCGAAGTAGCGCGATCGCCTTATCGCGATCTACTGCCGGACGATTATTCTGTGACAGCTGTGTCATGGGGTTTCAGCTCGATGCAATTGGTATACCAAGCTGGACAGCGCTCGGTTCCGAGTGAAGTGGCCTGGCGTCCGCGCCCATGGTGGTATACCACTCACCGGAGCAGCTGTGTTGAGCAAACAATGAGCTTCCGAGGCACCTACACGGTCATGGTGACGCCGTTCGACGACGCGGGGCAGGTCGACGTCCAGGTCCTCGGCAAGTTCGTCGACTGGCAGATCGCCAGCGGCATCCACGGCCTGATCCCGCTTGGCTCGACAGGCGAATTCCTGTCCCTGACGGACGCGGAACGGGCTCTGGTCGCACACACGGTGATTGCCCAGGCTGCCGGCCGGGTCCCGGTCCTGATCGGTACCGGCGCCGAGAACACGGCCGACGTGGTCCGCTACAGCCGCGAAGCCGAAGCGCTCGGCGCGGATGGCGTGATGATCATTCCGCCCTTCTATTCCACCCCGACGGACGATGAGATCTTCGAACATTACCGAGTGGTGGCGGAGGCCATCAATATCCCCATCATGCTCTACAACAATCCTGCCACCGCCAACGTGGACTTGAAACCCGGGCTGGTCGCGCGCCTGTCGGAAATCGAAAATTGCCGGTTCATCAAGGAATCGACGATGGATGTCACCCGCGTTCGCGACATTCTGCGGCTGTGCGGTGATCGCATGAAGGTGTTCGGCGGCATCCTCGGCTTCGAGAGCTTTGTCGAGGGCGCCTGCGGCTGGGTTGCGGTCGCGTCCAACGTCATGCCGGCCGAGATGAGCCGCCTGTTCGCCTTGTCCCAGGATGGAGCCGACATCAGGGCCGCGCGCCAACTCTACCACGATTGCCTGCCGGTCATCGAGTTCGTCGGCGGCCAGACCTATGTCGCTGGGAGCAAGTCCTTGCTGCGCCGCATGGGTTTCGAGGTAGGGTTGCCTCGTCCGCCGCGTCTGCCGCTGCCTGCTGACAAGGAAGCCTACGCGGCGAGCCTCGTCGAACGGTTCGCCTTGCACCTCGCGCACGCCTGATGCGGACGGCCGCGGCCGGGAAGATCCCGCGCGCTGACCGGCCCGGCCCGACCATCGATTTCGAAGGCCGCAGACTTCGCATCGTTGCCGGCGAGAGCCTCCTCGCAACCCTGACGGCGCATGGCGAGGTCGAGCAGGGAACCAGGCCGAACGGGATGCCGCGCGGCGGTTATTGCGGTGTCGGCGTCTGTCACGATTGCCTCGTAGCCGTCGATGGCGAGACCGGCCTGCGCGCCTGCATGACTTCCTCGTCCGATGGGATGAAGGTCACCCGCCATCGCGAGCCGACGATGTTGCAGGGAGCAACGCTCCGGTCCCCAGTGCAGGATGGCGCCCTGGCTCCGCCGCAAGGCGAGATCATGCATGAGCAGATCGATGCATTGGTCGTCGGCGCCGGCCCCGCCGGTCTGGCCGCCGCGACCAGGCTCGCGCGCAACGGCGTGCCGGTGATCCTGCTCGACGAGTGCCAAGCACCCGGCGTACAGCGCTCCGGCTCGGACCGGCAGGCTCGCGAAGGCGCCGCGTCTATCGCCGAGGCGCGTCGTGCGGGCGTCGTGATCCGCGAGCACAGCATGGTCTGGGGAGCTTTCCGCGAGGAAGGCGGCCTGGTGCTGGGCGTCTACCGAGACGGGCACGCCAGCTACATCCGGCCGCGGCAGCTGATCATCGCGACCGGCGCCGTGGAGCAGCCGAGCCTGTTTCCTGGCTGGACGCTGCCTGGAGTGATCACGACCGGAGCCTGCCAGACGCTTCTACACGCGTTCGGACGTGCCTCCGGCCGGCGCATCGTGGTGGCAGGAAACGGCCCGCTGAACCTGCAGGTTGCGAGCGAGCTCATCGAGGCCGGCGCGAAGGTGCTCGCCGTGGTCGAGGCCGCGCCCGCGCCTTGGCAGCGGCCTGCTCAGGCGGCGAAGTTGCTGATGGCTGGCCCGGAGCGGGCTCTGGCTGTCATTCGTCAGTTGGCGATATTGCGCCAGGCTGGCGTCACGATGTTCTGGGAACACCGTTTGGTGGCGGTGGAAGGCGAGCGCAGGGCCGAGCGCGCGGCAATCGCCGATCGTCACGGCAACCTACGCAGCTTCGCGACGGACACGGTCTGCGTCGGCGAAGGACGGATGCCGGCGAACGAGCTGGCACGACTGCTCGGCTGCGCCCATCGCGTGGCGGATGGCGCGCTGCCGGGCCTCGCCGTCGAGCGGGACGATGCTGGTGCCACATCGCAGCCCGATGTCTTCGTCGTCGGTGACGCGGCGGCTCCGGGTGGTGCGGAGGTTGCCCGCGCGCAAGGCGGCCTCGCCGCGCAGGAGGCATCGAGGCGGCTGGGTCGCCGGAGCCTGACACCGCCGTCGATGCAGGCTCGCCTGCGCCGCCACATGCGGTTCCAGCGCGAATTGCGGAGTCTGTTCGCGGCCCCCGAGCCGGGCCTCTCGCGCGCCACGGCCGAGACCATCGTCTGCCGGTGCGAGGGGATCCAGCTCGGTGCCCTCCGCCGCCAGATCGCGACCCGCAACATTGCCGACGTCGCGACCCTGAAGCGGCTTACCCGCGCGGGCATGGGCCGGTGCCAGGCACGCTATTGCGGGCCTTGTCTGGCGGCACTCGTCGGCGGCGTATCCCGGGAAGCGGACTTCCTGGCGCCGCAGATGCCGCTGCGTCCCCTGCCAGCCGCCGCCATCGCGGTGGAGAAGCCGGAATGGCGTGCTCACGCCCGAAGCCCGTTGCCTCGAAAGCCGGCACCTTCCCCGTGCCGTGGACAAGTCACGCACGAGGCGGACATCGTCATTGTCGGCGGCGGCGTCGTCGGGCTGTGCACGGCGCTGTTCCTGGCGCGCCACGGCCGCGATGTCGCCGTCATCGACCAGGGCCGCTCCAGTGCGATGGCGTCGGGTGGCAACGCCGGCAGCCTGCATGCGCAGCTCCTGTCGTTCGACCACGACGGCAGCGGCGGGGCACTCTCTGCCGCCGCCAGGACCTTGCCGCTGCAGCGCGACGCGATTGCCCTCTGGCGGGTCCTGGAGCGGGAACTCGACGCGGACTTCGAGATGAAGGTGACCGGCGGCCTGATGGTGGCGGGAACCCGGCAGGATCTTGCCTTCCTGGCGAGCAAGATCCGCGTGGAACAGCAACAGGGCGTTGCCTGCGACCTGATCGATGCCGAGGCGCTGCGTACGCTCGAACCAGCCCTCGATCCCGGCCTGCTCGGCGCGGCCTACTGCCCGGAAGAAGGCAAGATCAACCCGCTGGTGGCAACCGACGCGATCGCTAGGGCGGCCGAGCATGCAGGCGCACGGATCATGCCGATGATCGGGTTGCGCGCGATCGGCCGGCGCGACGATGGGTTCCGGCTCGAGACCACGAACGGTACCTGGCGTGCCGGCAAGGTCGTGAACGCGGCGGGAGCCTTCTCCGGCGCCGTCGGCCACATGCTGGGTGTCTCGGTGCCGGTATTCGGCGCACCGCTGCAGATGATCGTCACCGAGCCGGTAGCCCCGCTGATCGAACGCCTGGTCGCCCATGCCAGCCGGCACCTCACCTTGAAACAGACGACCAGCGGCGCGATCCTGATCGGCGGGGGCTGGACCGCGGGGCTCGATCCCGTGCACCGGCATCCGAGACCGCTGCGACGCAGCCTGGAGGGTAATCTCTGGGCGGCCCAGCACGTCCTGCCTGCCTTGGGCGGCGCGCATATTGTCCGCAGCTGGGCGGCGATGAACATCGACATCGACGGCGCGCCGATCCTGGGCGAGCATCCGGCAGTCCCCGGCTTCTTCAACGCGGTGACCTCGAACGGCTACACGCTCGCTCCGATCATCGGCCGCATCACCTCGGACCTGATCATGCACGCCGAGACCGACCGTGATGTGGCAGCCTTCTCGGTGACCCGCTTCGACGCCTGATACCGAGCGGCGGTGGGATTGACCGTCGGAAGGTAAGGCTGGGCTCTGCCCAGACCCGCCAAAGGCCTTGGCCTTTGGAAACCGATTCTATGGCTATGATTGGATTCTCAAGGCTTCGCCTTGAGCGGGTCCAGGGCAGAGCCCTGGTCTTTCACGCGCGTCCCCGTGGGCTTGATCAGGTCGTAGGGCGCCCTGGGCAGGAACCGTCCGTCGCCCGGACGGGCGTGGACAACGCCATCGCGCATCACGATGCGGCCATTGCTGATCGTGCAGACCGGCCTGCCGGTCACTTCCCTGCCCTCGTAGGGCGTGTAATCTATCGCATGCCCGAGGTCGGCGTTCGTGATGGTCCTTTTGCCGGCCGGTTCCCACAGCACCAGGTCGGCATCCGAGCCAGGTGCGATGGTTCCCTTGCGAGGATACAGCCCGAACAGGCGCGCGGGGTTGGTGGCGGTCAGTGCGGCGAACGCGCTGAGGCTGATCCGGCCGGCTGCCACGCCCTCGCTGAAAAGCAGCGGCAGCCGGGTCGCCAGCCCGGGAATGCCGTTCGGTATCTGCGCGAAACTCGCCTCGTCACCGTGCATCCGCTTGCCCTCGGTGCCTTCAAAGAGGTAGCCGCAATGATCCGATGACACCACGTCGAGCGTGCCGGCACGGATTTGCTGCCAAAGTCCCTCGCGCGCTGCCGCGTCCCTCGGCGACGGGCTGCACATGAACTTCGCACCCTCGAATCCTGGCCGGTTCATGTCTTCCGCGTCGAGCGTGAGATATTGCGGACAGGTCTCCGCCCATACCTTGACGCCTCGGCGTTGCGCGCGCGCGACCTCGACGGCGACTTCCGGGGCGGAGACGTGGAAAATCTGGATCGGCTGGTCGACAAGCTCGGCAAGCGCGATGGCCCGGTAGGTCGCCTCCCGCTCGACGACCACGGGCCGTGACCATGCATGATAGCGTGGAGCCGACAACCCGGCCGCCAGCAAATCCGCCGTCCGCCAGGCTATGGCGTCGTAATTCTCGCAGTGCACTGAAACGAGCGCGCCATGCTGACGGGCAGCCGCCAACACGCGAAGATATTGCAGGTCCGTCAGCCGAAAAGGATCGTAGGTCAGGAAGACCTTCAAGCTGCGTATCCCCGAAGCGATGATTTCGGGCAATTCATCGTTCAGCACGGCATCGGACGGGTCCGTGATGATCTGGTGGAAGCTGTAATCCATCATCGAGCGCGAGGCGCGCTTGCGATATTGCTCCAGACGAGGCCGGATCGGCTCCCCCTTGAACTGCGGCGAGAAGCAGATTGCGGTCGTCGTGCCGCCGAGAAAAGCCGAGTGGCTTGCGCTCTCGAACGTCTCGCGATGGACCGTGCCATCCGCCTCCAGTTGCTCGATATGGCAATGCGAATCTACCCCGCCGGGGAACACCAGGAGCCCGCGCGCATCGAGCGTCTCGCTGCCGGCCAACCCCTCCCCGAGGCAGACGATGCGCCCGGCACGGATACCGACGTCGGCAGGGAACACGTCGCCTGACGTGACAACCGTTCCTCCACGAACAACAAGGTCAAGCTGCATTCATCTCCCTCCGAGCCTCGCCGAGCAGGTCACCCGGGGCCGAGTGGTATACCGATTGCATACCGGGATTGCATACCGCATATCCGGGCGCCTCGATCCAGGTGCTGGCAACCATTGTTAGCTACTATCAGGGAGAATACCATATGGTTGCCTGCCGCCGGATGGCACCCGCATGCAGCATGTTCCTCGCCGGTGCTGCGACCTTGCCGATCATGTTCGCAACTGCCGACGCGCAGACCCTGAACTCCGCTGCCAGCTCCGGCGCGACGGCCGCAACGCAAGCCGCCAGCGCGACTTCGCCTGCCGCCAGCTCCGGAGCACCCGCCACCGGATCATCAGACCAGGGCCAGACCGTCATCGTCACTGGAACGCGCGAGACGAACAAGAAGGCACGAGACAGCACCAGCCCGATCGACGTCGTCACCGCGGCCTCGCTGCTTGCCACCGGGCAGATCAACCTGACCAGCGGCCTGGCCATCGTCAACCCATCGATTTCGCTGCAGGCGTTCGGCAGCGACGCCGGGGCGCTGACGAATGCGATACGGCTGCGCGGGCTCAATCCGGACGAGGTGCTTGTTCTGATCGACGGCAAGAGACGTCACACGACGGCCAATCTCTACGCAGACTCCGGCCCTCAAGAGGGAACCACACCCGTCGACATCGACATGCTACCGATGAGCATGGTCGATCATATCGAAGTGCTTCGGGACGGCGCCGCCGCACAATACGGCTCCGACGCGATCGCGGGTGTCGTCAACATCATCCTGAAGAGCGGTCTCGGCGGCAGCGCCCAGGGGGAGACGGGCCTCACGGAGCAGGGCGACGGCTTTACCGGCTCGCTGATGGTCGACAAGGGAGCGGCACTGGGAGCGGACGGCTTCATCCACATAGGCGGAGATTTCGTCCACGCCGACCATACCAATCGAGGCCTCCCCGACGACCGAACCGGCGCCCTCGACGACGAGGTCTATGGCGATCCGGAACAGACCCGCGAGGATCTCGGGATAAACGCCATGAAGCCGCTGTTCGGCGATGAGGCCGAGCTGTACGGCAACCTTACCTATGCGCATCGCCACAACGAGGCGTTCGAGAACTTCCGCCTGCCGTCGGTTCTGCCGCAAGTCGATCCCCAGGGGTTCAGTCCGCTGGAAGTCGGCGAGGAGAACGACTACGCGACGACGATCGGCATACGGGGAGACGGTATTTTTGGCATCCACTGGGATCTGAGCACGACCTGGGGCGACGACCACATCAACATCGGCCAGAGAGACTCGGCCAATGTCAGCCTCTATAATGCGACCGGCTTCACGCCGATGACGTTCCGGCTCCAGGCATACGACCAGGCGCAGTGGACCAACAATCTCGACCTGACCCGTGATGTCCAGCTTCCACTGCTCTACTCGCCACTGCATGTCGCTGTCGGCGTCGAGCACAGGTTCGAGAACTACACGATCTATCCAGGATCTCCGGACTCATACTACGGCAGTGGAACCCAGGCGCTGGTCGGCACGTCTCCGCTCAGCACCGGCGGCTTCTACCGCGACGTCTACGCCGCCTATGGCGATCTCGAAACCCATGTGACGAGAGGCTGGGACGTCGACATCGCCGGGCGCTTCGAGCATTATACCGATGTCGGCAATACGGAAACCGGGAAGATCGCGACACGCTACGACTTCAACCGGCGTCTCGCCGTGCGCGCGACGATCAGCAACGGCTTCCGCGCTCCCACTCTGGCCGAAGAACATTTCTCGAATCTCGAAGTGTCGCCGACCGGTGCCAGCGGCCAGCTCGCCGTAGACTCCGTGGCCGCGCATCTGCTCGGCGCCGTGCCGCTCAAGCCGGAGCGGTCCACGAACATCAGCGGCGGTTTCGTTCTAGAGCCGATCGATCGGCTGCACGTGACCGTGGACGTCTATCAAATCAATATCCGGGACCGGATCATCGACGGTGGCAGTTATGGCGGCACGCAGGCAATCAACGCCCTGGCCGCCCAGGGCATACAACTCCAATCGGGCATCGATCCAACCGACGTGACGGCACAGTATTTCTCAAACGGGGCAAGCACGCGCACGCAGGGACTGGACCTGACCGCCGACTATCCGTCGTCGTTCGGCGCGTATGGCCGGGTCGACTGGACGATCGCCATGGACCTCAACCGCAGCACGCTGGACCATCTCTCCAATGACACCAACGGCAACCCCCTGCTCAACGCACAGGGCGTAAGTTACCTGACCAGGGCGACACCTCGCAGCAAGATCATCCTCGGCGGGCACTGGCGACTCGACCGGTTCGACGCCCTCGTGCGTGAGAGCCGATGGGGGCAGGTGACCGACGAGCTGACCTACGACTCCGGTCCGAACGCGTTCTCCCTGACGAAATTCATACCCTACACTGCCAAGCCGCGCTGGTTGACCGACCTCGAAGTCGGCGTCCGGATCATTCGGCCGCTGCGGTTCGCTGTCGGCGCCACGGACGTGTTCAACACCCATCCCAGCCGGATCCCGCTGGCCGGATCCTATCTGGGCGTCATGCCCTACGACGAGTTCATACAGCAGATCGGGCAGGATGGCGGGTTCTACTACGCACGGCTCGCCTACAGCTTCTGAGGTGGCAGGGTAACGTCCTTTCAGATGCAGCAGCACCAGCGGCGCATGGGCCCAGGATCATGACAAACCGGATCACGAGAAACGATAAGGCGGCGGCGGCGATCGCGCAGCTTCTGGACCAGGAGTTCGAGGCTGTCCAGGTCCCGTTCCTCGCCTCGCTGGTGCGTGTCGCCTCCGACAACCCGCCGGGCGATTGCGCAACGCATGCCGAGCATACGGCGCACGCCCTCGAACAGCTCGGCTTCGAGGTCGAGCGCCATCCCGTGCCGCGCGACCGGGTCGAGGCGGCGGGCATGATCAGCGCCACCAACCTGGTGATACGCCGTCGTTTCGCCGCTGGCGGCCCGGTGATCGCGCTCAACGCCCATGGCGATGTGGTGCCGCCCGGTGCCGGCTGGTCCACCGATCCCTATGGTGCCGAGATCAGGGACGGCGTCATGTACGGACGTGGCGTGGCTGTCTCCAAATCCGACGTCGCCACCTATGCCTTTGCGTTGCGCGCGATCGAGGGATGCGGTACGCCGCTTTGCGGCACGGTGGAGCTGCATGTCACCTATGACGAAGAGACCGGCGGCGCGATCGGTCCCGGCTGGCTACTCGAGCAGGGCATCACGCGGCCAGACGTCGCCATCTGCGCGGGCTTCACCTATGCCGTGATGATCGCGCACGCCGGCTGCCTGCATCTGGAGATCGAGATCCGTGGTGTTTCGGCGCACGCGGCATGGCCGGAGACGGGCGCGGACGCGCTGGAAGCCGCGGCACAGGTCATGGCGGCGCTCTACCGCGAGCGCGAGAGCTATCCCCAGATACGCTCGCAGGTCCCGGGCATCGGGCATCCGAACCTCGTGATCGGAACCATCGAAGGCGGCACCAGCACGAATGTCGTTGCCGACCGGGCGCGGCTGACGGTCGATCGCCGCCTGCTGCCGGAGGAAGATCCGGACCTGGTCGAAACGCGGCTGCGCTCGGTGGTCGCCGAAGCCGTCGCCGGCCTGCCGCTCCGCCAGGTCGCGGTGCGCCGGATCCTGCTCGCGCGCGCGCTCGTGCCGAACGCGCGCCAGGCGCCGGTGATCGAAGCCCTGCAGCGTCATGCCGGGCGCGTGCTCGGCGAGACCATCCCAGCCCACGGCATGCCGCTCTTCTGCGACGCGCGGCTCTATGGCGAGGCAGGTGCGGCGACCGTGCTCTACGGCGCGGGGCCACGGCGCCTGCAGGACGCGCGCGGCCACCGTGCCGACGAGCGCCTGGTGCTGAGCGACGCCCGTTTCGCGACGGAGATCGTCGCCTGCGCGCTCGTCGAGCTGCTCGCGCCGCCAGGCGACGCATGAGCGGCATGTCCGATCCCGAGCGGCGGTGAGATTGACCGTTGGAAGGTAAGGCTGGGCTCTGCCCAGACCCGCCAAAGGCCTTGGCCTTTGCAAACCAATCCTATGGATTCTCAGGGCTTCGCCAGGGGGTCCAAGGCGCGCCAGTCAACCAGGCGACCTAGGCGGCGAAGATGTCGCCCAGGTGGTCGTGCGCAGGCGTCCCGTCGCGAAACGGCCAGCACCGCAGGCAGGCACGGCAACAGCACTTCGTCGAGCGGACAGGTCACCTCGCCCACTTGGCGATGGTCGGACAATCCGCTGACGTGCTTGAGAAAAGTGACTGCCTCCCTCCAAATGAATTCGGAGGATCGACACAGATTCCGGCTTTTCAGCGGTTTGTCACGCAGGCCTTCACCCGATCGTCCTGCCGTCATGGGTCTGTTCGCTTGACTGCAACACTCCCGCTCCGCCAGCGTCAAGTCGACATGCATGACCAACTCCTGCCAGCCGGCATTTCCACCACCGGACATGTCACGGCGCGCGCGCCGACCTCGCAGCCGGGCCTGCATATTCGCAACCTCGCGTTGCGCTACGACCAGCGCATCGTTTTCGAGAAACTCGATCTGGACATCAACGGCGGCGAGTTCGTCGTGCTGCTCGGCAGCAGCGGCGTCGGCAAGTCGAGCCTGGTCAAGATCATCGCCGGGCTCGCCAAGCCGAGCGACGGCACCGTGACCGCCACCGACGGCGGGCCGCTTCATCACCGTATCGCCTATATGGGGCAGCAGGATCTGCTCTACCCATGGCTCGATGTCATCGAGAACGTGATGCTGGGCTCCCGTCTGCGCCGCGAGAAGGGCGACAGGCCGCGCGCGCTGGATCTGCTCGCACGGGTCGGGCTCGCGGACCGCGCGCAGGCCCAGCCCTCGCAGCTCTCGGGCGGTATGCGCCAGCGCGCCGCGATCGCCCGCACTCTCTACGAGGACCGGCCGATCGTCCTGATGGATGAGCCATTCTCCGCCCTGGACACCTTCACCCGCGCACGCGTCCAGGACCTCGCCGCGGAATTGCTGCGGGGCCGCACCGCCCTGCTCATCACCCATGACCCGCTGGAGGCGTGCAGGCTCGGCCACCATCTCGTGGTGCTCTCGGGCCATCCCGCGCGGCTCGGTCCACCGATCTCGATCCACGGTCCGATACCGCGCGCGCCGGATGACGAGGAGCTGCTGCGCACGCAGGGCCATCTCATGCGGGTGCTTACGGAGCTGGAGCCGAGATGACGCGCTTTTCCGCGATGCTCCGTCCGCTGGTGACGCTGATCGGCCTGGTTGCGGTCTGGTGGGTGGCCTGCAAGGTCAGCGGCACACCCAGCTATCTGTTGCCCGACCCGCAATCGGTTGCAGCCGCACTCTGGAACCAGCGTGAACTGCTTCTGTGGAGCGCCTGCACCACATTCACCGAAACATTACTCGGACTTCTGCTCGGAACCATGCTGGGATCTCTTGTAGCCCTTAGCATGGTTTTCTCGCCGCTGCTGCAACGCTGGCTGATGCCGCTTCTGCTGCTCAGCCAGGCCATTCCGGTGTTCGCCCTCGCCCCGCTTCTGGTGTTGTGGTTCGGCTTCGGCATGGCGTCGAAAGTCGTGATGGCCATCCTGGTAATCTTCTTTCCCGTCACCGCGGCGTTCTCCGACGGGTTGCGCCGGACCGAACTGGGCTGGCTCGATCTGGCACGCACGATGAACGCCTCTCCCGCCGCAATGCTGCGCCATGTACGCCTGCCCGCGGCACTCCCCGCTTTCGGCTCGGGGCTGCGGGTCGCCACTGCAATCGCCCCGATCGGCGCCGTCGTCGGCGAATGGGTCGGCGCCTCGGCTGGCCTCGGCTATGTGATGCTTAACGCCAATGCCCGCATCCAGACCGACGTGATGTTCGCGGCCTTGCTGGTGCTGGCCATGATGGCGATCCTGCTCTGGGTTGCAGTCGACCGGATCCTGAAGCGGGTCCTGTACTGGGCTCCCGACACGACGACTGCCGCCACATGAGGCGCCGGGCATGACTGCGCTGCTGCTGTTACTGCCGGCGGCGACGCTGGCGGGGGACCGGTTGACCCTCATGCCCGACCGATTGCCGAACTCCGGCCAGGCTTCCATCTCTATCGCCAGCCGTGAGCAGAAAGGCGACCAGGTCCCCGTCAGTCGAGCGGCTGTCCGGCGGTTTCGCGGAACATCAGCACCGCGGGCAGCGAGACCAGTGCTGCGAGGATGACGTAGTAGGTCACCGCGATCGGCTGGCCGGTAAGCGAGATCAGCCCGGTGGCGATGAACGGCGCGAAGCCGCCGAACACCATCGACGCAAGATTATAGGCGGTGTTGAGCCCAGTCAGCCGGCGGCGGGTTGGGAACATCTCCACCAGGGCGGTGGTCATGCTGCCGATGAACAGGCCGCAATTGGCGCTCAACATGACCTGCACTGCAATCGCCAGCGGCACCGAATGCATGTGCAGCATCAGCCAGACCAGCGGGTAGGACAGCAGCAGGAACACGATGCAGCTGAACAGCAGCGGCGGCTTGCGGCCGATCCGGTCGGAGATGAAGCCCGATCCCACCACGGAGGCGCCGGTGGCGATGGTGGCGAGTGCGGTCGACCATAGCGAAAGGCTCGCCGTCCAGCCGAGATTGCGCTGCAGGAAGGTCGGGAAATAGGACAGGAACACGTAGATCGCGGCGGATTGCACGGCGACGAAGCAGAAGGCGAACATCATCGTGCCCACCGGCATCCGCGCCGCCGGGCCGGATGGTCCTTGCGGAAGCGCCTGCGCCGCATTGCGAAAGACCGGGGTCTCGTCGATACGCCGACGCGCCAGCAGACCGAGCGGGCCGATCAACGCGCCCAGCAGGAACGGCACCCGCCAGCCCCAGCTTTGCATCGAGGCAGATCCCAGAAGGCTGGTCAGCGACGCGGCGACACCGGTGCCGACGAGCTGACCCGCAAAGATGCTGCCGGTATGGCAGCTGCCGATCAGGCCGCGTTTCGCGGCCGGTGCCCATTCCACCAGGAAGGAGGCGGAACTTCCCCACTCGCCACCGGCCGAGAAGCCCTGGAAGGCACGCGCCAGCACCAGCAGGACAGGGGCCGCGATCCCGATGCTGGCATAGCCCGGCAGCAGGCCGATCGCCACGGTGCCGGCGGCCATCAGCATGATCGTCAACAACAGCGCGGGCTTCCGGCCAGCCCGGTCGCCGACAAAGCCGATCAGCACGCCGCCGAGCGGCCTGGCGACGAAGCCGATGCCGAACACCGCGAAGGTCGCCAGCAGCGCCACCGTATCGGTCGATCTCGGAAAGAACTGCCGCCCGATGATCGGGGCGAGAAACGCGTAGACGGTGAAGTCGTACCATTCCAGCGCGTTGCCGAACACCGCCGCGGTGATGACCCGCAGGATCGAGCCGCCAGCGGTATCCGCACCGGGACCGGCCTCGCCATCGGCGCTCGATCGAGCAGTCATCCTTGCATCCGTACAGGAACCGGCTCGTCCTGGGGGTCTAGAAAAGCGCGATCATCGCCGTTCCGCCGACCGCCAGCGCGCCGCCGACCAGCCTGAGCGGTGTCGCGTGCCGCACCGCAAACCCCATCAGGCCGAAATTATCGAGCGCCAGCGACGTCACGACCGCCGCGATGACGACGGCCGTCGTGAAGGTGGCGGATCCCAGCTTCTTGGTGATCAGGAAGGTGCATATCAGGAACAGCGCATTGCAGATCCCGCCAATGAACGCCCACCAGGGCACGCCAAGCAGCTTGCTCCCGGCGCCGCGCGTGGCAAGTCCCAGGAACGGAATGCATGGCAAAAGGCAGAGCGCGCCCACCACGTAGACGATAACCGCCGACAGCACCGGACTCTCGAGCGCCTTGTTCAGCGCGGAGTTGCTGCCCGACTGCAGCGGGTTGGAGATGCCGCAAAGTATCGCAAAGAAGCCGAAGATCCACATCATCGCCTAATCATCCCAAAGCCGGCATCCCAAGGCTGGCATCCCAAGGCTGGCATCTCAAGGCTGGCACCCAGCGCCGGGCCGCGACGCGCATCCAGCCCATCGACCAACGGCAAGCCGATGGGTCGGTTCTCCCGGGCTGACCGATAGTCGTCGTCCATCCCTGCCGAGCGAACGATTACGATCTTCTCTCGTTCGCCGCCCATAACGCCGCCTTCGTCTGTTCGGCGATCACTTGCTTGATGAGCGCCAGCCGCGGCCCCTGCAAGTCAGGCCAGCCGAGCCGCACCGCGACGTCGGCGCGGCCGACGTGGAACGCCTTGAGCGGCGCGAGGATGACGACCGTCCGCACTCGCGTCACCGGGTCATCCTCCGCCGACCCGGTCGCGTTGGCGACGAGCCGGAGCGCCCGGCCGTGCAACTCGCGGCCCATCACCTCCCGAAGCCACTGATAAGCCGGAAGCGAGCCTTCTTCCCCCTGTCCGCGGGCCATGAAGCGGCCGGCATTCTCCGAGGTGCTGCGCTCGGACAGATAGTCCATGACAGCGTCGATCAGGACGACCAGGGCTTCGGCCGCGCCATGGGGATCGTCCCGCGCCACCATGTCAGCCGCGGCATAGGCGCCGCCCATGAAGGCCGTGAACCGCGCTGCCAGCAAGTGGGCGCAGGCCATGTGCAGCCCGTCCTTGCCGTTGAAATAATATTGCAGCGCCGGTGGGCTGACCGCCGCGTCCTGCGCGATCCGGCGGGTCGAGGCGCGGTCATACCCTTCCTCGGCGAAACGGCACATCGCCGCCTCGACGATCCGACTCCGGGCTTCCTCGCCGCGCGCATAGCCACCGCCGGATGGGCTTCGCCTTGGACCAGAGCCGACACACCCAGCGCTTACCAGTTGCTCCATGAGCCCAATGTGGACCAATTGACAAACATTGGATAGCGCGTCATGTCGTCCAGACGGAATACATTTGGAAGCAATCCTTGTCCTCCTCGCAATCGACGACCACGACCATCAGGGCGCGTCGTCCCGTGCTGGCCCGTCCGATAACGTGGTTGGCGCTGCTCGTTCTGGCGGCGGTCCTGATCGGCTACGGGTTCTACTGGTGGATGACGGGCCGTTTCATCGAGAGCACCGATGACGCCTATCTTCGCGCGGACTCGGTCACGGCTTCCCCCAAGGTCTCCGGCTACGTGGCCGCGGTGCTGGTCGGAGACAATGAGCGCGTCGCGGCGGGGCAGCCGCTGGTGCGGATCGATCCCGAGAACTACCGGGCCGTGCTCGCCCGCCAGGCAGCACAGCGCGACGCGCGGCGGGCGGATGTCGCGGTTGCCGAGGCGCAATTGCAGCAGCAAGGAGCGGCGGTCGAGCAGGCGGCGGCAAGGGTCGCCGGCGACGAGGTCGATGCGCGCTATGCGATCGGAGAAGCCACGCGCTATCGCGGGCTCGTCGCCAGCGGGGCGGAGACGGCGGAGCGCCTGGCGGAGATGGTGAACCGGCGCGATCGCGCGGCGGCGACGCTGCGGGCCGACAAGGCAGCCCTCCAGGCGTCGCAGCGCCAGGCGGAGACGTTGCAGGCGCAGATCGGGCAGGCGCATGCGCAGGTCGAGGCCGGGGAGACATCGATCCATGAGGCGGCCATCGATGTCGGCAACACCGAGATCCGCGCCAGCATCGCCGGACGCATCGGCGACCGGACCGTGCGCGTCGGACAATATGTCCAGCCGGGCACGCGGCTGCTGACGATCGTGCCGGTGCAGGACATCTACGTCGTCGCCAATTTCAAGGAGACGCAGCTCGCCGGCATGCGGGTCGGCGAGCGCGCGACGGTGAGCATCGACGCGCTCGGCGGCCACGCGCTCCCGGCGGTGATCGACAGCTTCGCGCCGGGCACGGGCTCCGAATTCGCGCTGCTGCCGCCGGAGAACGCGACCGGGAACTTCACCAAGATCGTGCAGCGCGTGCCGGTGAAGCTGCGCCTGCAGCTGGACGAGCAGACACGGCAGCGGCTTGTCCCGGGGCTGTCGGCGACCGTGACCATCAACAACAAGACGCATAGCTGATGGACCAGGCGTTGCAGGCACCAGGGGCCGAGGAAAAGGCAAGCGTCGGCGATTGGATCGCCGTGCTCGCAGGGGCGCTGGGTGCGCTGCTCGCCTCGCTGGATATCTCGATCACCAACTCGGCGCTGCCGCAGATCCAGGGCGAGATCGGCGCGAGCGGGACGGAAGGCACCTGGATCTCGACCGGCTATCTCGTTTCCGAGGTCGTCGTCATCCCGCTGACGGCATGGCTCACGCGCGTGCTCGGGCTGCGCAGCCTGCTGCTCGGCTGCACCTTCTTCTTCACGCTGTTCTCGATCATATGCGGCCTCTCGCACGATCTCACGACGATGATCATCGGGCGCGTGGGGCAGGGCTTCACCGGCGGCGCGTTCATCCCCACCGCCCAGACCATCACCCGCACGCGTCTGCCGGCGCGTCAGATGCCGCTCGGCATAACCATCTTCGGGCTCATCGTGCTGCTGGGACCGCTGGTCGGCCCCGTTATCGGCGGCTGGCTGACCGAGAACGTCGCGTGGCAATGGTGCTTTTTCATCAACCTGCCGGTGGCCGTGGCGCTGGTGGCGCTGCTGCTGCTGGGATTGCCATACGAGCCCGCGAAACCGGCGTTGTTCGTGAGGGCGGACTGGCTCGGCATCGTCGGCCTCGCGGCGTTCCTTAGCGCGTTGACTATCGTTCTCGAGGAGGGCCAGCGCGACCGCTGGTTCGAATCCGATCTCATCCGGTGGCTCAGTGTGCTGTGCGTGTTCGGCTTCGTCATCCTGATGATCGCGCAGGCGACGGCGCGACAGCCGGTCATCAAGCTGCGTCTGCTGCTCAACATGAGCTATGCCAGCGTCATCATCATCGTCGTCACGATAGGTGCAGGGCTCTACGGGATCCTCTACGTGCTGCCGCAGTTCCTGAACGGGGTCTCTGGCTATAACGCGGAGCAGTCCGGCCGCGTGCTGTTCATCTCGGGCATCCCGGCCATCCTGATGATGCCGTTCCTGCCCCGGCTACTCGGCCGCATCTCGGCACGCCTGCTCGTGACCAGCGGGTTGCTGTGCTACGCCGCGAGCTGCTTCTTGGACATCCATCTGTCGCCGCAGGATGACGGAAGCGCCTTCGTCTGGTCGCAACTCCTGCGCGGCGTCGGGCAGATCCTGTCGTTGATGCCGCTGAACCAGGCTTCGGTGGGCGCGGTGAGCCGCGAGGACGCACCGGACGCGGCGGGGCTCTATAATATGGCGCGCAATCTCGGCGGCTCGCTCGGGCTCGCGGCACTTGGCATCTTCATCGACCGGCGCACGGAGCTTCACGTGGACACGATCCGCGAGACGCTCGATGCGAACGCGCCGCTGGTGCAGCAGCGCCTGTCCGCCATGTCCGGCTCCTTCATGCAGGGCGGTGCCGATCCCGCCTTCGCCCGGACGCAGGCACTCCGCAGCCTCGCGAACCAGACCCACACCCAGGCTCTCGTCATGACCTACTCGGACTGTTTCTGGATGCTGGGCGTGGCCTTGCTGCTCAGCATCCCCCTCGTGCTGCTCTTGCCGCGCCGTCGTCCGCCGGGCCCGGCTGCCGCCAAACCAGCCGAAGCAGCCGAAGCGCATTGATCGTGCGGCCGCATCCATTACGGATCGCCGCCTCGGTCCTGATCCTCTCCCTGCTCCTCGCCGGCTGTGTGGTCGGTCCGGACTATAAGGGGCCGGCGCGGACGGGGATCGAAGCACAGCGGGGTTTCGTGCGCGGCGGCTCCGCGGTGGTCGCGACGCCCCCGCGCGCGGACTGGTGGCGTGCGCTGCAGGATCCGGAGCTCGACCGTCTCGAGGCGGCGGCGCTGTCGGCAAATCCCGATGTCGATGCGGCGCGCGCGCGCCTGCGCGAGGCGCGGGCGCAGCTCGGAGCGGAGCGGGCCAATCTGCTGCCGACGTCACAGGCGAGTGCCGTCTATCTTCACAGCCACGGCGGCAGCGGCCTGCTCGGCGACGCGTTGAGCGGTGGCGCAGGGACAGGGCTGGCGGGGCTGCCCTCGATCGGCGATGACTTCGATGCCTATGACGTAGGCTTCGACGCGAGCTGGGAGGCCGACCTGTTCGGTGGCCAGCGCCGCGCGGTCGAAGCCGCATCCGCCGAAGCGCGGGCGCGCGCGGCGGACCTTGCCGACACGCAGGTCTCGCTGACGGCGGATGTCGCGCGTGCCTATGTCGCCCTGCGGGATGGGCAGCACCGCCTTGCCCTGACACAAGCGAGCCTGACGCTGCAACAGCGGATGCTCGACCTCACGCGCCGCCGCGCGACCGGAGGCACGGCATCCGCCCTCGACGTCGCACGCCTGGAGACGCAACTCGAGGACACGGCCGCCAGTGCGATGCCGCTGCGCGCGCAGATCATGGAACAGCTCGATCGTCTCGCGGTTCTAGGCGGCCGCTCGCCGGGGACGCTCGATAAGTTGCTGACAAGTCCGGTCTCCGAACCTGCGGGTCTGGTCCCGCTACCGCCGGCATCGGTGAACATCGGTGATCCTGCGGCGCTGCTGCGGCGCCGGCCGGATATCCGTGCGGCGGAGCGGCGGGTCGCGGCCCAGAACGCGGTGATCGGGCAGCGGATTGCCGACTACTTCCCGAAACTGAGCTTCATCGGCAATATCGGGTTCGCATCGACCGACATCGGGAGCCTAGTCACCGGCTCGAGCCTGTTCGGGATTGTGGCGCCGAGCCTGCAATGGCGTCCGTTCGACTTCGGGCGCACGCGTGCCGGCGTGGATGAAGCGAGAGCTGAATTGGCGGAGGCCGAGGCGAACTACCGCAGCACCGTACTGAAGGCCATGGACGATAGCGAAACCGCGCTTTCCCGCTACGCCATCGAGCTCGAGGACGTGCGGGTGCTACAGCGCGAACGGGCGTCGGCCGAACGTGCGGCTGCCCTGACGCGTCTGCGCTTCGCGGGCGGCACGGCAAGCCTGATCGACACGCTCGATACCGAACGCCAGCGTCTCGCCGCCGAACAGGCGCTGGCCAGCGCGCAGGGTGCGTTGACGTCGGATTACATCGCTCTTCAGAAGAGCCTTGGGCTTGGATGGTCCGTTGCAACATGAGCGATCCATGCCGACGGGAGCAACGATGCTGCTTGCAGCCCCGCCGGGCCACAGTCTCCATCCGCTACCGTCAAAAGCGTATGGATGACATGATCATGTGGATAGGTCGAGTAAGTAGCTGATTTAATTGGCGTCCCGTACGGGGTTCGAACCCGTGTTACCGCCGTGAAAGGGCGGTGTCCTAGGCCACTAGACGAACAGGACAATCGGCTGAGGGTGGGTAGCCGAGAGGCTCGATCGGGTCAAGGCACAGCCGCGTCAGAGATGAAGAAGCCCGCGGCAACCTGGCCGTTCCAGGCTTCGGCGCGCAACTGGCCGGCGAGGTGCAGGCGGGCGCCGTCGCGGGCCTCCAGGGCGCGGGCGACGGGACTGTCGCCGGCACGGAACAGCAGCGCCTTCAACCTCGCCCCACCGCCCTCGCCCTCGATCATCACGCGCAGCGTGTTGCCCTCCTTGCCGATCCGGTCTGCACGCAGCACGCGCACGTTGGGCAGGGCGAACATCGGCTCCTCGTTCCCGGCACCGAAGGGCGCCAGGCGGCCGACGTGGGAGGCCAGCTCGACATTGGCGCCGGCGACGCTCAGCACGCCGTCGATGCCGAGATCGAGGCAGGATGGGCGATGCCGCGCTTCCGCCAGCCGATCGTTCAGGAATGCGTGGAAGTCGTCCAGTCGGTCCTGGCGCAGCGAGAAGCCCGCCGCCATCGCGTGGCCGCCGCCGGTCAGCAGCAGCCCGGATTGTCGCGCCGCGATCACCGCCGAACCCAAATCGAGGCCGGGGACGGAGCGGGCAGAGCCCTTGATGGTGCCATCCTCCAACAGCGCACCGACGAAGGCGGGACGGTTGAAACGCTCCTTGACGCGGCCGGCGACGATGCCGACCACGCCGGGGTGCCAGTCGCCTCCGCTGAGCATCAGGACGGCGTGCCCGGCCTCGATCTGCATGGCTCCCAGCGCCATCGCGCAATCCAGGATCGCCGCCTCGACGGTCCGGCGCTGGCGGTTCACGGCGTCCAGACGTTCCGCCAGGAGTTTTGCCTCCTCGGCGTCCTGGGACAGCAGCAGGCGCAGGCCGAGGTCGGCCTCGCTGATGCGTCCGCCGGCGTTGATCCGCGGGCCGAGGGCGAAGCCGCAGGTGAAGGCATCGGGGGCGCCGCGCGACATCGCCACCTCGAGCAGGGCGGCGATGCCGAGCCGCGCCCGGCGGCCCATCACCTTCAGGCCCTGCGTGACCAGGGCGCGGTTCAGGCCGCTGAGCGGCATGACGTCGCAGATCGTCGCCAGCGCCACCAGGTCGAGCAGGGACATCAGGTCGGGCTCCGGACGCGAGGCGAAATAGCCGGCGCGGCGCAACACCCGCACGGTGGCGACGCCGGTCAGGAAGGCGATGGCGGTCGCGCAGAGCGTGCCGAGCCCGGAGGCGCAGTCCAGCCGATTCGGGTTGACGGTCGCCAGCACCGGCGGCGGCGGCCCTTCGGACTTGTGATGATCCAGCACCACCACATCCGCGATCCCGGCAACGGCGGCGAGCGGCTCGGGGGCGGCGGTGCCGCAGTCGACGCAGACGATCAGCGTGGCGCCGCGACCGGTCATGCCGAGCAGGGCCGGTGCGTTCGGGCCATAGCCTTCGCGCATGCGGTCGGGCACGTGGGTGAGCACCGTGCAGGCCAGCCCGCGCAGCAAGGTCGCCAGAACGGCGGTCGCGCAGGCGCCATCGACGTCATAATCGCCGAAGATGCCGACGGTCTCGGCGCGCAACACAGCGTGTGCCAGGCGCTCGGCGGCCGCGTCCATGTCTGTAAGGCAGGACGGATCGGGCAGCAGCGCGCGCAGGGTCGGCTCCAGGAACGCCGCGGCGCCGTCCGGGGCGACACCACGCCCGTGCAGCAGGCGGGCGATGATCTCCGGCAGGTCGCAGCGCTGCGCAATCGCAGCGGCCAGGCGGTCAGAACTCAAGGAAGCCACGTGACGCCAGAGCCAGCTACGGCCAGTCAGGCTCGCATGGACATTGAGAACCGCTTCGGAATCGATTTCAAAGGCTAAGCCTTTGGCGGGGTTCAAGGGGCAGAGCCCCTTGCCTTACGTCGGGCTCCAGGTCTTGGTGGCAAAGTTGTGGTGTCCCTCGATGAACCGCACCGTTCCCGACTTCGAGCGCATGACGATCGAGTGGGTGATCGCGCGGTCGCCGGTGCGCTGCACGCCGCGCAGCAGCGCCCCGGTGGTGACCCCGGTAGCCGAGAACAGCACGTCGCCCTTGGCCAGGTCCAGCAGGGTCAGGCGGCGGCGCGGATCACCCTCGCCCATGGCCCGGGCGCGCTCCACCTGGGCCTCGTCCTCGAACATCAGCCGTGCCTGCATATGGCCGCCGACGCAGCGCAGCGCCGCCGCCGCCAGCACGCCCTCGGGGGCGCCGCCGGAACCCACGTAGATATCGACGCCGCTGCCCGGCATGCACGCGGCGATCACGCCGGCGACGTCGCCGTCCGAGATCAGCATCACGCGGGCGCCGGCTTCGCGGGTCTTCGCGATCAGCTCCTCATGGCGGTCGCGGTCGAGCGTGCAGAGGATCATCTCGTGGATGTCCATCTTGCGCGCCCTAGCGAGGTTGCGGAGGTTCTCGCCGATCGGGGCGTCGAGATCGACCACGTCCGGAGGCAGGCCGCCGCCGACGGCGATCTTGTCCATGTAGATGTCCGGGGCATGCAGGAAGTTGCCCTGCTCGGCGAGGGCGACCACGGTGAGCGCGTTGGGGGCGTTCTTGGCGGTCAGGACGGTGCCTTCGAGCGGATCGACGGCGATGTCCATGGCGGGGCCGCCGGCGCCGACCTTCTCGCCGATATAGAGCATCGGCGCCTCGTCCATCTCGCCCTCGCCGATGACCACGGTGCCGCTGATGGCGACGGTGTCGAAGGCCAGCCGCATCGCCTCGACCGCGGCGCCGTCGGCCTCGTTCTTCTGGCCGCGCCCGGTCCAGCGCGAGGCCGCGAGGGCGGCGGCCTCGGTCACGCGCACCAGCTCCAGCGCGAGGTTGCGGTCGCCCGCTTGATAGGTGGGCTGATAGGCGGTGGTGGCGGACATGATGGGCAAACTCCTCAGCCGGCTTCGATCCGGATCATCGTAGGCCGCTCCAGAACCACGTCGAGAGCCGCGATCAGATCGAGCGCCCGGCGCATCGAATGCTCGCGGGTCTGGTGCGTGACAAGAACGATCGGCACCGACGGACCTGGTGCTGCGTCCGACGGGCTGTGCTGCAGCATGCTCTTGAGCGACACGCCGCAGTCGCGCAGCACGGCGGCGATCTCGGCGATCACGCCAGGCCGGTCGAGCACGTGCAGGCGCAGGTAATAGTCGCCGGAATGCTCGGTGATCGGCACGCTGACGATGGACGACAACTGCTCGGCGTTGGCACCCCATACCGGGATCTGGGTGCCGCGGGCGATGTCGATTAGATCTGCAACAACAGCGGACGCGGTCGGTCCGGCGCCGGCGCCCCTGCCCTCGAGCATGAGCCTTCCCACGAAATCCCCTTCGGCGAAGACCGCGTTGAATACGCCTTCGACCAGGGCGATCGGCGCCTTCCTGGGCACCATGCAGGGATGCACGCGCGCCTCCACGCCGGCGTCGGTCAGCTGGGCGATGCCGAGCAGCTTGATGCGGTAGCCGAGCTCGGCGGCGAAACCGATGTCCAGCGCGCCCACGTGGCGGATGCCCTCGACATGCACGGAGGCGAAATCCACCGGACGGCCGAACGCCAAGGCGGCCAGGATGGCGAGCTTGTGGGCGGCGTCGATGCCGTCGATGTCGGTGGAGGGATCGGCCTCGGCATAGCCCAGCGCCTGCGCCTCGGCGAGAACGGTCGCGAAGTCGCGGCCGCTCTCGCGCATGGCGGTGAGGATGTAGTTGCAGGTGCCGTTGAGGATGCCGCCGACGCGTGTCAGCCGGTCCGCGGCCAGACCCTCGCGCAACAGTTTGATCGCCGGGATGCCGCCGGCCACCGCCGCCTCGAAGGCGAGCGGGGTGCGCTGATGGTCGGCCATCGCGGCGAGCTCCGCGCCGTGGACGGCGATCAGCGCCTTGTTGGCGGTGACGACAGGGCGGCCGGCACGCAGGGCTGCCTCGACCAATTGCCGCGCCGCGCCCGCAGCACCGCCGACCAGCTCGACCACGACATCGACCGCCGGATCATGGGCGAGCGCGAGCGGGTCGTCGTGCCAACGCAGGTCCGAGACATCGATACCGCGTTCGCGACGGCGCTCGCGTGCGCTGACGGCGACCAGGGTGATCGGTTTTCCGGCCCGGGCCGCGATCAGGTCGGCGTTGGCACGCAGCAGGCGCACCACGCCGGCGCCGACGGTGCCGAGGCCGGCGAGGCCGATCCTGAGCGGCCCGGCTGCCGTCATGATGCCGCCTCCGGCAACGGCGTCACGAGGCCGGTTCCAGCTGCGGCAGGACCGGCTCGTGCACGGCGGCCGGATCGCCATGCCCAGCCGGGCCGGCCGCCATCAGGAACGCCTTGATGTTGCGCGTGGCCTGGCGCAGGCGCTGGGTGTTCTCGACCAGGCCGATGCGCACGAAGCCCTCGCCATACTCGCCGAAGCCGAGGCCCGGCGCCACCGCCACGCCGGCCTCGGCCAGCAGCAGCTTGGAGAAGCCCACGCTGCCCAGATGGGCGAAACGATCGGGGATCGGCGCCCAGGCAAACATCGAGCCCTCCGGTGAGGGCACTTCCCAGCCGGCTGCGGAGAGGCCGCGTATCAGCACGTCGCGGCGCTCGCGATACAGGGCGCGCATCTCGGCCACGCACTCCTGCGGCCCGTTCAGCGCCGCCACCGCCGCCACCTGGATCGGGGTGAAAGCGCCGTAATCGAGGTAGGACTTGATCCTCGTGAGCGCGTTGATCAGGCGCGGGTTGCCGGCGGCGAAGCCGATCCGCCAGCCGGCCATCGAGTAGGTTTTCGACAGCGAGGTGAACTCGACCGCGACCTCCCTGGCTCCCGGCACCTGCAGGATCGAGGGGGGTGGGATGTCGCCGAAATAGATCTCGGCATAGGCGAGGTCGGACAGGATCCAGATCTCCTCGCGACGGGCGAACGCCACCAGCTCGCGGTAGAAATCGAGGTCGGCCACGAAGGCGGTCGGGTTGGAGGGGAAGTTGACGATCAGCGCGGTCGGCTTGGGCACCGAATGGCGCACCGCGCGATCGAGCGCGCGCAGCATGTCCTCACCCGGTCTGGCCGGGATCGAACGCACCGAGGCGCCGGCGATGATGAAGCCGAACTGGTGAATCGGATAGGATGGGTTCGGCACCAGGATGGTGTCGCCGGGGCTGGTGATCGCCGCCGACAGGTTGGCGAGCCCTTCCTTGGAGCCCAGCGTGACCACGACCTCGCTCTCCGGATCGAGCTTCACGTCGAAGCGGCGGGCGTAATAGCCGGCCAGCGCGCGACGCAGTCCGGGGATGCCGCGGCTGACGGAATAGCGGTGCGAGCGCGGGTCGGCGACGGTCTCGACCAGCTTGGCGACGATATGCGGCGGCGTCGGGCTGTCCGGGTTGCCCATGCCGAGGTCGATGATGTCCGCGCCCTGGGCTCGCGCCGTCGCCTTCGCGCGATTGACCTCGGCGAACACGTACGGCGGCAGGCGGCGGATACGGTGGAATTCTTCGTTCATCGATCGGCTCTTCACGGGATCAAGGGGCAGCTCGGCCCGATAGTCTATCATGGTACCAGACTGACGCTCGCCCCGCGACCAAATGCTTCCGCCCGCAAGACGATCGCCTTGGCCGGCACCCCTTCCGCCTGCAGCGCCTGGGCCACCGTCCTGGCGCGCAGGGCAGCCAGCGAAAGCGCCTGCGCCTGGGTATCCGGGTCCGGCGCGGCGGCGTCGCCATAACCGACCACGCGCATGGAGCCGAGGCCGCGTTGCACCGCGACCGCATGCAGCGCGCCGCTCTGGCCGCTCACCATGCTGTCGGTGCCGGGGTAGAATGCAACCTGGGTGCCGGTGACGGGCGCGGTCCTGTAGTCCGGCAGCTGCTCCGTGACCGGCGTCGCGGCCAGGACAGCCAGACCACGCAGGCGCGGCGAGGCGGGCGGCGCCCCAGGAATGGCCGGCAGCACGTCCGGGGTGCTCGATGGGTCGGCGGCCTGAACCACGACCGCCGGCAAGGCCAGCTCCGGCGCCGAGTCGGTATCGGGGGACGCAGACGCAGTCTTGGCCGAACCGGAAGCAGCTGCCCCGGCGGGAGCCTCGGCCGCGTCGAGCATCGCCGACGAGCCACCCGCAGGTGCTAGTGGTGGAGGTGCCGGCTTGGCGGCCGCGGCGGGCAGCGTGACGGGCGGAGGGATCGGATCGTTGGCGTCGAGCCGGGTGGTCAGGTTGCGCTGGCGCAGCAGCGCTCCGGTCACCGAGTGGCGCAGGTCGAGCGAGGCCACGGCAGGGGCATGCGCGGGCGTGGTGCCGATCTTCGGATACGGATCATTGGCACCTGGCGGCGGCGGACGCTGCTGGGCAATCGCACCGCCCTGGAGCTGGTGGAACCAGCCGACCGGGGTGTCGACCACGTCGCGATGCGCGCATCCGGCCAGCGTGGAGACAAGAAAGAACGCGACCGCCGGCGACATCGGACCATCAATGGTCATACGCACCCTTGGCCCCGGCCTACTCTTGCCCATCTCTTCCTCGATCGCGTCAGCAACGGGTTTAGCGCGGCCCGGAGATGACGCAAGCAGCGAAACAAGCTAGGACGGCTGGACCGATGATCCGGCTGTAGGGAGAACATCATGAACGGCATGTCGCCGCAGGACCGTATCCGCCTGGATGACGAAGATCCCGACGGACCCGACGTTCCCGAGCCCAATGGCCCGGAAACCAAAGAGCCGGAAGACAACAAGACGCTCTCGTCGCCGGTCAACGAGCTCGAAAAGCGGCTGTTCGACCAGCGCAAGGTGCTGATCTTCGGGGCCATCAACGACAAGGTCGCCCGCGACGTCACCGGACGCCTGCTCGCGCTGGCCGGTGCCTCGGACAAGCCGATCGACGTGTACATCAACTCGCCCGGCGGTCACGTCGAAAGCGGCGACACCATCCACGACATGATCCGCTTTGTCGACAGCATGGCCCCGGTGCGCGTCATCGGCACCGGCTGGGTGGCGAGTGCCGGCGCGCTGATCTACGTGGCCGGCGCCAAGGAGCGGCGGCTCTGCCTGCCCAACACGCGATTCCTGCTGCACCAGCCGATGGGCGGCGTGCGCGGCCCGGCGGTCGACATCGACATCGAGGCTCGCGAGATCATCAAGATGCGCGAGCGGCTGAACCGGTTGATGGCCGCCGAGACCGGCCAGACCTACGAGAAGGTCGCCAAGGACAGCGACCGCAATTACTGGATGAGCGCCCAGGAGGCGATCGCCTACGGGATGGTCTCACGGATCGTAAGCAAGCTCAGCGACCTGTAGACTGCGAGGCGTTTCGACCAACTGCCGGAACGCTTCGACAGACCGCATCCGGCGACGGCCCGTATGCAGAAATCCGTCCTATCATGGCGGATGAACGCTGCAACTGATCCTGCCCTTGTGGCCGACCCACCTGCGACGGAACGGGGGTGGCCGGAAGCGGCAGATCACTCCGGCGCCCGCATGGTGATCCATTCCATCTTCTGGATCTGGCTGTTCTATTTCGTCGTGAACACCGCCGAGACGGCGATCGACGGCGTCGAGCACCAGCTTCTCCTCGTCTGTAGACGGCTCCTGGTGGTCGCGGTCGGAGTTCTCCTCACGGCAATCCTCTACCGGGTGCTGCGCCGGTTCGACAGCAGCGGCATCTCGATCCGCCTTGCGCTGGCCTTCACGCTGTCGGCGCCGACGGCGCTGTTGCTGGCCTCGTTCAACTACTACAGCTTCGTCACCTATTTCCCGGTCTCCTTGTTCAGGGAGCATCCCGAATACGGGCTGGAGATGCGCAGCCATCCGCTTCAAAGCATCACCAGTACCGCACTCGACTCCTATTTCTTGATTGCCGGCTGGGCGGCGATCTACATAGCCCTGTCCAGCGCGGCCCAGGGCCGGCGGGCGGAGATGCGGGCGGCGAGATACCGGACCGAGGCGCAATCGGCCGAGCTGCGCGCGCTGCGCTATCAGCTCAATCCGCATTTCCTGTTCAACACCCTGAACTCGCTTTCCGCCCTGGTGATGCGCGGCACTCCCGACCAGGCCGAGCGGATGATCGAGACGCTGTCGGCCTTCCTGCGCACGACGTTGACCGGGGATGCGTCCGAGGACGCGACACTGGCCGAGGAAATGCGGGTCCAGCGCCTTTATCTCGATATCGAGCAGGTACGCTTCCCGGACCGGCTGCTGGTGCGGATCGATATCCCGGCAGCGCTTGAAACCGCCCGTATTCCCGGCCTGCTGCTGCAGCCTCTGGTCGAGAATGCGCTCAAATACGGCGTCGCGCCGACGATCCGCCCGGTCACCATCCACATCCGCGCCAGGAATGAGGGTGGCCGTCTGCATCTCGAAATCCAGGATGACGGGAGTGCCACCGCCGGCGTCGGATCCGGCCATGGCGTCGGGCTGCGCAATGTCGCCGCCAGGCTGCTGGCGCGCTACGGCACGGCGGCCCGCTGCAGCTACGGTCAACTGCCCGAGGGCGGCTTCCGGGTCGAGCTGGTCCTGCCGCTCGATACTGCGGTCAGAGGATCCCGATGACGATGCCGCAGGCGTTGCGAACCCTGATCGTCGATGACGAGCCGCTGGCGGTGGAGCGGCTGCAGATCCTGTGCGCGCAGCAGGAACAGGTCCAGTTGGTCGGCACGGCGCATGATGGCGAGGCGGCGCTGCGGCTGATCGCGGCCGTCGCTCCGGATGTGGTGCTGCTGGATATCGCGATGCCCGGCCTGGACGGGATGGCGGTTGCGCGCGCCTTGCAGGACCAGAACCTGGAGGGGCAAGCGGCGGCGCCGGCGATCATTTTCGTGACCGCGTTCGATCGCTTCGCCGTTGCCGCCTTCGATGTCGCCGCGATCGACTATCTGCTCAAGCCGGTATCGTCCGAGCAACTGCGACGCTCGTTCGATCGCGTGCGGACGCTGCAGGCCGGGCCGGCGGGTCCCAAGCGGAGTCCGGGCCTGACCGAGTTCTGGGTTCCGCACGGGTCCGAAGTGGTTCGGGTGGCGGTGTCCGACATCGACCTCATCGAGGCCGAGCGGGACTATATGCGGCTGCATATCGGCGCACGGTCCTTCCTGCTGCACGAGACCATCTCCGAGCTGGAGCGCCGGCTCGACCCGGAGAAGTTCCTGCGTCTGCACCGCTCCAGCATCGTGCCGCGCGACCGTATCGCCGGCCTGCGGCATGACGGCGCCGGCAATTGGCAGGCCATGCTGAAGAATGGCCGCGCGATACGGATCGGCCGGACCTACCTGGCGCGGGCGCGCAGCCTGACGGCAGCGCCTTAGCCTCTCAGTGCCGGGTGCTGGCGGCAACCGTGAACGAGGCTGGTCGGGTTGCTGCCGTCTCCAGCCTTTGCAGCTTGGACATGGCCGCCGCCAATATCGCCTCCCCGCTCGCCGTCGCATCCGTCGAGGGGATTATCGAGCCGGAGTTCGATGCGCCGAAATCCCGGCGCACGACGTAGGCGATGCGCTGCCTTGCCTGCTCCTGACCCGCTGCCGTGCCGAGGTCGATCCCCTGCAGACTGATTTTGACGCTACGCGTATCGGTCCCGGTGTCCTGGGCCGCTGCCGCTTCATTGACTGCCAGCATGAGGCAGAACACCACCGCCATCCGTCCAACCGCCGTCGAGATCCTGTTCATCGCCCGTATCCTGGTTCAAGGAGCGAAGGCGGACTTGCCGGCTCCTGGGACCGGGATAGCGAGGCTGCGGGATGCGGTCGCGCCCGCTTCGACAGGCCACGCCGAGGCTTCGTCGAACGGCGGCGAGCGCCGACGAAGCAGCGTTCTGGTTCGACGAACGGATGGCCGTGCCGATGCCGGATGCGCGTCCCGCCAGAAGCGCCGGCATCAGGGATAGCTGGTCTCGATTCCATCCGCCGTCCGGGTGCGTTGCGGTTCGCGGCCCGACATGCCGATCGTCTCGGGGTCGTCGAACGAGACGCCCTCACAACCGGCACGCATGACCCGCTCCGCCAAACCGTCGGTCACGAGTACGAAAACCGAGCTCTCCGACGAGCGGAAGATCTCACTCCGCGGCACGAGATCCGCAAGCGTTACAAAGCGGTCGACAAAGTCAAGGGAGACAAATTTTTCACCGGTTCGTCGATTGTACGAGTCGCTCTTGTCGTACACTGAACGCTCCCAATCCAGTGCCTGCTGCGAGGCCAGTATCCGAAAGAACCTGTAATCCTGCTGATATGCCTCCTCGGAGGCGCGGACGATGTCGACAGGCCAGTATTGCACCACGTCATCGGGCTGCGCGAGCGCCTCGCGGAACCGGCGCGAGACGAAGACTTCGCTTTGCATGGTGAAGTAATCGGGCGCGAAGTCGATCGGCGGCAACGACAACACCGGCTGTAAAAAACCCTCCGGTAGCAGGACATCGCCTCTGATGTTTACCGACCGGGTTTGTTTCAGCTCAAACAAAACATCCTTAAGTTCCTTCGAATTCACGATCTGGTTCTCGGAGTCGACCCAGATCGCACCATCAAGGTAGGCCGCCGCTTCGGCGTCTTCCCCCATCCGCCAAAGCTGTATTCCCATCGTTTCCTCGGATATTTGGATCAGTGTAGTCGAGTTTAGAGCCGTCTAAAGATACTCGCTCATTTAATATCTGATCTTGCGGGCAGGCTTGCACGCAGTTTGTTCTCCAAGGCACGGATCAGCGTATTGGCTCGCTGCGCATACCCATCCATACCTTCTTTCAGACCCTCTTCCGCCAGCTTCGCCTTGATTTGATCGACGTCCCTTTGCACCTCCTGGGAATACTTGGAGTGTGGACCGTTATGCGTTGGGCGAATGATCTTCTTGTCGGCCAGTATCTTCTGCGCGTCAGATGTCTCCGGTAGAGCAGACATGTTACCCGGCTCGTCCGTCTGGAAGCCACCTTCTACTTTGCTGGCAGGACCGAATACATCGAGGTTCTTTTTGATCTTTTCCACTGGGATGTTGTGGGCCGCCTGCCAGGCGTCGCGTGGCAGGATCGAGGTGACGTCGGGGTCCGATTTCGCTGCGTTATCCTTCGCGCGGTTCCCGGTCCGTAGGCCAGGATAGTCCTCGAGCCCCTTGTTGCGGTTCTCCTGCGCAAGCGGAGACTGTGTGTCCGGTGGCACGAAGACCAGCGGACCGAGGTTGACCGTCGGAAGCTCGCCGGCGGTGCTGGTGGGCGTTGGTTTGGCCGGGGTGAACCCTCCGAGCGGCTCCGCCACCTGAGGCGGGATCAGCGCCGGCGGCTTCGCAGGCGCGGCGACCGGAGGCGGCAGCAACACCATCGGCAGCGCCGAGGCGGCGTCAAGATCGTGCAGGCTATGCTGGTAGAGCGCGTCGCCGCCGCGCGCTGTGATCACGCCTTCACTGGCCAGTTCGGCGCCGGCGACCACAATCGGCACACCCACGCCTTCCGGCAATGTCAGCACCCCGCCGACTATAGCGGCACCGTCGACCCCGTCTCGACCTTCATCGTAACTGGGTTAAGACATCGTCGAGCCACTGACGATAAGACATTCCTCCAGAGGCATGCTCGAAATAGTAACCGACGCGGTTGGTCATAATCTTCCTTAGCTCCTCCTCCGTCAAAATGAATCAAGCAACACTTTTATTTCTCGTGAAACCTCGTTGATATGGTCCCGCGTTTCACCGGCTATAATGGCTTTTATGACTTTAAATTCAGCACCAGACTCATCAACCCGATCTTGATAAAAGTGCGAAATTAATAGCTGGCCGGAGGCAGTTAATTTGTAGCTCATGGTTTGGTCGGAAACGCTGTTTGAATGCGATAGCCAGTTGGCAAACTTGGGTCGCGCACCAGAATGATCCGGATCGAGTTGACATCCGCTGTCTTGCTTACCCCATGTGTCACAGAAGTACCGATGTGACTCTGCTCGTATAGTTAATTCTGAGACGCAGCTAGGAGCCAGAAATCCAGTCAGTAATTTTAATCCAGCGTCTGAGAAATAGCTGATTCAGCAGTTTCTCGGTCGTGGAACGATGACGAGCCAACGATCTTTGGTTCCACTGTTAGACCGTGCAAGAGATCTGCTTCGGATTGGTCTGCGTGCCTTTCGACCACATGTCCGCCAGCGTTTTCGTGGATCATCAAACCACCACCATCTACGACGGGATTAAACGCCCCTTCGCTTTCCACGGCTCGGTTGCTCCGGATACCGAGCCGCCGATTTGAATGCCAGGAAGGCCGTGGCAGGTCCGGGGCGCGCGCCGGCCGCTGACAATCCTATCGTCCGGCTGCTGTGCCCAGGTTCAGCGCGAGGTCCCGTGATGCTTGGCTGCCACCCGTAGCCCTCACACCGAGGAACGCCATCGTGCCGAATGGGCTCGACGGAACGTATTTGCTGGCAAAAGCAAGTCAGTTGCCGCATGAGATTATGGGTAGTCACTTCTTAATAAACCTGAACATAAGGGTTTCCTGGGCATCCGCACAAATTATATGCGAGCCGCCGTTCAGGTTCATGATCAATGAAATCTGCTATGAGTTTTCAATATGAGTGGTCGCAGCAATCCTATGTGCCTGATTTTAATTTTTGAGCTTCAATCTGCCGAGCAACGCTTCGGATTAGAGAATCTTCACCCCCGGTGATCTCTATTGTAAATTTGACAAACGCTTCCTCAAGATCTCGGTGTTTTCGAAGATCACTCTCGTCGAACATGCGGCCTCCTGGCACATCTCGCGTATCCAGAGGCTCAATAATTTTCTTAGATAAAGCATCAGAGATCAGTTTGCCTAGACCGCTGTGAAGGAAATCGGACTCCTTCTCTACCACAGCATATTTATATAAAAGATCTCTAAGCCCAATCGCGGCTTCTTGTATTCTTATCTGATCCATGATCGAACCTTAGTTGCTTATCTTGCCAAGCAAGACCGGATTGGAATATCGACCCCTATCAGGCACTATGGCTTGTATACTACCTCCTGGTTGCTCGACCAAACCTCCTAGTTCCGTTGTAGGAGCAACAGTGCTGATGAAAACTTTCGAAGAGTCCAGCGGATCGATCTGATATACGTCGTAGGTCCGTGCTTGGCTATCAATCGGTAGGCCGAAGTAATCGCCGAAGTTCAAGCCGGATGAGTTCGCCTTTTTCAGCTCGTCGAGTGTCGTGAAGTATGGCGAGTAGGGAGAGACGGGCTGACCTTCAGGTACGATCTTCACGAGTGGCGATAAGGCGACAGTTCTTTGTGGGATTTTCCTGCCCGATTGGATCTGTCCAACCGCGCGAGAAGCGATCGTATCCGAGCTTGCGCCTGGATCTGCCGCTTGCAAAGCGTTCAGAAATTGCTGACCGTTGGTCGTTGTCAAGAACAGAGCAGCATCCGTGGGGCTCACGCCATTCGCCTTGAATGTCTGGACTTCCGAAATATCGTCCGAGCGCCGGGCGCGAAGCGTCTCCAGGTAGGCATTCTTCTGGGCGGACGCGGCGTTGATGGGCTGCGGCTCGATCGGCACCGAGCTTCCAGTTTGAGCACCCAGGAAGGCCGTGGTAGGCCCGGCGCGCGCCCCTGCGGCTGACAGGCCGATCCCTTCGGCCGCCGCGCCCAGATGGAGGGCGAGATCTTGCGATGGCTGGCTGCCACCCGTAGCCCTGACGCCGAGGGAGGCGATCGTGCCGAGCGGGCTCGATGCGATGGCGTCCAGCCGGGCTTCGTCCGGCGTAGGTGTCGGGACCAGGGTCCGGAAGATGGCTGCACTCAGCGCCTTATGCTCGGCCTGCTCGCTTGGCGTCAGCACGCGGGCCGGATCGGACATGGCCCCGGTGATCAGGTTCTCAGCTCGATCGGCCGTGCTCGACGGGTCGTATTTGCTGGCGAGATAGCGGTGGCGGGCCACGACCGTGGCGTATTGCGCCGGGTCCAGGGGGTCTTGCGGGAGCGTCGCGGGATCGATCGGGCTTGGGGCGGCAGCGGCAGGGCCGGTCGCGCCACTGCCCGCTGCCGCTTGCCCGGCTGGCACGGCAGGCAGAGATACGGGTGCGGTCGTGGCGGGCAGGGCTGCCGGCGCAGGCGTCGCGGTGGCCGCCACAGCGGAGTTGCTGAACGGCGGGCCATCGACGACGATCCGGGGCAGCTCGACATCGGTCGTGTCGATCGGCTCCGCGACCGGCAGCGTGGGCAACGCCTGAGCTCGGCCGCCTGCGCCGCCGCCCGAACCACCAGACGAGGGGGTCATGGGATCGTGTTGCGCCACCACCGCCTTTGCCGGCGGCTTGCCGTGTGCATCGCCGGACGGGACGCTTTCGACGACGTCCCGGAACTCGGCATCCGTCACGTCGATCGGCTTTGTGGCCGGCGGCATCGGGAAGCTCTGTCCCCGGCTCCCGTGGATCACCTTGAGCAGGTCGCAGAACGCCGCCCTCTCCTCCGCGTCGTTACCCCGCAGAGCCGGGAGGCCCTGGCCCTTGCCGCTGCGGATCACTTGGAGCATGTCCCGGAACGCGGCTTTCTCCGCGGCCGCGGCCGGGCCGTACATCTCCCTGATGCCCTCGGAGATGAACTCGCAGCCGGCGGCGCGACGACGCCGGGCTTCACGGTCGGCCTCGTCCTCGGCGACGTCGTATAGCTCGTCCGGTGCGTGCCGATCTTCCGGCGGTTGCGGCGGATACAGGAGATGCAGCGGGATCTCCACGTTGATGGTCACCGGAATGCGGATCATGCCCGGCTCGTCGGGCAGGTCGAAGAAACCCGATGCGATCGCCTCTTCGAGGGTCATGTGGCTGATCTCAGCCTGCATCGTAAACGGAATGCTCTCGTCGCCGATGGACATCTCGAACTGTCCAGGGAAGTCCTGATCCAACGCCATCCGCCTCTCCCTGGCCGAGGCGCCAATAGTGCCGTGTCCCAAGCGGTATCGTAACGAAATAGCTTTACCTGACGATTACGCGGTAGGCCTCGCCGGCGGTCATGCACCGGCCGCTATTCGAGATGCACCAGCTATCCCGACGAGCGCCGCCGCGGGATCGCCGCTTCAGCGAGGCCGGCCGCCTGGCGCGACAACACCGGCACCAGGACGGCTCCAGCCGCGATCAGCACCGCCGTCGCATACGCCCATGACAGCGGATCCGTGACGGAGCGGCCCGCGTGCAGCGCCTGCGGCAGCCCCGCCGCGTTGGCGGCCAAGCCCGCGACCGCGGCCCCGATCGCATAGCCCGCGGACAGCACGGTCGGCAGCATGGCCGTCGCGCGGTCGCGGTCCTCCGCTGCCACGCCTTCCATCACGGTCTGGCTGAGTGTCGCCCAGCACAAGCCGAAGCCGGCGCCGATCATGACCTGGGCGGCGAACACGACGGCGATCCGTTCCGTTCGCAGCGCGAGCAGCAGCCCGAGCAGGCCGAGGGTGTTC
>CAXSEE010000021.1:3919-35314 GCA_964235615.1 uncultured Acetobacteraceae bacterium | reverse complement strand
CGCCGACCGAGCATGATGTCGCCTTGGCCGCCGCCCAGGCGCGCGCCACGCACTGCCGGACATCGTCCTGCAAGGCCATCATCGTCATCCATGAATTGGCGGACGTCGAGGAGTATAAGATCGACAATGATATTGAAGGTCCGGACGGTGTGGTCCTGCTCAAACCCGGGAACTGGCCAAAGATTGCCAATCGGCGTCTGAACCGCACGCTTCTCGATCATCCCGAGATGCATGGTTCCGTCTGCACGATGGCCGTAAAACTCGTCTCCCGTATCCACCTTGACCTTGCCACTGGTGAGATTTTCATTTCTGTAATACTTCTGCAGCATAGTGTGGACATGGACCTGCGTGACCATGGACATTGCGCGCAGGACTTGGTGGCGGCTCTGCCGAGGGACCCCACGAACGACCTGATCCGGATCAACGCGCAAAGTGCTTGCGTTAACGACAATGAGTACCAGTATCGGCCGAAAGCTGCGTGTGCCGTTCTGGCCGAGGGCGTCAAGGAAAAGCAGTAGTGCCGCCCGGCTCCGCGGCAAGCGCCAGCAGCCGGTCGATATCGACATGGCATTCCAGATGGCGGGCGAGCGCATCGAGTGCTACCTCGACGCTGGCCTCGTGGCTGCGAAGCGGGGCAGCCAGCCCCATGCGGCCCAGAAACCCCTGCCGTGCCAGATCGGCGCCGAACAGGCCGTGCAGATAGGTTCCGGCGATCCTGCCATCCTCGGAGATGGCCCCTTCCGCGCGCCCATCCAGCAGGCGCAGCATCGGCCGTTGCGTGTCGGGTCCGGTCGTGACGCCCATGTGCATCTCGTAGCCCTGCACCGCGCTGCCGTCGCCGGCCATCACGCCATGGGCCATGGCCAGCCGCTTGTGCGCCGTGAGCCTGGTCTCGACCGCCAGCAGGCCGAGCCCCTGGATCTCTCCCGGCGGACCCTCGATCCCTTGCGGGTCGGCGATGCGGGTCCCGAGCATCTGGTAGCCGCCGCAGAGCCCGATGACGCGGCCGCCGCGACGGTGGTGCGCGCGCAGGTCGATGTCCCAGCCTTCCGCGCGCAGGACGGCGAGATCCGTGATGGTCGCCTTCGATCCGGCCAGGATCACCAGCTCGCACGGCGCCGGCAGCGGCTGTCCACGGGGGATCATCATCAGCGATACGCCAGGTTCGGCCGCCAGCGGATCGAGATCGTCGAAATTGGCGATGTGCGGCAGCATCGGCACAGCGATGCGCAATGCGGCTCCGTTAGGGCGCGTGCCGGCGAGGTCGGCGGCGTCCTCGGCGGGCAGGGCGCGCACGGCATCGAGGAACGGCACCAGCCCCAGCGGCTGCCAGCCGGTCAGGCGCGCGATGCTGGCCATGCCCTCGTCGAACAGGGAGGCGTCGCCGCGCATACGGTTGACAATGAATCCCTTGATCATCGCCGCATCTTCGGCGTCCAGCACGGTCCTGGTGCCGACCAGGCTGGCGATCACGCCGCCACGGTCGATGTCGCCGAGCAGCACCACCGGTGTGCCGGACGCGCGCGCGAATCCCATGTTGGCGATATCGCCGGCGCGCAGGTTGGTCTCCGAGGCACTTCCGGCGCCCTCCACCAGAACGATGTCCGCCTGTGCCTGCAACATCGAAAAACTTTCCAGGACCCGCGGCATCAGCGACGGCTTGAGCGACTGGTATTCGCGCGCGCGGTAATTGCCGCGTACACGGCCTTGCACCACCAGTTGCGCGCCGACCTCGCTCTGCGGCTTCAGCAACACCGGGTTCATGTGCACGCTGGCTTCGACGCCGCACGCGCGCGCCTGCAACGCCTGCGCCCGGCCGATCTCGCCGCCCTCATGGGTGACGGCCGCATTGTTCGACATGTTCTGCGGCTTGAACGGCCGCACCGTGAGCCCGCGCCGCGTCAGCGCCCGCGCCAGTCCCGCCACGATCACGGATTTACCGACCGACGAGCCGGTGCCCTGTATCATCAACGCGCGCGGCATCAGAACTCGATGCCTTCCTGCGCCTTCACGCCGGCCGCGAAATGATGTTTCACCGGCGTCATTTCCGTGACCAGGTCTGCCGCCTCGACCAGGCCGGGCTTCGCGTTGCGGCCGGTGATCACCACATGCATCATCGGCGGGCGCCGGGCCACCGCTTCGAGCACCTCGTCGAGCGTGAGATATTCGTAGCGCAGCGCGATGTTGAGTTCGTCCAGCACCAGCAACGAAAGATCCTCGCGTGCCAGCAGCGTCCGTGCGATCTCCCATGCACGCCGGCATGCGGCAACGTCGCGCGCGCGATCCTGCGTCTCCCAGGTAAAGCCCTCGCCCATCGTGTGCCATTCGACCTGAGCGCCAAAACCCTCCAGCACGCGCCGCTCTCCGGTCTCCCAGGCGCCCTTGATGAACTGCACCATCGCGGTGTTGCGCCCGCGTCCGATCATGCGCAGCATCAGCCCGATCGCGGCGGTGGACTTGCCCTTGCCGGGGCCGGTGTGGACGATCAGCAGCCCCTTGCGCTCGATGGTCTTTTCGGCCACCTCGCGATCCTGCACCGCCTTGCGCTTCTCCATCCGCCGCCTGTGGCGATCGGCGTCTTCGGTCTGGCTCATGCCCGATCCTTCAAGGCAAGCGGCAGGCCGGCCACGACCAGCACGACACGGCTCGCGCGCGCGGCCATCCGCTGGTGCAGCAGCCCGGCCTCGTCACGGAAACGCCGGGCCAGCGCGTTCTCCGGCACGATCCCGAGCCCGACCTCGCTCGCCACCAGCACGGTCGGCATCCGGCGCCGATCGAGCGCCTGCTCCAGGGCATGCGTCGCTTCGGCCACGTCATGCTCGCCGAGGATCAGGTTGGTCAGCCACAAGGTCAGGCAGTCCACCAGCACCGGCGCGCTATCCGCCGCGTCCAGCGCCGCCGCCAGGGCCAGCGGCGCCTCGACGGTATGCCACGACGGGCTGCGGCGGCCCTGGTGCTCGGCGATGCGCCGGCGCATCTCGTCGTCATAAGCGGCGCCGGTCGCGACATAGATCCAGGGCGGCGGCAGGGCCATGACCAGGGCTTCGGCATGGCGGCTCTTGCCGGAACGGGCGCCGCCGAGGACCAGGGCGAGAGAGTTGGTTTTGACGGGTTCGGGCATGATGGCCTAGTCCTAGCACTCCACCGGGCCGGACAACCATGATGCGCCACAATGACTGACCAGCGTGCAGTCCTGCATGTCTGCACCACCTGCCGGGCCGATCCCGGCGCTGCGCTGCATGCGCGGCTCGCCGCCCTGCTGGCCGAGCGCCCGGACGCGCCGGTGCGCCTGCTGGAAGTGAAATGCCTGTCCAACTGCGATCATGGCTGTTCGGCGGCGATCGCCATGCCGGGGAAATGGAGCTACCTGCTGGGTGGCCTCGACCTCGACCGCGCCGCCGACCTGCTGGAGTATGCCGCGATCTACGCCGCCTCGAAGACCGGGGTGGTGATGCCGTCCAGGCGTCCCGCCTCGCTCGCCTCGATGGTGCATGGACGCATTCCGCCACTGGAGCCACCCCCGCTTTGAAGCGCATTCCCGCCACCATCATCACCGGCTTCCTCGGCGCCGGGAAGACCACGCTGCTGCGCCATGTGCTGGAGCATGCAGGCGGCCGGCGGATCGCGATCATCGTCAACGAGTTCGGATCGCTCGGCATCGATGGCGAGACCTTGCGCAGTTGCGGCATCGTCGGCTGCTCCGACGACGACATCATCGAGCTCGCCAACGGCTGCATCTGCTGCACTGTCGCCGAGGATTTTTTGCCGACGATGGAGAAGCTGCTCGACCGGCCCGACCCGCCCGAGCATATCGTCATCGAGACCTCGGGGCTGGCGCTGCCCAAGCCGCTGCTGCGCGCCTTCAACTGGCCGACGATACGCACGCGCATGACCGTGGACGGCGTGGTGACGGTGGTCGACGCCCCTGCCGTCGCCGCCGGCCGCTTCGCCGATGACCCCGAGGCGGTGGCGCAGGCGCGTGCGGCCGACCCTTCGCTCGATCACGACAACCCGTTGTCCGAGGTCTACGAGGACCAGCTGCTCTGCGCCGATCTCGTGGTGCTGAACAAGACCGACCTGCTGTCCGGCGCGGAGTGCGCCCGGCTCCAGCACGACATCGCCGGCCGGATCCCGCGCGCGGTCAAGATCCTGCGCGTTTCGGAAGGACGGGTGGCGCCAGGCGTCCTGCTCGGTCTCGCGTCAGGCGCCGAGGATGATCTCGACGCACGGCCGTCGCATCACGACAACGACGCGGATCACGAGCACGACGATTTCGAGAGTTTCGTGGTGCCTGTAGGCGAGATCGACACGCCCGAGCGGCTGGTCACGATCCTGGCGCAAGCCGCCGCCGCCCACGACATCCTGCGCATGAAAGGGTTCGCGGCGGTGCAGGGCAAGTCGATGCGGCTGGCGGTGCAGGGCGTCGGCACGCGGTTCCGGCACCAGTTCGACCGGCCATGGTCCGCCGGCGAGATCCGGCGCGGCGACATCGTGGTGATCGGCCGCAACGGGCTGGACCGTGCGGCGATCGAGGGCCTGATCGGCAGCGCCTCGCCGGCCGCCAGCCAAAGGTAGCGGCGCCATGCATCTGCTGGTCCGCGAGACCCGAACGCTGGACGAGGCGGAAGCCGCCTTCGACATCGGTCCGGGCACCGCCGACCTGGTGTTCCTATCGTTTTCCGACAGCGACCTCGGCTGCTGGGCCGCGGCCACGAGCCCGGCCGGTCCCTCACTGCGCCTCGCCAACCTCGCGCGGCTGCGCCACCCGATGTCGGTCGATCTGCTGGTCGAGCAGGTTATCACGCACGCGCGCTGCGTGGTGATCCGGCTGCTCGGCGGCCTGGAATACTGGCGCTACGGCGTCGACGAGGTGGCCGCAGCCTGCCGCCGCTACGGCATCGCGCTGGCGCTGGTCCCCGGAGACGGCCCCGCGGATGCGCGATTCGCGGCATTGTCGACCATCGAGGCGTCGCCGCTGTCACGCATGGACGGCTTCCTGCGGCAGGGCGGCCCGCGCAACACCCGGCATGCGTTGGCGCTTGCGGCCCACCTGGCTGGCCTTGCCGAGGATGACGGCGCCGAGCCGGAGCTGCTGCCCGAGGCCGGCTGGTTCGAGCTGCCCGGGTTGCAGATGCCTGGCTATCCGCGGGCAGTGATCGTGTTCTACCGCTCGCACCTGACATCCGGCGACACCGAGCCGGTCACGGCGCTGGCGGAAGCCCTGTTCGCGCGCGGCCTGTCGGTACAGGCGATCTTCGCCAGCAGCCTGAAGGAGCCCGGCGCCGCGATGTTCGTCGCCGGCCAGTTGCGCGATGCCCGGCCTGCCGTCGTGCTCAGCGCCACCGCCTTCTCGGCGCGAGGACGCGATGGCGCCGCCTCGCCGCTGGATGCGGCCGGGGTTCCGGTGCTGCAGGTCGTGCTCGCCATCGGCAGCCGTCCGGCCTGGGAGGCGAGCTTTCGCGGCCTGTCGCAGACCGATCTCGCCATGCAGGTGGTGCTGCCGGAGCTCGATGGCCGGCTGCTCACCACCGCGATCTCGTTCAAGGCGGAGGATGCGCCTGTCCCCGGCCTGGATTACGCGCGCACCGTCAACCGCGCTGATCCGGACGGCGTGGCGCTCGCCGCCGATCGTGTCGCCGGCTGGGCTCGCCTCGCCGCGACGCCGCGCGACCGACGCCGCATCGCTATCGTATTGTCCGACTATCCGGGACTGGGCGGGCAGGTCGCCCATGCGGTCGGGCTGGACACGTTTGCCAGCCTGCATGCCATTCTCTCTCGCCTGCACCGCCACGGCTACGCCACGTCGGCGCAACCTTCCGCAAGCCTGGCGGATGCGCTGTGTCATGCGGCACCCGAGTCGTTCCTGACGCTCGCGGATTACGCCCGGTTGCGAAAGATGCTGCCCGAAACGCTGAACTCCGCGATCGATGCGGCATGGGGCGACCCGGCGGACGATCCTTCCGTGCAGGGCGGCGCCTTCACCTTGCGTCATCTGCAATTGGGCCACGTCACGATCGCGGTGCAGCCCGATCGCGGCAGCCGGACCGACCGGCGAGGCGGCTACCATGATGCCGACACGCCGCCGCGGCATCTCCATGTCGCCTTTCACCTATGGCTGCGCGAGACGCTCGGCGTGCAGGCGGTCGTGCATCTCGGCACGCATGGCTCGCTGGAGTGGCTGCCCGGCAAGGCGGCGGCGCTATCCGCAAACTGCTGGCCGGTGGCCCTGTTGCGGGGCATGCCGGTGATCTACCCGTTCATCGTCAACAATCCCGGCGAGGCGGCGGTCGCCAAGCGTCGGCTCGGCGCGGTCACCATCGGCCATCTGACGCCGCCGATGGTAGCGGCCGGAGCGGGCGATGCCGCACGCGCGCTCGACCGGCTGATCGATGATTATGCCGCGGCGGACGGGCTCGACCGCCGGCGCGGCGCGATGCTGCGCGGCGAGATCCTGTCACGCGCCGGCGACCTCGGGCTGCTGTCCGAAAGCGGCGCCGACCGCGCCACCGACGACGAGGAAGCGCTGGCCCGGCTCGACGCCTGGCTGTGCGACGTCAAGGATTTGCAGATACGCGACGGCCTGCACGTGTTCGGCGAGGCATCCGGGTCACGCCACAGCCTGTGCGGCACGATCCTGGCCGCGTCACCCGGCGCCGATCCGGCCGCAGTCGAACGCGCCCTCGACGCTTCAGCCGAGTGCGAGGCGCAGGCGCTGCTGGCGGCCCTGGATGGCAAGTTCATCGCGCCTGGACCGGCCGGGGCACCGAGCCGTGGCCGCGTCGATGTGCTGCCGACCGGGCGCAACCTGTTCGCGATCGATCCACGTGCGGTGCCGACCCGGGCGGCGATGGTGCTGGCCCAGCGCATGGCGGAAACCCTGCTCGCCCGCCATCGCCAGGACAGCGGCGACTGGCTGCTGTCGCTCGTGATCGATTTGTGGGGCAGCACCACGCTTCGCACCGGCGGCGAGGATCTGGCGCTGGCGCTGGTGCTGATGGGGGCGGCCCCGGTGTGGGACGAGGCGTCTGGGCGCGTGCGCGGCATCGAGATCCTGCCGACGGCGATGCTGGACCGACCGCGCGTGGACGTGACGCTGCGTGTGTCGGGTGTGTTCCGCGACAGCTTCGAGACGCAGATGCTGCTGTTCGACGAGGCGGTGCGCACCATCGCCGAACGCGAGGAGAACCCGGCACTCAACCCGCTGGCCGCCCTGGGCGAGCCGTCGCCCTGCCGGATCTACGGTCCGGCGCCGGGCGGGCATGGCGCCGGGTCGGACGCGCTGCTGACCGGGGCCGACCGCGATGCGCTGGGGCGTGCCTATCTCGCGGCTTCCTCGAACGCTTACGGGCGCGGTCGTGATGGCGCGCCCGATGCGGCGGGTTTTGCCGCTCGTGTCGCCTCCAGCCAGGCGCTGCTGCACCAGCAGGACCATGCCGAGACCGACCTGCTCGACAGCCCGGAATATGCCGCCCACGAGGGTGGCTACGCCGCCGCGGCTGCCCTGCTCGGAGCCGACCCCGCGCTCTATCATGCCGACAGCTCGCGCCCTGATGCGCCGAAGCTGCGCCATGTCGGCGAGGAGGTGGTGCGCGTGGTCCGCGGACGCGCGGCCAATCCGGACTGGATCGCCGGCATGATGCGTCACGGCTATCGTGGTGCTTCGGAGATCGCGCGCGCGCTCACCGGCCTGCACGGCTTCGCGCGCACGTTGCCGCAACGCTTCGATCAGCAGTATGACCTGGTGTTCGCAGCCACCTTGGCCGATCCGGAAGTGGATCGTTTCCTGCGCGAGGTCAATCCGCAAGCCTATAGTGCCATGCAGCAGGATTTCAGGGATGCGCTGGCCCAGGCTTTGTGGCGGCCGAAGGCGAACAGCGTCGCATGTGTGCTGGATGGTAATGCCGATGACCCCAGTAGCTGATACTTGGCAGCATCGGGACTGTGCGTGGATGTAGGCAACCGACCGTCCTGGCTTCAGGAGTTGGACGGGCATTTCATTATCCCGGGTTCGAGATGCTTCCCGATGGTCAACCGGCATTTAGCCATGGAACACTTTGAATAGGATAGTCAGGCTCATCGCCATCACCGGTCCGACCATCCACGTGAGCGGAGACAGCCGGACCCCAACGCCTGCAGGGCGTGCCTCATAGGTGGCGACCTCGGTTGCAGCCTTGTCGGCGAGAACGGATCGGTCCCGCCGTCAATCAGTGCAGCGCGGAGATCGCCCGTCACGATAGCCATTCGGAAATATTACTTTCTCAAGGTGGGAGTTTCAAATGTTGGACGGCGTTGGCACCGGCACAGCCGCATTATCCTGAGGGTGGTCCATGAGGGAAGCGATCGTCCGCGGATGGTGTCCCGACCTGTTCGCGCCCATGCAGTCCGGCGATGGGTGGCTGTTGCGCCTAAAGCCGCGACTGTCACGGCTGACTGCGGCGCAGGGACGGATGATCGCGGAGCAGGCGGCACGGCACGGCAACGGCATCATCGAGCTGACCGGCCGCGGCAATCTGCAACTGCGTGGACTGACGCCCGTATCCGCGGAGGTGTTCGCGCGCTTCGCCGTCGCGTCGGGATTGGCCAGTCCCGATCCGGCCGTCGAGCGGCGGCGCAACATCCTGCTCTCGCCACTGGCCGACGATGCCGCCTGCGATGTCGCCCGGGCGCTGGAGCACGGGCTTGCGGCGGATGACACGCTGTCGCCATTGCCGGGCAAATTCGCGTTCGCGGTCGATGCCGGGCCGTTTCTTGGACATGACATGGCGGATATCCTGCTGCGTCGCGACGGCGCGGCATGGCAGGTCGGGTTCGCTTCGGATCCTGAACCGCGATGCTGCCACGCAGGCGATGCGCCGCGTCTGGCCCTCTGTCTGGCCCATGGGTGGCTCGCATCTCGCACTTCGGTCCGGCCATCGCATCGCGCGGGGACGAGAGATGGCACCAACGCGATCGGATGGCTGCCGGCCTTGGGCGCGTTCGGGATCGGTTTGCCGTTCGGACAGATGGACGCAATCACGCTGGAGTCTCTGTGCGCCCTGGCGGAGACGCATGGCGACGGCGTCCTGCATCTGACCTCCTGGCGCACGGTCATCCTGTCCGGTGTCGCGTCGGCACCGGTCATCGAGGGCGACCTGATCACCGAGCCGCATGATCCGCGCCGGCTGGTCAGCGCCTGCATCGGGCGGCAAGGCTGCGCCAGCGGCACGGTCGACACGCGTGCCGACGCGCTTGCCCTGCTGCGGGCCGGGGTTCTCGCGCCCTCGCTGCACATGTCCGGCTGCGTCAAGGGTTGCGCCCATCCCGGGCCGGCCGCGATCACCCTGGTCGGGGCGGATGGCCGATACGGGCTGGTGCGGGACGGGAAGGCAGGCGATACAACACAGGCCGACGGGCTCACGCTTCCGCAAGTCGCCCGGCGGCTTGGCGGGAGTATCGGCGGGTCTTGAACGGTTACAGCTACGAGCATGACGGAGCGGCGATCTACACGCGCTCCTTCGCCATCATACGACGCGAGGCCGACCTGTCGGGGTTCGCGGCGGACGAGGCCGCGGTCGCGGTCCGGGTGATCCACGCCAGCGGCATGGTCGAGATCGCCGCAGCACTTCGCTTCGGAGGTGGCTTCGTGTCGTCGGCCAAGGCGGCGTTGCGGTCGGGCTGCCCGGTATTCTGCGACTCCGAGATGGTCGCGCACGGCATCACCCGGGCTCGCCTGCCGGCCGGCAACGAGGTGGTCTGCACCCTGCGCGACGCCCGCACGCCGGCGCGGGCCGTGACGCTCGGCACCACCCGCTCCGCCGCGGCGCTGGACCTGTGGGGCGAGCGCCTCGCCGGCGCCGTGGTGGCGATCGGCAACGCCCCGACCGCGCTGTTCCATCTGCTCGAGAATATCCGCATGGGAGGACCGGTGCCGGCGGCGATCATCGGCATGCCGGTCGGCTTCGTCGGCGCGGTGGAGTCCAAGGACGCGCTGGCGGAGTTCGGACGCGTCCCCTGGACCATCGTCGCCGGACGACAGGGCGGCAGCGCCATGGCGGCAGCGGCCGTCAACGCCTTGGCCAGCGAGACGGAATGAACTCGCGCCTGTCCATCGTCGGCATGGGGCCAGGCGACCCCGAGCTGCTGACGCTCAAGGCGGCACGGGTGATCGGTGCCGCCTCCTGCGTCGCCTTCTTCGCCAAGCGCGGCCGGGTCGGGCATGCGCGCAGCATCGCCGGCGAGCGGATCAGCCACGACGCCGAGCTGCTGCGTTTCGAGTATCCCTTCACCACCGAGCTATCGGTCGCCGACCCGCGCTACCTGGCCGATATCGGCATGTTCTACGAGCGCTGCGCCAGCCTGCTGTCCGAGCGCCTGGCCTCGGGCGTGGACGTGGCGTTGCTGTGCGAGGGCGATCCGTTCTTCTACGGCTCGGCGATGTATCTGTTCGACCGGCTGCGCTTCGAGTTCCCGCACGAGATCATTCCGGGCATCACCGGCATGAGCGGCTGCTGGTCGGCCGCCGACCTGCCCTTCACCCATGGCGACGACGTGCTGCAGGTGCTGCCCGGCACGCTCGACCGGCAGCGGCTGGCGGGGCGTCTCGCTTTGGGGGATGCGGCGGTGATCATGAAGGTGGGCGGCAATTTCCCCAAGATACGCGAGGCGTTGAGCGACGCCGGCCTGCTGGCACGCGCGGTCTACGTCGAATACGGCACGATGCCCGGCCAGCGCATCTGGCCGCTCTCGGAGATCGATCACCCAACGCCGGACTCGCCCTATTTCTCCATGATCCTGGTGCCTGGGCGGCAAGGCCGCCGATGATCCCCCCGGAGAGCGGGAAACTCATGATCCTGGGGCTGGGTCCCGGCGATCCGCGCCTTTGCACGCCCGAGGTCAATGCAGCACTGGCCGAGGCGACCGACCTGGTCGGCTACGGCCCCTATGTCGATCGTGTCGCGGACGGCCTGCAGGCCATACGGCACAGCTCGGATAATCGCGAGGAGCTCGACCGTGCCCGGCACGCCCTGTCGCTCGCCGCCGCCGGCCGCCGGGTCGCGGTGGTGTCGTCGGGGGATGCCGGGGTGTTCGCGATGGCGAGCGCGATATTCGAGGCGATCGACCACGGCGATCCAGACTGGCGCGCGCTCGATGTCGTCGTCATGCCCGGCATCTCGGCGATGCTGGCGGTGGCCGCGCGCGTGGGTGCGCCGCTCGGCCATGACTTCTGCGTGCTGTCGCTGTCGGACAACCTCAAGCCCTGGCCGCTGGTCCTGCGTCGCCTGCGCGCGGCGGCCGAGGCGGGGTTCGCGATGGCCCTCTACAACCCGGTCTCGCGCGCGCGGCCCTGGCAGCTGGGCGAGGCGCTGGGGCTGTTGCGCGACATCCTCGCGGCCAGCGTCCCGGTGGTGTTCGCGACCGCGATCAGCCGGATCGACGAGCGTGTCGTGATCACCACGCTGGCCGAGGCGAGGGCCGACCAGGCCGACATGCGCACGATGGTCCTGGTCGGCACCGATGCCACCCGGCGGATCGAGCGCCCGGATGCGCCACCCTGGCTGTATGCGCCACGCGCGGCCCGAAGTCAGGGCACCGGCACCGGCTCATGATAGCGGGCATCGAGCCATCGCATCGCCTCCGCCGCCGTGGCGACACGGGGTTCGCCGCCGGTGCATGGCGTCCGCTCGATCATCAGCACCGGCAGCCCGGCATGTCGGGCCGCATCCAGCTTCGCCGCAGTGGCGATGCCGCCGGAGTTCTTGCTGACCAGTATGTCGATCCGGTGCGCGGCGAGCAGCGCCGTCTCGGCTTCCAAGGTGAACGGACCGCGCGCCAGCAGCAGCCGGTGGTCGGGCGGCAGCAGTTCCGCATCGGGCGCGTCGATGCAGCGGATCACGTAGTGATGCATCGGCGTCCGGCGGAACGGCGCCAGGCCCTTGCTGCCCAGCGTCAGCAGCACGCGCCGTGGCACGGCACCCAGCGCGCGTGCCGCCGCCTCGCCGTCGCGGACATGGGTCCAGTGGTCGCCAGCCCGCGCCGTCCAGGCCGGACGATCGATCCGCAGCCATGGAATGCCGGCTTTGGCGGCGGCTACGGCGGCATGGCGGCTCATCTGCACGGCATAGGGATGGGTGGCGTCGACCAGGACGTGGGTCCCTCGCGCGCGCATCCAGTCGGACAGTCCGTCGATGCCGCCGAAGCCGCCGATCCGGTGCGCGATGCGCGGCAGCGCCGGCCGGCGGGTGACGCCGGCCAGGGACAGAATTGCCGCGAACCGCCGGTCGTCGGCCAGCATCTCCGCCAGCATCGACGCCTCCGTGGTGCCGCCGAGCAGCAGCACGCGCATCCTGGTCTCCTTTCGTGAGCGTCGACCGTTGGATGACCATCCTGGGCATCGGCGAGGATGGTGTCGATGGCCTCTCCCCCGCCGCGCGCGAAGCTGTGTCCACGGCCACGCTGGTCGCCGGCGGAGCCCGTCATCTGGCATTGGCGGCCGAGCTGATCCACGGCGACACGTTGGCCTGGCCATCCCCGATGGTCGAGGCGCTGCCCGGCCTGGTCGCCCGCCGCCCGCTGCCGACCGTCATCCTCGCGTCGGGCGATCCGTTCTGGTTCGGTATCGGCTCGGCCATCGCGCGCCTGCTGCCGGCGTCGGATTACCTCTGCCTGCCGAGCCCCTCCTGCTTCTCGCTGGCCGCCGCCCACCTCGGCTGGAGCCTGCAGGAGGTGACGACCCTGTCGCTCTGCGGCCGGCCGCTGGAGAGCCTGCTGCCCGCCTTGCAGCCTGGCGCCCGCCTGCTGGTGCTGAGTGCCGACGCCGCCACGCCGCCCGTCGTCGCGGCGCTGCTGCGCACGCACGGCTTCGGCGGTTCCATGCTGCATGTGATGCAGGCGCTGGGTGGCCCGCGCGCGCGCGTCGACAGCCAGCGCGCCGAGCAGCCGTTGCCGCCCGAGATCGATCCGCTGAACCTGCTGGGCATCGAGCTGGTGTCGGGCGAGGCGGCGCGGGTCATCCCGCTCGCGAGCGGGCTGGACGACGCGTTGTTCGAGCATGACGGCCAGTTCACCCGTCGCGAGATCCGCGCCCTCACCCTCTCGGCGCTGGCGCCGCGTCAGGGCGAGCTGCTGTGGGACATCGGCTGCGGTTCGGGTTCGGTCTCGATCGAATGGATGCTGTGCCATCCCGCCAATCGCGCCTTCGCAATCGAACAGGACCCCGGCCGTGCCACCCGTGCGATCGCCAACGCGCATGCCCTGGGCGTGCCGGGACTGGAGCGGCGCTTGGGTGCGGCGCCCGCGGTCCTGGATGGCCTGCCGCCGCCCGACGCGGTTTTCATCGGCGGCGGCGCCACCACTCCCGGCGTGCTCGATGCCGCGCGCCTGGCCCTGCGCCGGGGCGGCAGGCTGGTGGTGAACGCGGTGACGATCGAGACCGAGGCCGTGCTGCTGGCCGCTCAGGGTGTGCATGGCGGCGACCTGACCCGGATCGGCATCGACCGGCTCGACCGGGTCGGCAGCATGCACGCGCTGCGCCCGGCGATGCGCATCACGCAATGGAGCTGGACCCGTTGATGGTGGCAGCCGGTCTTGGATGTCGTCATGGTGTTTCCGCCGAAGCGGTGATCGACCTGCTGGAGGAGGCGATCTCCCGCGTCGGCACGCGTCCGAGCCTGCTCGCGATCCCCAATTTCAAGCGTGACGAGCCCGGCCTGTTCGAGGCCGCGCAACGGCTTGGGTTGACGCTGCTGCGTGTCTCCAATGCCGCCCTGCGCGCCGAGCAGCCGCGCTGCGTGACCTTCTCGGAGCGGGCCGAAGCCGCGGTCGGTGTGCGCAGCGTCGCCGAAGCCTGCGCCCTGGCCTCAGTCGGGCCGCAGGGGCGGTTGATCCTGGAGCGGATCGCGGGTGCGGGGGTTACGTGCGCATTTGCGGAAGAACACGGTTGGTCGGCTCGTACCTGAGGTTTGTCGAAAACCGGTAGCGTAGACTCAGTGTCCTGCTATCGATCCGGCTGTCGATGATCCAAACCGGGTATGCGCCGCATGCGTCATGTCACCACGATCTGTCTCGCCATGGCGCTCCTTGCTCCCATGCCCGCTCCTGCCGCGGAGACGTTGAGCCAGGCGGTGGCTTGGCCAGGCCGGGACCCAGCGGCGGTGGCCCGTGATCCTGTTCGGCACCCCGAAGAGGTCCTGTCGTTCCTGGGTGTAAAGCCGGAGTCCGCGGTCGCTGAGATCTTCCCCTACGCCGGCTACTGGACCGAGATCCTGGCGCCCTACCTGCACGACAAGGGTGTCCTCTATGCGGTGCTCGGCGACCCGGCCGGCAACGAGAACGAGCGGGCCTATGCGAGCTTTCCGGACCGGATCAGAACGAAGTTCGCGGTCCATCCTGAATTCGACAAGCTCCGATACGCCTATCTGGGCGGCCAGAGGCTCGACTTCCTGCCGGCGGGCAGCGTCGACATGGTGCTGACGTTTCGCAACCTGCACACCTGGATGAACGACAAGGACATCGAGCAGGTTCTTGCTTCATTCTATCGGGTCCTGAAGCCTGGTGGTACGTTGGGAATCGAGGAGCATCGGGCGCGTCCCGACCGGCCGCAGGACCCGGTTGCCGAGGACGGCTATGTCCGACAGGACTATGCCGTGGCGATGATCGAGCGGGCAGGTTTCAGGCTGGTCGCCTCCTCCGAACTGGAACGCAATCCGCGGGACACGACGCACTGGCCACAGGGCGTATGGACCTTGCCGCCGACCTACCGTCTGGGCGCCATGGATCACGACAAGTACAAGACGATCGGAGAGGCGGACAACTTCCTGCTGAAGTTTCAGAAACCTCGGTAGGTAATCTACTCCATGAGGACAAGTGCCGCCGGAAGTTCGAACACGCCGCTCATGACGATGAAGCTGTCGAGGCGGCGGCATCTGTCCAGCCAGCGTCGGACGGCGGGATAGTCCTCACGGCTGATGTCGCCCTCTTCGCTCAGGATCACGTGCACGAACACCGCGATGTCCGCGACCGTGGGATGATCTCCCTGCACCAGCCAGAAGCGCTCCTGCTGCTCGCCGAACCATAGATGCCGGTCAAGCACCCGCAACAGCCGATGCGCCTCGCGGCGGCAGCGCGCGATGTCGGCAGGGACCCCGATCGCATCATGCAGGCGCGCCGCACCCGCTGTGTCCCCGAGCGCTCGCGCCATCGCCAGGAACTCGAACACGGCGGCCAGGCGGTGGGGATCGGTCGATGGCAGCCAGTGGCCCGACCTGTCATGCGTCGCCGCCAGATAGATCAGGATTGCCTGCCAATCGCGGATCGTCTCTGTGCCGGTTTCGAGTACCGGCACGGTCCCGAGCGGGTTCAGGCTGATGAACGGCTCCTGCTCGTGCTGCCGGCTGGGATGCAGCTCGACCTGCCGGCTCTCATGGATGACGCCGAGCGTTTTCGCGAGAAGCCGCACCGCGTAGCATTCGGCCGACAGCACATACTCGTGGATCGTCAGCATGCCCCGCTTCCATCATCCGCGTTCTCGATCCGGCGACGCAGCCGCTCGAGCGCGAGATCGGCGGCGCGCAGGCCATCCAGACGCGAGAGCTCCGACCCAGCCGGCATCGCACCGAGCGTCATCACTCCACGCACGACGCAGCGCGCGGCGTCCAGCGGCTGGACGAGATAGCGGGCCTGCGGACCCTGCGTGCCGCCGGTCGTGGCCAACCCGTCCCAGCCGCCGTGGCGATGCACCGACACGCGAACCGCCAGCCGATCGTCGAAGACCATCCCGGGCAAGGCCTCCTCGACCGCGGCCGCCGGCCTGTCGATGGGCAGCGCCCGCAGCACCAGCCACTCCTCCGGCAGCTCCGGCGGCGGCAGCTCCGGCGGCGCGATCGGAGCCGCTGCTGCCGTGAGGCTGGTCCAGACCAGCCCAAAGGCCTCGACCGCGATCCATGACCTCACCTTGATGGCCGATGGAGGCGTCTTGCCGGGACGAGCCGGGACCGCGGTGCAGGCGCCGGTCACGCTCGCGAACCGCCAGCCGTGATACTGGCACCTCAGCTCCTGTCCCAGCGACGCGCCGATCGACAGCCGGACCCCGTGATGCGGACACCGGTTCTCCCAGATGTTGGGGACGCCGTTGTCGTCGCGCCAGATCGCCAGCTCGTGTCCATCCAGCCGTGTCTGGTAGATGTGGCGTGGCACGAGGTCCGACGACGACGCCACCGGACGCCACGCATCCGCGAGCGGCATCGTCATGCCATGGCCGCCCGGCGAACCTCCGGCTGCCGGACGATGCCATAGGTCAGGCCGAGTTCCCGAAGCCAGCTGCGATAGACGATCGATGACTTGTCCGCCGCCGCGATCGGTATTTCCGCGCCGGCGCCGAGCGGCAGCCGCCTGGGACGCTGGTTCTCCAGGATCGGCTTGTCCTGGGCCAGGATGAGCTGCGAGAACGATCGCAGTTCCCCGAGCGACGTCCCGGTCTCCATGAAAATGAGCAGGAGATGGGCCACGATGTGCGTCTCGTCCAACGGCTGCACGAACAGATAGATGATGTCGAGCCGGTCGGTGTGGAACACGTTGGTCTTGTAGAGCGAAGCGGTCAGCGGCCTCTCGACCTTGTAAGTGTAGCCGACCATGATCCCGTCCTTCGCCGCCGGCGACGCGAACGGCTGGAAGAAGCGGCAATTGGTGGCGATCAGCCCGCCGTCAGCCAGCCGGTTGACCGAGTACGGCATGACCTCGGTCTCCGGCTCGGCGCCGAGATAGCCGGTATGCACGTATGGAAAATGGCCGATGTCGAGGAAGTTCTCGATCGCGCGCGGTCCGGACACATGCACGCCGAGCGACCCGCAGCTCGTGACCGGCCGGTCCGGTTCGAGCGCCTCGGGTATGTCGACGATGTCCCGCCCGGGCGTGCCGAGACAGGCCCAGACGAAGCCGTGGCGCTGCTGGACCCGCACCGGTCCGCCATCCTCGCGCGTCACCAGGATATCGCTGTCCGGGCCGCCGGCGCGAACCTCCAGCTTCACGCCGAACAGCCGGGTCGCGATCGATCTTCCGGGCGGCAAGGCCAGGAGATCCGCGATCACATGCCAGTCATCGACGAGAACCCGGTCGGCGCTGATCTGTGACGTCATTGGACTGATCCCGAGTGGAAGGGAGAGCTTTAGCCGCACTCGCCGGCAATTTCCAACAGGTCTGCAGCGGATAGGATGGCGCGGCGCCGGATGGTATGAGGTCCCGGCATGACCATTCATTTCATCGGCGCCGGGCCGGGCGCGCCTGACCTGCTGACCCTGCGTGGGCGTGACCTGCTGCGAAGCTGCCCGGTCTGCCTCTATGCCGGCTCGATCGTGCCGGCGGCGATGCTGTCGCACTGCCCGCCGGATGCCCGGCTGGTCGACACCGCCTCGCTCGACCTCGACGCGATCGAGGCGCACTGCATCACCGCCCATGCCGCCGGGCAGGACGTGGCACGGCTGCACTCCGGCGATCTCTCGATCTACAGCGCGCTCGCCGAGCAGCTTCGAAGGCTCGACGCGCGCGGCATTCCCTACACGCTCACCCCGGGCGTGCCGGCCTTTGCCGCCGCCGCCGCCGCCCTCGGGCGCGAGCTGACCCGCCCGGGAGTATCGCAGAGCCTGGTGCTGACACGCCTGTCCGGCCGTGCCTCGGCCATGCCGGAGCGGGAGACCCTGGCCGGGTTCGGCGCGACCGGTGCCACGCTCGCGATCCATCTCGCCATCCACGGCATCGACCGCATCGTGGACGAGCTGACGCCGTTCTATGGCGCCGCCTGCCCGGTGGCGGTGGTGGCGCGTGCCTCCTGGCCGGATCAGCGCATCATTCGCGGCACGCTCGCCGATATCGGCGCGTCGCTGGCCAAGGAGCCGATCGAACGCACAGCCCTGGTCCTGGTCGGACCGGCGCTCGGGGATGCGGCAGGGGTCGAGAGCGCGCTGTACAGCAGCGACTACCCCAGGCGGTTCCGCGAGGAGGCCATCGGCGCACGGCCGTGGAGTGCCCCTTGAGCATCGAACAGCACGATTTCCAGCGCGATTTCGGTGTCCCGCAACAGCTCCGCGGCCACCTCCCAGGCGCGTGCCGCGACCTGGTTGCCGAGAGCCACATCCTCCTCGGCGGCGAGCGCGAAGGCCTCGGCCGCGGTGTTGGCGGTCTCGATCCGCGTGACCTGACGCGCCGAGACGCCCGCCTGCGCGGCCAGTGCCGCCAGGGCGATGCGATCGACCGCGCCGCGTTTCGAATGCAGGTCGAGGCGTCCCTGCGCCAGCTTGGTGATCTTGCCGATGCCGCCGGCTACGGTGACACGTGGCACCGGATGCGCGCGCAGGTATTTCAGCATCCCGCCGACGAAGTCGCCCATCTCGATCAGCGCCACCTCGTCGAGCCCGTACAATTTCTGCACGGCCTGCTCCGAGCTGCGTCCGGTGCTGCCGGCGACATGGCCGTGACCGGTGGCCCTGGCGACGTCGATGCCGCGCCGTATGCTGTCGATCCAGGCAGCGCACGAGAACGGGATGACGATTCCGGTGGTCCCCAGGATCGACAGGCCGCCGACGATGCCGAGCCGCCCGTTCAGCGTCTGCGCCGCCAGCGCCTCACCGCCGGGGATGGAGATCGTGACCAGGGCATCGGGCTCGGGTGCCAACTCACCGAGACCATCCCGCGTGACTTCGCACAATGCAGTCCGGATCATCTCGCGCGGCACCGGGTTGATCGCCGGCTCTCCCGGCGGCAGTGGCAAGCCGGGCCGGGTGACGGTGCCGATGCCCGGTCCAGCCCGGAACTGCACGCCGGAGCCGGCCGGCAACAGGCGCAGCTCCGCGCGGACCAGGGCGCCATGGGTCACGTCGGGATCGTCACCGGCATCCTTCACCACGGCGGCCATGGCGGCGCCGTCCAGCATGCGGCTCTCGGCCAGCGCGAACTCGACGCAGCCGCCGCGCGGCAGGGTGATCGACACCGGGTCGGGAAACCGGCCATGCAGGAGTGCGGCATAGGCAGCCTTCGCCGCCGCCGTGGCACAGGCTCCCGTGGTCCAGCCACGCCGCAGCGATACTTCCGGCTTCACGTCGGACAATCTAGCGGCGTGGCGTTGCCATGTCATCCCGCAGCATGACGCGCGGCCTGCTGATCGCCGCACCCCGCTCCGGCAGCGGCAAGACAGTGGTGACGCTCGCCATCCTGGCCGCCCTGCGACGGCGCGGGATACCGTTGCGGGCGGCCAAGTCCGGGCCGGACTATATCGATCCGGGCTTCCACGCCGCCTGTCTCGGATCACCCTGCCTGAACCTGGATAGCTGGGCGATGCCGGAAGCCCTGTTGCAGTCGTTAATCCGGGGCGTCCCTGACCAGGCGCTGCTGCTGGTGGAAGCCTCGATGGGCCTGTTCGACGGCGTCGCGGCACCGCAGGGCAAGGGTGGACGGGCCGCCGACCTCGCGCGGCACTTCGACCTGCCGGTGGTGCTGGTGCTGGATATCTCCGGGCAGTCGCAATCGGCCGCGGCGGTGGCGCGCGGCTTCGCCTGCCACGAGCCGGACGTGCGCGTGGCCGGCGTCGTGCTCAACCGGGCCGGGTCCGCCCGCCACCGCGACGGGGTGACGCGCGCGATCGAGCAGGCCGGCCTGCCGGTGCTCGGCTGCCTGATGCGCGATCCCGCCCTGGCCTTGCCGGAGCGGCATCTCGGCCTGGTGCAGGCGCAGGAACATGCCGCCCTCGACCCGTTCCTCGCCATGCTCGCCGACATCGCCGAGCGTGACCTTGATCTCGACGCCATCATCGCCTTGGCGGGTCCGCTGCCTCGTCATGAGACGGCTTCCCATCCGGCGCTGCCGCCGTTCGGACAGCGTATCGCCCTGGCGCGCGATGACGCCTTCAGCTTTCTCTATCCGCATGTCGTGCAGGGCTGGCGCGAGGCGGGGGCGGAGATCGTGCCGTTCTCGCCGCTGGCCGACGAGCCGCCGCCGGCGGATTGCGACTGCTGCTGGCTGCCCGGCGGCTATCCCGAGCTGCATGCCGGGAGGCTCGCCGCGTCGACCCGCTTCATGGCCGGGCTGCGTTCGTTCGCGCTCGCGCGACCGGTGCATGGCGAGTGCGGCGGCTACATGGTGCTGGGCGAGAGCATCGAGGATGCCGCCGGTGTGGCGCATACGATGGCCGGCCTGCTGAGCCATGCCACCAGCTTCGCGAAGCGCCGCATGGTGCTCGGCTACCGCGAGGCGAGCCTGGCCGTCGCGTCCGGCTTCGGCCCTGCCGGCACGACGTTGCGCGGCCATGAATTCCATTACGCCCGCCTGACCGACCCTGGCCGTGATGCGCCGCTGGCCACCTTGCGTGACGCGAGCCTCGCCGAGCTGGGACCCGCAGGCGGCGTCCGCGGCCTGACCAGCGGCTCGTTCTTTCACGCGATAGCCGCTATTGCCGCATCCCGATGACCGACTTCTCCTCGATCGACGCCCTTCGACACGCCTGCGAGCATCTGCCCGGACCCGACCTCGCGGCCGCCGCCGCGGTGCGTGCGCGCCAGGCTGTGCTGACCAAGCCGCCCGGCAGCCTGGGACGGCTGGAAGACCTCGCCGCCTGGCTCGCGCAGTGGCAGCGCCGCCCGATGCCGCGGCTGGACCACGTGGCGATCCTGGTCTTCGCCGGCAACCACGGTGTCGCGGCGCGCGGCGTCTCGTCCTATCCGGCCGAGGTCACGGCTCAGATGGTCGGCAACTTCGGTGCCGGCGGGGCGGCGATCAATCAGCTCGCCGCCAACGCCGGCGCCGCGTTGCGGGTCGTGCCGCTGGCGTTGGAGACCGCGACCGCGGATTTCACCGAGGCACCGGCGATGAGTGCGGCCGGCTTCCTCGATGCCGTGCGCGTGGGCCATGACGCGGTTGAGCCCGGCACCGACCTGCTTTGCCTGGGCGAGATGGGTATCGGCAACACCACCGCGGCAGCGGCGATCGCGGCGGCCCTGCAAGGCGGCGACGTGGCGCGCTGGGTCGGGCGCGGCACCGGTGTGGATGACGCCGGACTTCTCCGCAAGCAGCGGGCGATCGAGTCCGCCCTGGCCCATCACCGAGCCTGCCTCGGCGATCCGCTGCAGGTGGCACGCCGCGTCGGCGGGTTCGAGCTGGCCGCGTTGCTCGGTGCCGCGTTGGCCGCGCGTCATGCCGGCATTCCGGTGCTGCTGGACGGGTTCGTCGTGACCGCGGCGGTGGCGCCGCTCGCGCATCTGCGTGCCGGCGGCCTCGACCACACCCAGCTTGCCCATGTCTCCGCCGAGGCCGGCCACAGCGCCCTGGCCCGCGCACTCGGGCTGTCGCCGCTGCTCGACCTCGGCCTGCGGCTCGGCGAGGGATCGGGGGCGGCGCTGGCGGTGCCGCTGCTGCGTGCCGCCGTCGCCTGCCACCAGGGCATGGCCAGCTTCAGCGAGGCCGGCGTCTCGGATCGTGCCGAGCGTGCCGGGACTTCGGAAAGCGCTGGGACTTCGGATCATCCGTGATCCGCAAGCTGCGCACCGACCTCGCGTCGGTCATCGGCTTCTTCACCCGCCTGCCGGTGGCGGCGCTGATGCCGCGCGATCCGCATATCGACATGGCCGGAGCGGTCTGGGCGTTTCCGCTGGCCGGAGCGCTGGCCGGGTTGTTCGGCGGCGCTGCCTACATGCTGGCCGCCCGGATCGGGCTGCCGCCGGCGCTGTCGGCCTGTTGGAGCTTTGCCGCCCTGCTGCTGTTCACCGGGGCGCTGCATGAGGACGGCCTTGCCGACATGGCGGACGGCTTCGGCGGCGGACGTGATCGGCCGCGCAAGCTCGAGATCATGCGCGACAGCCGGATCGGCAGCTATGGCGCGCTGGCGCTCGGGCTCTCGATCCTGTTGCGCATCACCGCCTTGAGCGGGATCGCGGTGCCGTCGCGTGTCTGCGCGGCGCTGGTCGCTTCCGGTGCGCTGTCGCGCGCCGCCATCGTGCTGGTCCTGCTGCTGTTGCCGCCGGCGCGTCGCGAGGGGCTGGCCTCGCCGCTGCATCCGATTCCGCGCCTGCCGGCGATGGTGGCCGGGCTGCTGGCTTTGCTGCTCGCGGCCTTGCTGCTGCGTGGCTGGATGATCCTGGCCGCGTCCGGGTGTGCGCTCGCCGCTGCCCTGGTCGTCACCCGGCTGGCGCGGCGACAGGTCGGCGGCCATACCGGCGACATACTCGGCGCCTGTGCCGTGCTGGCGGATTGCGCCGTGCTCAGCAGCCTCTGCCTCGGCTAGCTGTTGATTACGAGAGGTGAAGAGACCTGCCCGACCAAGTGCTGCGGCTTAAGAAGGACGCGCGTGGGGAGATCGTAGCCGGCCGGCTGCTGCCGCCATTCAGGGTGATTTTCGATCCTTCTGTCCTATGTTAATGACATAGGAGAAGCCCAAGATGTCTGCTTTCCCGATCGTCGAGCGCTATCGAGCGGAATTGCGTGCCATGCCTTACAAACGTGTAAACGATGAGGGGATGGTCGAGCTGCGGCGGCGCAGAGCTGACGCTCATCATAGCAATGCGATAGAGGGAATCCATCCGACCCCAGAGCTGGAAGCCTTGTTCGCCATGTTCCATGAGGAGCGCGTGCCCCCGGACGTGTCCGGCCGCTATGTACACCGCTACGTCATGGAGCGGATCGTGCCTGCGGACCGGGCGCTAGCGGCGATGCGTGAGGCTGTCTAAGGCGGGGTACGGGTGGCACGTCGGCCAGTAGATGATCCCTATGTCTACCCTGGAACTCACACCTTAAAGAACAAGCTTGGCCTCACTGATCCAGGCATGCTGCGTCTTGGCGAGTATGCCTTCACAACGGAACGCGCGGCGAATGCTCCAACGTTCCCGCTGACGATGGACGGCTTCAAGGCAACGCATAAGCACCTGTTCGGGGACATCTTCTCCTGGGCCGGCAAAATCCGCACGGTGGGTCTCACCCATCCGCGGCATTCGGAGCCATTCGCCTTTCCACACCTCATCGAGGGTTCGCTGTCCAAGCAGTTCCGTGAGCTGTCAGCCAATGGGAACCTGGCCGGGCTGGATGCCGCGGCCTTCGCCGAGAAAGCCGCTCACCATATTGGCGAGCTGAACGCGATCCACGCCTTTCGGGATGGCAATGGCCGGACGATGCGGCTCCACCTGAAACAGCTCGCGGTCAGTGCCGGCCAGGAACTCGACCTTGCACGCCTGCCAACTCACGAATGGAATGATGCCTCGGGCGTCAGCTTCCGCACAGGGGATGCGCGCTCCTTGGCAGCGGTCATCGTCCAGAGCATGGGTTCACGTGGGCGCCTGGAGGCTGAGGCCGCGCAGGCGACGCTTTCCGTTACTATGCCCGTCCCACCCGAGCCGATCCCTGATGCCGAGGCGATCAAGCCGGTGTCCTCGAACTCGCGAGACATGCGTCGACGACGGTAGCTGATCGCGGCAGGGACGCGCATCGGTATGCGCCGCTACACCTATCCAGCTACTGCCTGAGCCAGACCGGACAATTTCGAGATCGAGGTTGCTGCCCCTGCAACTGTACAAGCTCAACTAGGCGTCTGGGTATACTTCAGGTGAAGTGTTTACGAAACCTAGCCGACGATGCCGCAGGTTGTATTGCCGGGAAGTTGCCGATACCAGTCTGTGTATTCCTGAAATCATAGTGGATTAAAAGAATGCTTCGATCTGGCTTCCTGGGCAGTGTCTTCGCGCTTGCCGGCATGACCGTGGCGAGCGCCAGTGTCCCGGCCGACAGGCTGGCGCCGCTCGGTCTCGCGACGAAGCCGCCGGCCATCTCAGCCAAGCCGGTCACCGAGGTGATCTGGGGCAGGAAGGTCGCTGACAACTACCGCTTCATGGAGGCCCTGGATCCCGCCACCATCGCCTGGATGAAGACCGAGGGCGCCTACACGCGGCGGATCATGGATGCCATCAAGCCGAGAGCCGCACTGGAGCAGCGGATCGCCGCCTTCACCGGCAGCTTCGGCTTCATCGAGGATTACGCGAGCTATAACGGCCGCGCCTTCTACGAGGAGCGCGGCCCGGGCTCGGACAACTTCGACCTGATCGTCAAGGACGCCAAGGGCACGCGCAAGATCGTCGATGTCGCCGCACTTCGTGCCGCCCACGGGGGCAATCCGTTCGCGATCAACTTCTTCCTGGCCGCTCCCGACGGCAGCAAGGTCGCGGTCGGCATTTCGGAGGGCGGTTCGGAGGATGCGTCGATCTCGGTCTATGACGCGGCGAGCGGTGCCGTGCTGGCAGGGCCGCTGGACCGCGCGCAGTTCGGCGCCACGGCCTGGAGCAATGACAGCCGCATCGTGTATTTCACCCGCCTGAAGCAGATGGCGCCGGGAGAGGCGCCGGTCGACAAATATTTCGACGCGACCTTGGTGAGCTGGGACCTGAAGGGCGCGCCGGTGCCGATACTCGGCTCGACGGTCGGCCACGGCCCGCATTTCGAGCCCGTCGAGACGCCGATGCTGCAACTGACGCCGACGTCACCGGTGGCTATCGCGATCAACGTCAATGGCGTGCAGAACGAGCTCGCACTCTGGCAGGCGTCCGACGCGGGGCTGGCCGACCCGAAGCTGCAATGGAAGCCGTTCGTCGCGCGCGGCGACGACGTGAACAGTCTCGATGCGCACGGCAACGATCTGTTCCTGCTGTCGCACAAGAACGCCCCGACGTTCCAGGTGCTGGGGCTGCATGCCGGGCAGAGCCTGGACGCGGCGCGGGTGCTGGTGCCGGCGATGCCTGACCGCGTCATCGACTCTATCCACGCCGCTGCGGACGGCCTGTATGTGCTGGCGCGCCAGGGGGCCTATTCGCAACTGCTGCGCGTCGGCTACGGCGGCAAGGGCTCGGTGGACGAGATCGCCTTGCCGTTCAAGGGACATGTCTACAGCGCCTTTACCGATCCGAGCCAGCCCGGCATCTCGATCGATCTGAATAGCTGGGTGGTGCCGCCGACCGAGTTTTCCTACAACCCGGACAGCCGGATCTTCACCGACCTGAAGCTCGGCACGCAGCCGCCGCTGGATCCCTCGAAGTTCATCGTCAGCGACCTCCAGGCGCGTGCGCATGACGGGGTGCTGGTGCCATTGACGCTGGTGCAGCCGAAGGGCGTCCAGGGGCCGCAGGTCGTGCTGATCCAGGCCTATGGTTCCTACGGTATTTCGCAGCTGGCCGATTTCAGCCCGCGTGACGTGAGTTTCCTGGCCGAGGGCGGCAGCTATGCCTCGTGCCACGTGCGTGGCGGCGGCGAGCTCGGCGACGCCTGGCGGGTGGCCGGCAAGGACGGGCGCAAGCCCAACACGTGGCGCGACCTGATCGCCTGCGGCGAGAGCCTGATCGCGCGCGGGGTGACCACGAAGGACAAGTTGTTCATCTTCGGCGGTTCCGCCGGCGGCATCACGATGGGCCGTGCGATGACCGAGCGGCCCGACCTGTTTGCCGGCGTGATCGACGCGGTGCCCGCGGCCAACACGCTGCGCGCGGAATTCTCGCCGAACGGGCCGAACAACATCCCGGAGTTCGGCACGATCACCAACAAGGACGGCTTTGCCAACCTGTTCATGGACGACTCTATCCAGCATGTGAGGAAGGGTGTCCGCTATCCGGCCGTGATGATCACGACCGGGCTGAACGACCCGCGCGTCTCCCCCTGGGAGCCGGCAAAGCTGACGGCCGCGCTGCAGGCGTCAGGCACGCCGAACCCGGTTCTGCTGCGCATCGATGCCAAGGCCGGACATGGCATAGGCTCGACAAAGACACAGAACGACGAGCTGTATGCCGACATGTACAGCTTCGTATTCTGGCGTGCAGGCCGACCTGGCTGGCGCCCGGACGCAACGCACTGAATGGATTTCAAAGGCCAAGCCTTTAACGGGTCTGGCCAGGTCTTGGACGAGTCTGGCCCAGCCTTGCTGGCACGCGCAGGACCGAGAAGCTGCCGATCCCCGGCGGAGAGGCCAGAAGATCGGGCGGGTCGCCGCGCAGCAATGCCGGCAGCAGGCGTAGCGGGCCGCCGTGGGATACCACGATGCAGTGCTGTGCTTCAGCACCCAGCGTGCGTGAGAAGCTGGCGACACGGTCGATCAGGCCAGCACCGGTCTCACCGCCTGGCGGACTGAAGGCCAGTGGATCCGATGCCCAGAGATCCATGGCCGCGCGTGGCAGGTCCGCCCAGGCAATGCCTTCCCATTCGCCGAAAGCGAGTTCCCGCAGGCGTCCATCCAGGATCAACGGCACGTTCAGCAGGATTGCCAAGGCCTCGGCCACGGACGCGCAACGCGACGAGGGCGAGCTCCAGATCCGTGCCGGCACCATCCTTTTCAACCGTCCGGCCAGTGTTTCGGCCCAGCCTTCCCATCCCGGCGCAAGCGGCAGGTCAAGCCGGCCGTAGCAGGTCCCGGCAGAGACCTGGACCGCCGGATGGCGTATCAGGCCCACCTCGAACAGCTTATTGCACGATTGCTGATGTGTGATATGTTGAGACCCCTTAGATCCGGTGGTTTATATGGACAACGTTGCTCCTACGCGCAAACGTCGCCGATTGATCGAGGCTTGTCTCGCTGCAATTGTGCTTTGCGGGATTTCCGCAGTCCTGCTCGGGCAGGGGCACCGTCCCCTGATACTATCCGGCGGCCTGCTTGCGCGAGACGCCCAGACCCACTAACGCCCCTCTTGTCTCGCCGCCCTCGATCCTGCAACCCTGCTCTGGTATGTGCAGGGCTGCAGCACCGTCCGGATGGCTTCGAGACGCTGCGCGGCCAGGATCGATCCAACGGTCCGGCTGGCTATTGGTGGGAGTTCGATCAGGATCATGGACCAGGGATCGGTTTATCACGTCAAACCGTCATTGGCTGCCGCGGCATTGGTAACGGCGGCGCAGTACCGCGTGATGTCCAACCATGCGGTCCAGGAGCCGGACAGCTACTGGCTCGAGGAAGCCAAGCGGATCGACTGGATCCGCGAACCCATGCTCGCCGGCAGCAGCAGCTTCGGCGAGGATGTGCGGATCTCATGGTTCGCCGATGGGCAACTCAACGTCTCGGTCAATTGCCTGGATCGCCACCTGCGCGAGCGGCGTGACCAGACGGCGCTGATCTGGCAGGGCGAGGCCGAGGACGACAGCCGGCGCGTCACCTACGGCGAACTTCATGCCGAGGTCTGCCGCCTGGGCAACGCGCTGCGGGCGCTCGGTGTCGTCAAGGGCGACCGGGTTGCGATCTATCTGCCGATGGTGATCGAGGGCGCCGTCGCCATGCTCGCCTGCGCGCGCATCGGCGCCGTGCACGTGGTCATGTTCGCCGGCCTGGCCGCGTCGAGTGTTGCCGATCGCCTGTCGGACTGTGGGGCGAAGCTGCTGATCACCGCGGACGAAGGCCGGCGCGGCGGCAAGCGCGTGGCACTCAAGACCGTGGTCGACACGGCACTGGCATTGTCACCGTCGAACCCGGTCGAGCATGTCGTCATGCTGCGCCTCACCAATTCCGACGCGCCGATGCAGGACGGCCGCGACCGCGACTATGCCGCCCTGGTGGCGGAGCAGCCGGACATCTGCGAGCCGGAGGCGATGGGCGCGGAAGATCCGTTGCTGCTGCTCTATACGTCCGGCAGCACCGGCAAGCCCAAGGGCGTGCTGCATACCACCGCCGGCTATCTGGTGTGGGCGCGTTTTACCCACGAGGCGGTATTCGACTATCGCGCGCCGGACGTGTTCTGGTGCACCGCCGACATCGGCTGGGTCACCGGCCATAGCTACGTGGTCTACGGGCCGCTCGCCAACGGCGGCACCAGCCTGATCTACGAGGGCACGCCATCCTGGCCAAAACCCGGGCGCTGGTGGCAGATCATCGATAAATACCAGGTCACCAGCTTCTATACTGCGCCGACCGCGATCCGCTCGCTGATGCGCGATGATCCGGGCGTGCTGGCCGCCACTTCGCGCGCCTCGCTGCGCATACTCGGCAGCGTCGGCGAGCCGATCAATCCCGAAGCCTGGCTATGGTTCTACAACGACGTCGGCGGCGAGCGCTGCCCGGTGGTCGATACCTGGTGGCAGACAGAGACCGGCGGCATCATGATCTCCCCGCTTCCAGGCGCCGTCGCCCAGAAGCCCGGATCCGCCACCCTGCCGCTGCCTGGCGTCTGTCCCGTGCTGGTCGACGAGAAGGGCCAGGTGCTGGAAGGCGAGACCGAGGGCAACCTCTGCATCAGCCGCTCCTGGCCGGGCCAGGCACGCACCATCTGGGGCGATCACGCGCGCTTCGTGCAGACCTATTTCAGCACCTACCCGGGGATGTATTTCTCCGGCGACGGTGCGCGGCGCGATGGCGACGGCTATTTCTGGATCACCGGACGGGTCGACGACGTGATCAACGTCTCCGGCCACCGCATCGGCAGCGCGGAAGTCGAGGGCGCCTTCGAGTCCCATGACGACGTGGGAGAGTCTGCCGTCGTCGGCGTGCCGCATGACGTCAAGGGACAGGCGCTGTTCGCTTTCGTCGTGCTCAAGAGCGACGCGCGGAAGCACGCGGGTCTGGAAGCGGAACTGGCACGCCATGTTGGCCAAGTCCTGGGCCGATATGCGGCTCCTGACACAGTTGTGATCGCACAGGATCTGCCCAAGACCCGTTCAGGCAAGATCATGCGGCGCATCCTGCGCAAGATCGCAACAAAAGATACTGCCGAGCTTGGCGACACCACGACGTTGGCGGATCCCGCCGTCGTGCAGGCGCTGATCGCGAGGCTGGAGGAGACGTCGTGAACTTGATCTCGGCTACCCGCGCCATCGGTCCAGGGGCTGGACCGGGAGCGGTTCAGGATCAGGTCCGCACCAGCGTTCCGGCCCGGCTCGACCGCCTGCCGTGGAGCCGCTTCCACATGCTGGTGGTGGTCGCCCTCGGCATCACCTGGATCCTCGACGGGCTGGAAGTCACCATCGTCGGCTCGATCGGCCCGATCCTGCAGGAACACGGCACGCTGAATCTGACGCCCAGCAATGTCGGCACCTCGGCGTCGCTCTATGTCGTCGGCGCCGTCGTCGGCGCGCTGATCTTCGGCTGGCTGACCGACAAGGTCGGACGTAAGGCGATCTTCAGCCTGACGCTCGGGATCTACATACTCGGCGTGCTGCTGTCCGCCTGCTCGTGGAATTTCTGGAGCTTCGCAGTATTCCGCTTCATCACCGGGCTCGGCATCGGCGGCGAGTATTCCGCCATCAACTCGGCCATCGACGAGCTGATCCCGGCACGCCTGCGCGGTCGCGTCGACATGATCGTCAACGGCTCGTTCTGGGCTGGTGCTGCACTCGGCGCGGGTGGCTCGATCTTCCTGCTCGGGGGACAGATCATGCCGGTCTGGTTCGGCTGGCGGTTCGGCTTCGCCATCGGCGGCGTGCTCGGGCTGCTGGTGATCCTCATGCGACGTTGGGTTCCGGAAAGTCCGCGCTGGCTCTGCACGCATGGCCGGGTAGCCGAAGGCGAGAGCGTCACCACCGAGATCGAGCGGCGCATCTTCAACGGCGCCGACCACCCGCTAGGTCCGTGCCACGAGACCATGGTCGTGCATACGCGCGCCCGGTTCGGTTTTCGCATGGTGATCGCGGCGATGATCGGCCCGTATCGTACGCGCAGCATTCTGGCCCTGGTGCTGATGATCAGCCAGGCCTTCCTCTACAATGCCGTGTTCTTCACCTACGGCATGGTGCTGGTGCATTACGAGCATGTGCCGACCACCCGGGTCGGGTTGTTCATCCTGCCGCTGGCGGTCAGCAACTTCCTCGGACCGCTGCTGCTGGGCCGGTTCTTCGACACGGTGGGACGTCGCAAGATGATCTTCATCACCTATACCATCTCGGGCCTGCTGATGATCGCCGTGGCCTGGCTGTTCTCGCATCATGATCTCGATGCGTTCACACAGACGCTCGGCTGGGTGGCGATCTTCTTCTTCGCCTCCGCCGCCGCATCATCGGCCTACCTCACTGCGAGCGAGGTGTTCCCGCTGGAGACGCGCGCCCTGGCGATTGCGCTGTTCTATGCGTTCGGCACCATCATCGGCGGCGCCGGCGCGCCCTGGCTGTTCGGCGAGCTGATCGAGATGGGCGGCCGGACACCATTGGCGTTCGGTTATGCCGGTGCCGCGGCGTTGATGCTGATCGCCGCCGTGGTCGGGCTGAAGATGGGCATCGATGCGGAGGGCAAATCCCTGGAGAGCATCGCGCCACCTCTTTCAAGTCTGTAGTCGTTGTCTGCACCAATCAAAAAGAAAGGGCCGCCTGGATTGCTCCAGGCGGCCCTTTCGCAGGCGTAGGCGACAGCTTCAGATCGAGGGATCGATCTTCTTGCTGGTGTCGACGGCACGTCCGGCCGGGCCGTCGATCTCGACTTCCTCGCGGCGCACGGTGTCGTGGATCGTCTCGACCCGATCCTGGACGCCTTTCTGGACCACGACCTCTTCGACCACGTGGGCGGTCTTGGCGACGACGGCTTCCTCGCTGCTCTCGTTCACGGAGATCTCGCGATCCTTGAAGGCGTCGACCACCGTCGATACAGCGCTGACCGGGCGGCGGAATATCGAGACGGTCTCGTCACGCAGCCTGATCTGCTCCTCGACCGGCCGCTCCACCACATAGCGGCGGACGCGAGTCGTGCCGAGGTCGACCTGACGCTTGCCAACCACCAGCGCTTCCTCGGAGAGCGGGATCACCTCCTCGGCGCCGCCGGTACGCGTGGTGTCGGTCGGAGACGCGACGCGCGGCGCATAGGCGGGTGCAACGGTGGCAGCTCCCACGCCTGCCGCACCGACGCCCGCCGTGGCGGTGGTGCCGATCTGGCTGCTGCCGGCCGTCGTCGCGTCATAGCCGGTCGCGTGCTCGTCGAGATCGACCGGATCATGACGTTCGAGCACGGCATAGATCTCGTCGACGTTGCTGCCGTCGCTGATGACGGTCACGACCGTCCGGCCCGACTGCATGGAGCGGTCATAGACGTCATGCTGCTCGTGGGTCGTATCCTGGCCGGTCAGCCAGGCCCAGAAGCCGCCATGCCGTCCGGTGTCTACGCTTTCCGGCGCCACGGCGGTGTCCGACGCATCACGCGCGTAATGCTTGATCGAGCTGCTGGGGACGCCGGCTGCGACCAGATCGGCTACAGCGGCCTCGGCATGTTCCTGAGTAGAGAATACGGCTACAACTGTTTCACTAGCCATTACGATCACCATTCATGTTGCGGATTATGTTCTTCTTGTCACTGCAGGCACGGAAAGGACTACCGGTGAAACCGGCGCGCCGGCCACGCTGCATTACCCTTCGAAGGGCGCCGGCAATCTGGTCCAGGTCACTGTTTCCCAGCTGCCGGTCACGGCCCTTTGATAGAGAACCCATATTGATCGCATGCTGGTAGGGTTAGTTCCC
>CAXSEE010000021.1:0-3819 GCA_964235615.1 uncultured Acetobacteraceae bacterium | reverse complement strand
GGCCAGCCCAGCCGGGAAGTGGCGGCGGATAGGGCGGCCGAAAGCTGTCGTTTCGAGCTGGCGGAAGATCTAGCCGGCATGGCCCTTGCCTAGAGGCCGTCAGCGGGTCAATGCGCTCGCCATGATGCGCTCCTTCCTGATCCGCTGGCTCGATCGCCTGGGCCTGGCCGCCACCTTGCTCTGCCCGGTCTTCCTCCTGCACGGGCGCGGCGTGGCCGAGGCCATGATCGACATCACCGCCGGCGCCTTCCTGGTCCGCTCCACCCTCATCCGCGACTGGCTCTGGATGCGCGAGACCTGGGTGCGCATCGCGTTGCTGTGGTGGCTCTGGCTGGTGATCTGCTCGCTGCCGATCGGCGTTCCGGGTCAAGGTGGGGACCATGGCGGGAATGGCTCATTCGTCCAGGCGCTGGCAACGCTGCGTTTCCTGTTGTTTGCCGCGGCCCTGCAGAGCTGGACCCTACGTCGCCCGCTGCATCGGCGGGTGATGGGCTGGTTCGTCGCCGCCGCTTTTGCCTACATCGCCGGCCAGTTACTGCTGCAGGCGGTGATCGGCGTCAATCTGTTCGGAGATCCGCGCTTTCACGACGGCACGCTGACCGGTCCCTACGACAAGCCACGCGCTGCGGCTCCGCTGTCGAGGCTGTTGTTCCCGGCCTTGCTGCCGGCGGCGGCCTGGCTGATGCGTCGTGACACCACGGCTTGGCGCCGTGCGGCTGCGGTTGGAACTGCGGCTGCGACCTTGGTCGGCGGCCTGGCGATCATGGTGCTGGCCGGCCAGCGCATGCCGCTGCTGTTGAGCGGGCTCGGGTTCGTCGTGGCCGGGCTGATGCTGCGGCGCCTGCGCCGGCTGCTGCTCGCCTGCCTGGCCCTGGTTCCGGTCCTGGTGGCAGGCTCCGCGATCGTCTCGCAGCGCGGCTTCGGCCATCTGGTGCTGCTGTTCGACCATCAGATGCGTCATTTCGCCAGCAGCCCCTACGGCCTGATCTATGTCAGGGCGCTGGTCATGGCACGGGCCAATCCCTGGGCGGGACGCGGCTTCGACGGCTTCCGCACCGGCTGCGCCGATCCCCGCTACTTCCACGGGCTGCCGCCGTTCTCGGCCGCCGCCTCCGACGGCGGTGCGGCCGGCTTCTGCGTGCAGCACCCGCACAACCATTATCTGCAGGCGCTGACCGATGCCGGCATCCCCGGGCTGGTCCTGTTCTGCGTCATGATATGGTCCTGGCTGGCGGCACTGGCGCCCGGACGCGCGCGGGGCGGCGAGGAAGATCCGGTCCTGCGGGCATGGCGAACCGGCCTGTTCGTGGCCGTGCTGATCCAGGAGTGGCCGATCGCCTCGACCAGCGCGTTCACCAACATGCCGCTCGGCGGCTGGTTCTTCCTGCTGCTGGGGTTGGGCCTGGCGGCTGCCCCGCCCTATATTCAAGCCAGCAAGAGAGGCTGAGATCATGTCCGAGACGTCCCAAGCTGCCGATCCCGAAGCTGCTGCCCAGGCTGGCCTCATCCCGGTCACGGTGCTTACCGGCTTCCTGGGTGCGGGCAAGACCACGCTGCTGAACCACATCCTGACCGGTCGGCACGGACGCAAGTATGCCGTCATCATCAACGAGTTCGGTGAACTCGGCGTCGATAACGACCTCGTCGTGGATGCCGACGAGGAAGTCTTCGAGATGAACAACGGCTGCATCTGCTGCACCGTGCGCGGCGACCTGATACGCATCCTGGGCAGCCTGATGAAGCGGCGCGGCCGTTTCGACGGCATCATCGTCGAGACCACCGGCCTTGCCGATCCAGCGCCCGTCGCCCAGACCTTCTTCGTCGATGACGAGGTGAAGGCCCGCACCCGGCTCGATGCGGTGGTCACCGTGGTCGACGCCCTGAACCTCCCCGCCCGGCTCGCCGACAGCACCGAGGCGCAGAACCAGATCGCCTTTGCCGACGTCATCGTGCTGAACAAGATCGACCTCGTCTCCGAGGCCGGCCTGATCGAGATCGAGGCGCGCATACGCGGCATCAACCGCTTTGCCCGCATCCATCGCGCCGAGCGCGGCCATGTGGATATCGCGGCGGTCCTCGACCAGGGCGGCTTCGACCTCAAGCGGGCGCTGGAACTGGCGCCGGATTTCCTGGAGTCCGACGCCCATAGCCATGACGACGGCATACAGAGCCTGTCGTTCGAGGTCGACGAACCGCTCGATGCCGGCAAGTTCCAGGCCTGGATCGGCGCCGTGCTGCAGGAGCAGGGCGGGGACATCCTGCGCTCCAAGGGCATCCTCGCCTATGCCGGCGAGAACCGCCGCTTCGCCTTCCAGGCCGTGCACATGATGGCCGACGGCGATTTCATCAGCCCCTGGAAGCCGGGCGAGCCGCGCCGCTCGCGCCTGGTGTTCATCGGCCGCAACCTCAACCGCCCCCGCCTGCGACGCGGTTTCGAGAGCTGCCGGTCGGCCAGCATTTCCGGTGCCTTGGCGCCCAATGCTTTGGCAACAGACGCGGATCGCGCATGAGCGACGCCACGCAGACAGCTTTCGCCAGCGTCGACAACCTGCTCCAGACCCGCGGGACAGTGCGGGAGGCGGACGCCTTCATCACCGCCTGCGTCGCCTCACGAGACTCCAGCCGGGTCGCCTTCAGCACCGGTGACGGCGTGCTGCATCTCGCGTGGACGAGAACCAGCCAGCCCTGGAGCCGTATCGAGGCGCATGACGGGTCGGTGCTGTGCCTGGCACAGGATGTCGGGGCGCAGGACTTTCTGACCGGTGGTGACGACAACCGTCTCTGCCGCATCCCTGGTGCAAGCGCCGGAGAAGTACGCGAGTTGGCACGCGGCCGGCGCTGGGTCGAGCATGTCGCCAGCGCGCTCGACGGCCGGACCGGTCTGATCGCCAGCGCCCTGGGCAAGCAGGTGGAATTGCGCGATGCCTCGGGACAGCTCATACGCAGCTTCGAGCACTCCTCGACCGTGGCCGGCCTGGCTTTCGATGCCAAGGGCAAACGCCTCGCCGCTGCCCATTACGGCGGCGTCTCGCTGCGTTTCGTGAACACCAAGTCCGACACGCCGCGCCTGCTCGCGTGGAAGGGCAGTCATATCGCAGTCGAGATCCATCCCGCGGGCGAGGCTGTGGTCAGTGCCATGCAGGAAAATGAGCTGCATGGATGGCGCCTCGCCGATGGTCACAACATGCGCATGAGCGGCTATCCGCAGAAGACGCAGTCGCTGTCCTTCTCGCGCAACGGCCGCTGGCTGGCGACCTCGGGTGCGGACGCCATCGTGCTCTGGCCATTCTTCGGCGGCGGTCCGATGGGCAAACCACCCACCGAGTTGGCTGGTGTTCCCGGCAGCGTCTGCACGCGAGTCGCGTTCCACCCGCAGCATGAGCTTGTGGCGGCCGGCTTTGCCGATGGCACGGTGCTGATGTCGGATGTCGCTACCAGACGCGTCCTGCCGGTATGCGGTCCCCAGGCTCCGGGACGGGACGCGGTGTCCGCACTGGCCTTCTCGCCGGACGGTGCCACCTTGGCGTTCGGCACGGAGGCCGGGAGGATGGCGGTTATCGATCTATCCGCTTCGTAGATTATACCAAGCGGCGGTGGGATTGACCGTTGGAAGGTAAGGCTGGGCTCTGCCCAGACCCGCCAAAGGCCTCGGCCTTTGGAAACCGATCTATCGATGGAATTGGATTCTCGAGGCTTTGCCTGGGCGGAGCCTTGGTCTTTCATGCGTCAAGCTCAAGCCGTCTCCTGCCCATGGCGTAGACGGCTGCCATTCACGGCCGCGGCGCTCATGAAGGCTGGTCGACCCAACCTTTGCCGGCC
>CAXSEE010000020.1:20655-35529 GCA_964235615.1 uncultured Acetobacteraceae bacterium | reverse complement strand
CCGAGAGACAGCGTGTCGGCCTCGCGCGACAGCGGCACGTCCCGCCAGTCGAGCCGGGCCGGCCCCATGTCGACGCGAACCTGATCGCCGCCGAGCATTTGCGCCGGCAATGGTCCGGCAAGGCCATGCAGCCGGATGAACTCGCGTCCGGTCTCGCCGGAGACCTGCGCGGCAGCGCAACGGGTGCCGTTGCCGCAGGCACCGGATTCCTTACCGTCATTGTTGAAGAAGCGCACGAACGCGTCGCTGTCCGGCTGACGCGGCGGCTGCAACAGGATGAGCTGGTCGCAGCCGACACCGAAGCGGCGATCCGCCAGCATGGTCATCTGCGCGGCACTCAACCCGAACGGCCGGACCCGCTCGTCCAGCACGACGAAGTCGTTCCCGGCTCCCTGCATCTTGGTGAAGTCGACCTGCATGGAGCCTTATAGGATGAAGCGACCGCCGGCGCGAAGAGGCTACCTCGCCCGGTCGATTTTCAACCAGTCTGGAACCTAATTACGCATTGGGGCAGACGATTTCCAGGCGACAATGGGATCAGCTTCTGATCCCGACCAGCAGCAATGCTAGGACATCCGCCTGCTCGGCTGGAGGTGCCTTGTCGAACGACTGGATTGCGGCTTCAGCCGCGTCAATCAGCGAGGATACCTGCGAGAAAGGGAAGCCAGCCGTCGGATGATAGTCGGCAAGGTGGCGGGCTTCCTGGAGCTCAGGGAATACACCCGCAAAATCGCGCATATCCTGACTGAGCGACTCTTTGCCGAGAGCCCGCTTATATTTATCCTGTAACGTCGAGACTTGCATATCCATGCAGATCTTCTTCATTCTGTTATGATCAAAACCCCTGTAGAGCAGGGAGAAGCCGCCAGTGCTTTGCTGGTTCGGTCCCATGAACCGTTCGGCCGCCGCACCAAGGATTTTGTGGAACAAGGCATAATATGCTGTTGAAACTGCTCGGCGTAATTGGGCATCGCTCGGTGGTTTCGTAGGGTCGCTACCAGCAAGAAGTCTCGCGACACCGAGTAATTCAGACGAATCGGGCATTTACACGCTTGGGCCAGTCTTCCCTGCTCAGGATCTGGATGACTGGAAAATGCCCGTCGCCTCGGGCTATCAAATCGTCTCGAAGCCTCTGGATAAGACGTGTCCGGACAAGGCCAGCCCTCAAGCGGGCACGATTCTGATCTATGAGAAACGAGAAGTAGTACACAGGACGATCCGTATCGTCTTCTCCCTGCTGGACTTCCACTTGCTCCACAGCACTTTCCCCAGCCACCTCCTGGGCGGCAAGACGACCAAGTGACTCCACATCCGCTACGTTGCTCTTACTCATGCCATCAACCTGAGCGAAGGAGACACCCTCGTCAACGAACACTGCCGACGTCACGTTCCACGATCAGCCCGCCGCCTTATTATCCGCGGATCAGCGTCCCCGGCCCGGCCAGGGTGAATAGCTCCAGCAGGCAGGCATGCGGCACGCGTCCGTCGAGGATCACCGCCGCCTTGGCGCCGGCGCGCACGGCCGCGACGCAGGTCTCGACCTTGGGGATCATTCCGCCGGAGATCATGCCGCTGGCGATGCCGGCTTCGGCCTGCTCGGCGGTGAGTTCCTCGATGAGCTGCTTGTTATCGTCGAGCACGCCGGGCACGTCGGTCAGCATCAGCAGCCGCGTCGCTCCGAGCGCACCGGCAATGGCGCCGGCGGCGGTGTCGGCATTGATGTTGAAGGTCTCGCCGTTCGGCCCTACCCCGACCGGGGCGATCACCGGGATCAGGCCCGAACCCGACAGGGCATAGAGCAGACGGGTGTCGATGCGGTCAGGCTGGCCGACGAAGCCGAGGTCGAGCGCGCGCTCGATATGGCTGTGCGGGTCGCGCACGGTGCGCTGGAGCTTGCTCGCCTGGATCAGCCCGCCATCCTTGCCGGAGATGCCGACCGCCAGCGCGCCGGCACGGTTGATCAGCTCGGCGACGTGCTTGTTGACCGAGCCGGACAGGACCATCTCGATGATCTCGACCATGGCGGCGTCGGTGACGCGCAGCCCGTCGATGAAGCTGGACTTGATCGCCAGCCGTTCCAGCATGGCGTTGATCTGCGGGCCGCCGCCATGCACCACGATGGGATTGACGCCGACCAGCTTGAGCAGGGCGATGTCATGTCCGAAGGCTTCCGACAGCGCCTCGTTGCCCATGACGTGGCCGCCATATTTCACGACGATGGTGTGTCCGGCGTAGCGGCGCAGGAAGGGAAGTGCCGCGGCCAGGGTTGCGGCCTGTTCCTGTGCCGCCTTGAGGACTGCCTCGCTGATGCTCATGATGCCGTCATCCTGCGTATTCCACCTGGGCCGGAAGCGCCAGTTCTGCCAGCCCGGCACGCAGTTCGGCAATGCCGAAGCCGGTGTCGCTGCTGGTCGCGATGATCGCGGGATGGGCGGCGGGATGGGTTTTCGCGAGTGCTGCCACCTCCGCGATCTTGGCCGCGAGCGCGTGCGGCTTGACCGCGTCGGACTTGGTCAGCACGAGCTGGAAGATCACCGCCGCCCGGTCGAGCAGCTTCATGACCTCGATATCGTTTGACTTGAGCTCGATGCGCGCGTCGAGCAGCAGCACGACACGCCGCAGCGTCGGCCGGCCGCGCAGGAAGTCGAACATCAGCCCCTGCCAGTCCTCCTTCACCGCTCGCGCCGCCTGGGCATAGCCATAGCCCGGCATGTCTACCAGGGTCAGGCGGTCGCCGAGGTTGAAGAAGTTGAGCTGCTTGGTGCGGCCTGGCTGCGACGAGGCGCGGGCGAGAGCGCGGCGGCCGGTGAGCGCATTGATCAGCGTGGATTTGCCGACATTGGATCGGCCGGCGAAGGCGATCTCCGGGCGATCCGTGCCGGGCAACTGGTCGAGACGCTGGGCAGCATAGAAGAACTGGCAATCGAGCGCGAACAGCAGACGGCCGGTCTCGATGGCCGCGGCCTGCTCGTCGGCGGTAGGCGCAATCGTGGTGAAGTCGCTCAGCTACGCGCCGGGCGCACCGCGCGTCCGCCTCCGAGCCTGGTGCTGCGCATGATCAGCCACTGCTGCGCGACCGTGAGGGTGTTGTTCCAGCAGTAATAGATCACCAGCCCAGCCGGCTGGCGGGCCAGCACGAAGGTGAAGATCAGCGGCATGATCTGGAACAGCCTCGCCTGGGTCGGGTCCGGCGGCGGCGGGTTCATGCGCTGCTGCATGAACATCGTCGCCCCCAGGATGAGCGGCCAGACGCCCAGATGCAGGATCGGGCTGATCATCGTCGGGTCGTAGGGGATCGCGCCGAACAGGTTGAACAGGTTGGTCGGATCGGGTGCCGAGAGGTCGCGTATCCAGCCGAAGAAGGGCGCGTGGCGCATCTCGATGGTGACGTACAGATCCTTGTAGAGGCACCAGAACACCGGGATCTGCACCAGCATCGGCAGGCAGCCGCTGGCCGGATTGACGCCCTCGGTCTTGTAGAGGGCCATCATCTCCTGGTTCATCCGCGCGGGGTCGTCCTTGTGACGCTCGCGCACCGCGGTCATCTTCGGCGCCAGCAGCTTCATCTTGCTCATCGAGCGGAACGACTTGGTCGCCAGCGGGAAGAACAGCGTCTTGACGATCAGCGTAAAGGCGAGCAGCGCCAGGCCGAAATTACCCAGGCGGGTATTGAGCCAGTCGAGCACGTTGAAGATCGGGCGGGTCAGGAAGGCGAACCAGCCGAAATCGACCGCCTTCCAGAAATCGGTGGCGTGCAGTCCGCTCTCGTAGCGTTCGAGCAGATGCGCCTCCTTGGCGCCGGCGAACACGTGGCTGACGGTCGAGACGGTGGCGCCGGCGGCAACCACGGTCGGGCTGGCGGCGATGAAGTCGATCTGGTAGGTGCCGGCGCCGGCGTTGGGCACGTAGCGATAGCTGCTGGTCTGGACCACGTTGGCCGGCGGGATGATCGCCGTAAGCCAGTATTTATCGGTGATGCCCGCCCATGCGGCGGCGGTCCCGGCCGGTTGCTGCGCGCTCCAGGCGATGCCGGCGCCACCCCCGGCTCCGGATGCGGAATTGCTCTGCACATTCTTGTAGGACATCTCCTGAAGACGTCCGGCGATCACGCCGATCGGGCCTTCGTGCACCAGGTAGCCGCCGGTCACCAGCGGGGTATAGGCGCGGCTGACGCGCGACCAGGGATACAGCGAGACCGGCTTGCCGGTGTTGTTCTTCACGCGCTGCTCGACGCTGAACATGAAGTCGCGGTCGATCGAGACCATGATCTGGAAGACCAGGCCGGCGTCGTTGTCCCAGGTCAGCGTCACGGGCGCGCCAGCAGTCAAGCTCTTGCTGTCGGAGCTCCAGCGGGTCTGGCCGGTCGGCAGCTTGATGCCGCTGTCCGGAGCGGCACCCCAGCCGAGCTGCACCAGGTTGGGCTGCGGATCGCGTACCGGCTCGAGCACACGCACTTGCGGCGAACTGGCCTGGATCGTCTCGCGATAGTCGCGCAGCACCAGGTCATCGAGCTTGGCGCCAGTCAGGTCGATGCTGCCCATGACGCGCGGTGCGTCGATCTTCAGCCGTGTGCTGACGCCGTTCGCGCTGTCCTGCGGCGACGGCACGGCGACCGGCTGGGTGCTGCCCGTGATCGGGTCGATGGTCGGCTGCGGCGCATCGCTCGGCGGCGTGGCTTGCGTGGTCTGGGTAGCCTGCTGGTGCAGGGCCTGGCGCTGCTTGGGCATGAACAGCTCGAACCCGAGCAGGATTGCCACCGACAGCGCGACCGCGAGGATGAGGCGATTATTATCCATCAGTACGCGGCTCGGCTCTTCAAGGTTGGCGGATGTTCGTGTCTGGTCGACGCGGCGGGGGCACCCGATGGGTCAGGGACCGGATCATGGCCTCCCTCGCACCAGGGGTTGCAGCGCAGCACGCGGCGGACTGCAAGCCCTGAGCCGCGTAAGGCCCCATGAGAGGCCAGCGCGTCCAGTGCATAATCGCTGCAGGACGGGATAAATCGACAATTCGGCCCCAGCACCGGCCGCAGGACGAGCTGGTAGAGCCGAACCAGCAGCCGCAGCCCGACGACGGGCCCAGCATGGGTCATCGAAGGACGCCGGTCTTGCGCATGGCGCGCCCGATATCGTCGATCAGGGCCCGGAAGTCGCGCGAGCGCGTACCGGCCCGGCCGATCAGCACGAGATCGACGCCGCGCAACGGCTGGCGGCCGGCCTGATCCCGCAACACGATCGCCGCCGCTTCCTTCAGGCGCCTGCGCGTGCGGTTGCGCACGACCGCGTTGCCGACTTTCTTGGTGACGGTGAAACCGAGTCTGGCGGGCGCCTCGTCGTCACGCGGCAATGCCTGCAGCACGAGGCCGGGCATGGGTGCCTTGCGCCCTTTGGCGGCGACACGCAGAAATTCCGCCCGCCGCTTCAGACGGGTCAAGGGCGAGGCCATCAGGCCAGGACCATCGAGTGCCGCGGCATGGGCTGCAGCCGGCCGCTCGGCGACCGGCGGGTCATCAGGCGGAGAGGCGCTTGCGGCCCTTGGCACGACGGTTGGCCAGCACGCGGCGGCCGCCGACGGTCTCCATACGGGCGCGGAAGCCGTGACGGCGCTTGCGGACCAGCTTGGACGGTTGATAGGTGCGCTTCACGACGACAGTCTCCTGAAAAACAAAACGGATCCGGCGGACAAAACCTCGATCGCGCGACCGCTTTTTAGAGGGGCGGCTTATAGTCGCGACAGCGTGGTCACGTCAACTCGGTACACCGGGCAGGCCACGCGCCACACCTATATGAAGGAGCCGTGGAGCATGAGCCGAACAGTGGAAGACCAGGCCCTGATCGACGCACTGACCCAGCGCGCCGAGCAGGCCGAGCGGCTCCTCGGAGACCAGCAGCGTGACCTCGTGCGTCTGCGCCATGACCTGCGCGGCATCCTCTCGCCGGCCCTGCTGCTGGCCGATCAGCTCTCGTCCAGTGGAGAGCCGATGGCTAGGCGCACCGCGGAAGCCATGATCCGCACCATCGAACGAGCCGAGGAAGCCCTGGCGAAGCGGGACTAGTCTTGAGCTTGACCCGGAAAGACCAGGGCTCTGCCCTGGACCCCCCGGCGAAGCCTTGAGAATCCAATTCTATTCATGGATTGGTTTCCAAAGGCCAAGGCCTTTGGCGGGTCTGGGCAGAGCCCAGCCTTACCTTCCGACGGTCAATCCCACCGCCGCTCGGTATCATCGCTGGATCAGCTCGACCTTGTAGCCGTCCGGGTCCTCGACGAAGGCGATGAAGGTGGTGCCGAACTTCACCGGCCCGGGCTCGCGCGTCACCTTGCCGCCACCGTGGCGCACCTGCTCGCAGACCGCCGTCACGTCAGGCACGCCGACCGCGAAATGGCCGAAGCCGGTGCCGACCTCGTAGTCATTATCCTCGCCCCAGTTATAGGTCAGCTCGATCTCCGCCTGGCCGTGGGCGTTGTCGTTGAAGCCGACGAAGACCAGGGTGTATTTTCCGTCCGGCACCTCGCTGCGACGCAGTTCGCGCATGCCGAGCAGCTTGTAGAAGGCCAGGCTGCGGTCGAGGTTGGCCACACGGACCATGGTGTGCAGGTAATTCTCGCTCATGACGTCTCTCCATTGTCTTCGGGGTCGATCCCGACCAGGAACAGGCCAGCCCCGTCGGCGGTTGCAATGCAGGCGGCGCGGTCGGTCAGCAATGTGCCGCCGGCCTCGACGGCGATCCCGCGCAGACCAGCCGCCGCCGCCCCCTCGACCGTGCGCGGACCGATCGTCGGCAGGTCGGCGCGGCGATCCTGCCCCGGCTTGACCAGCTTGACCAGCACGCCGCCCAGTCCCGGCTGACGCAACCCGGCCGCCCGTTGCAGCATGCTGTCGGTGCCTTCCAGGGCCTCGACCGCCAGCACCAGGCCATCCTGGACGACGCAGCCCTGGCCCACGTCCAGCGTGCCCAGCGCCCGCGCGACACCGATGCCGCGCCTGATGTCGGAGGCCGCCCGCGCATCGGGCAGGATGCGGCCCATGGCACCGGCCACCGCCACGGCATCGGTCAGGAACTCGTGCGCGCCACGCACCGAAAAACCCTCCTCGCCCAAGACCCGGACCAGGGCGCCCAGAAGCCCGTCATCGCCGCCGAACAGCGCGCGGCCGACCCTGGCCAGGATACGCGCGCCTTCCCCGTCCGGACGCAGGTCGCGCAACGACGGCCGGCGCACGGGCCCGATCAGCACCAGCTCACCGCAGGCATGCCGGCGCAGTGACGCGAGGATCTGGCCGGCGGCGGCGAGCCGGATCACCTCATGGGGAAATGCCGCAATCGGCTCGATCTCGGCAAAATCCTGGAATGCGACGATGAACACCTCGTATCCCGCCCGCACCGCCGCGCGCGCCACCTGCGCGGGCAACGGGCCACCGCCGGCGAGGATGCCTAGAACACGTGGCAGCGGGGTGCCTCGCGAGGTTGGACGGGGGTTCAGACGCCGTCGCTCTCCTCGGCGCCGGCATCGTGGCGGGGGACCCGTACCAGTCCGCGCGAACTGGGTGCGGCGATGAAGGCCAGGATCTCGGCAACCCGCGGATCATGGCCGAACTCCGCAGCCATTCGTTCCAGCCGCTGCTCGAACACGCCGCCCTCGGCCGGACCGCGCGGATACAGCATCCGGAAGGCCTGTCGCAGCCGTTGCAGCTCCGGCGCGGGCACGCCGTTGCGCTTCAGCCAGACCCAGTGCAGCCCGACCAGCCGCGCCCGGTTGCCCATCACGCTGCCGTACGGGATGACGTCCGCCTCGACGCCGCAGACGCCGCCGACCATGGCGGCCCGTCCGATGCGCACGAACTGGTGCAGGGCGGCGGCCCCCATGATGCGCGCATGGTCGCCGATCACGACGTGGCCGCCCATGACCACGTTGTTGACGAGGATGACGTTGTTGCCGATCAGGCAGTCGTGAGCGACGTGCGCATTGGCCATCAGCAGGCAATCATCGCCGACCCGGGTCAGGCCGATGCCGCCGGCGGTGCCGCGGTGGATGGTGACATTCTCGCGTATTATGGTCCTGGCGCCGACCTCGCAACGGGTCGCCTCGCCGCGGTACTTCAGGTCCTGCGGAGCCAGCCCGACGGTGCAGAACGGGTAGAGCTGGGCACCGGGCCCGATCACGGTGTTGCCATCGACGACCACGTGGGAGATCAGCTGGGCGCCATCGCCGATGATGACCTCGGAGCCGATGCTGCACCAGGGCCCGATCCGCACGCCCTGGCCGATGCGCGCACCCGGTGCCACGATGGCGGCCGGGTGGATCTCGTTCTGCATCTGGATACTCGACAACATCATGGTTTCGACGGATTGAAGCTGGTGGACATCGGAAGGAAATTGCGCGCCCGTGACCGCGAGCCAAGACACTGAATGTTACGGCTGATGACGAGGCTGGCTTCCGAAATCCCGCCGGGATCCCGCAGCGTCAGCGCATGATCATTGCACTATAGGTCGCCTCGGCCACCGAGATGCCGTCGACCCGGGCGACGCCGCGGAATTTCCAGACATTGCCGCGGTTGCGTTCCTTCTCGACATGGATGCGAAGCTGGTCCCCGGGTCCGACCGGACGGCGGAACTTGGCATGCTCGATCGTCATGAAATAGACCAGCTTGCCCTCGAAGGCCTCGCCCAGCGTCAGCACCACCAGGGCGGCAGCGGTCTGGGCCATCGCCTCGATGATCAGCACGCCCGGCATCACCGGCTGGGACGGGAAGTGCCCCTGGAAATGCGGCTCGGTGGCGGTGACGTTCTTGATGCCGACCGCCGACTGGTTCAGCACCACGTCCACCATGCGGTCGATCATCAGGAACGGATAGCGATGCGGGATCAGGGCCATGATCCGCATCACGTCGATCTGGTCGATGTGGACAGCCGCCGAGGTCAGGGACCGCAGCTCGTCGGACCCTGGTTCGACCAATTTCCCACCGGACGACAACGCGCTGGCTTCCGGTGCCGCCGCTGCGTCCGCGTGGGCGGCCTCGGCCGCATCGTTCTTTGTCGTTCCGTCCATCGACGCTCAACCCAATTCCGTAGCGCGCGGTGACTGCCGCATGCCCATGCGGTTTTGCCGTGCCTGTCTTGCGGAGAGGCTAACCATTCTCGCCCCCCCTGCGTTCCCCTGCTCCCGCTGACGGCCGTCGGGACAGCCGCCGCAGCGTGGCGACGTTGCGAAAGAACTCGCGGAACGGCATGGCCGGGCTGCCGATGACATCGGCGCCGGCGTCCACGCCGGACATCACGCCCGCCTGCGCCCCGATCCGCGCCTTGCGGCCGATCCGGATGTGGCCGATCAGACCGGCCTGCGCCGCGACCGTCACGAAATCCTCGAGTTCCGTGGAACCGGAAATGCCGGCCTGCGCCACCACGATGCAGCATCGCCCAAGCCGTACATTATGCCCGATCTGCACTAGGTTGTCGAGGCGAGACCCGGCGCCGATCACCGTGTCCTGGGTCGAGCCACGGTCGATCGTCGCGTTGGCGCCGACCTCGACGTCATCCTCGATCACCACCAGCCCGAGTTGCGGCACGCTGACGAAGCCGGCGTCCGAAACGGCGAAACCGAAGCCCTCCTGGCCGATACGGGCTCCTGCATAGAGCGTCACCCGGTCGCCGATCAGGGCGTGGCTGATGCCGACATGCGCACCGATGCGGCAGTTCCTGCCGATCACGACGCCCGGTCCGATCACCGCATGGGCGCCGACGCGGGTGCCCGGGCCGATCCGCGCGCGGCTGCCGATCACCGCGAATGGTCCGATTTCCGCCGCCGGATCCACCTCGGCGTCCGGCTCGATGCAGGCGGCGCGATGCAGACCCGGCACACTCGCGGCCGGCGGATGGAACAACGCCGCGATACGTGCCCAGGCCAGGTAGGGCTGCGCCGTGACCAGGGCCGCCACGCCCGGCGGCACGCTTCCGGCGTGATCCGCGGCGATGATCACCGCCGCCGCGTGGGTCCGCGCCAGGACCGGGACATAGCGCGTGTTGTCGAGAAAACTGACCTCGCGGCAGGTGGCCGATTGCAGGGGGGCCACTCCCTGCAGGGCTTCGACCAGCCGCCCATCCGCGGGTGGCACCAGCACGGCACCCACCAGCTCGGCAAGGCGTTCGATCGGGAACGGCCCGAGGCGCTCGAAGAAACGCGGGTCCCCGCTCAACCGATGCCCCCCTTCAAGACGAACCGCTTCTCAAGACGTCCTACTTCTTCACCCGAGTCGCCGTGACCGGAGTGGCTGCGGCGGGCGCCGCGGCAGCCACCGGCACCGGCTGCTGCGGACCCGGATTAGCCGTGGTCGGGAAGGTGCCGGACTTCGCCAGCTCCTCGGAATCGACGCCGTCACCGGGGATGAACACCGAGTTCAGCGTCGAGTTGAGCTGGTTGGCGACCTGCAACGTGATGTCGAAGTCGTTGATGTTCAGGGCCACCTGCTCGCGATGCAGCACCAGGTTCATGCCACGCGCGGAAGCCACCTGGCGTATCACCTGCACCAGCTCGCGCTCTACCTGCCCGAGTGCCACCTGGGCGGCTTCCTGCAGGATCCGGTTGCGGTTGCGGAAATCACGCTGCGCCTGCAGCACGCGCTGCTGCAACGCGAGCTTGCGCGCCTGCAGCTGGTCGGGACTGGCGGTCGACTTCAGGATCTGCTGCTGCAGGTCGCGCCAGCTCAACTGCTCCTTCTGGGCATCCTGGTTGAGCTTGTCGCGGCGCGCGCCGAGCACCTTCTCGACCTGCTGGGCCGCGGTCGACTGGCGCATCACGTCCTGGACGCTCAGCACGCCGATCGCCGCAGCCGGCGGCGCCGTGCCGCGCGGCAGCTCCGACAGGGCGGGGATCGGCGGCAGCGGCAACACCGGCGGTGTCTGCGGCGCCTGGGCACCGCCCTGGGGACCACCCTGGGGGTCGATGCCTTGGCCGCCGCTCTGGTCTTCGGCCTGATCGAGGATGGCCGGAGGCGGCGCGGCGGCGCGGCGGCGGCTGGCACCGGATGAGGCGGCGGCCGGCGCCTGGCCCTTGGGCACGAACCAGCCGGAGCCGGAACTGGCGGTCTGGGCTAAAGTTGCGGTCGGCAGGGAGAGCGAGAGAGCGGCAACGGCGAACGCCGAGACCCCAAGTGTACGGAACATCATTACCTCAGAAATTCGAGCCGAAGCCAAAGCGGAAGACCTGCGTCTGGTCATACTTCTGTTTTATGATCGGGACGCCGAGATCGACGTTGATCAGGCCGAACGGGCTTTTCCACGACACGCCGACGCCGGTGGCGACGCGCGGCGCCTCGTCGTTGCCGACGATCTCCTGGCCGACCGCGTTCTTCCCGGTGAAGACGGACGTGATCACGCGCTCACCGCCGAGGCCGCCGACATCGACGAAATAACGGCCCGACAGCCCGAGATCAGGCCCCAGCGGCAGTGGAAAGTTCAGCGTGGTCGACTGCGTATAGATGAAGCGGCCGCCCACGGCGTCCCTGGCCGGAAACTGCGGCGTGTCCTTGGTGTGCGGACCGACGCCGCCATCGAGGAAGCCGCGCAGGTTGTCGCCGCCGAGATAGAAGTTGTCGACGATATCCTGCCGTCCGCCGCCATAGTCCGCGATGTAGCCGGTCCCTGCAGTCACCGCGATGGTCCAGTCATGATTGCCGGTGAAGCGGTCGAGCGGAATATAATAGGCGGTATCGAGCTTGACGCGGCCGTATTTCTCGTTGCCGCCAAGTCCGGCCAGATCGACGCCGGTACGCACGATGTAGCCGGTGTGCGGCTGCAGCCGGCTGTCGCGACGGTCATAGGCCAGGGTCGTGCCGACCTGCGACAGCAGCGAATGCCCGGCCTCGGCCTGGATGAACAGGCTGGCCGCGGTGTTGATGTTGCTGACGTCGCGATCGATCAGCGAGTAGTTCCAGGACTGCGACAGATAGCGGTTATAGGCGTAGCCGATGCGCGCGGTGCCGCCGAGCCTGGTCTCGTAATAATCCGAGATGTTGAGGTTGTCGGTCTGGATGCTGAACAGGTCGATGCCGGCAACCAGGTTGCGTCCGAGGAAATACGGATCGGTCAGCGAGAAATCGATCTGGTTCTCATACTGCGCGAGCGTGCCCTGCAGGCTGGCGTCGATGCCGGAGCCGACCAGGTTCTTCTGCCGCAGCCCGGCGTTGCCGAGGATGCCGGCATCGGTCGAATAGCCGCCGCCGAGGGTGAGCTCGCCGGTCGGCTTCTCGACCAGCCCGGTGTTGACCACCACCTTGTCGGGAGCCGATCCGGGTGCGGTATTGACCGTCGCCGTGGTGAAGAAGCCGAGATCCTCCAGCGACTGCTTGGAACGGCGTTGCTGCGTGGGGGTGAACGGGTCGCCCTCGGCCATGTCGAACTGCCGCCGGATGACGTTGTCCTGGGTGATGGTGTTGCCGTTGATGTCGATGCGCTCGACATAGACGCGCGGTCCCTGGCTGACGTCGAACAGCAGGTCGACGGTGTGGTTTTCCGTGTTGCGGGCGATCTCGGGCCTGACCAGGGCGAACGGGTAGCCGGTCGCCTGCAGCTGGTCCTGCGTGGCGTCGGACAGGCGCTGCACCTCGTCGCCGTCATACCATTTATGGTCGAGCGAGGCGACCAGCGGCCGCAGGCTCTCGCCGTTGACGTGACGCAGGCTGGAGCGCACGTCGAGCTTGCCGATGCGGTAGCGCGGTCCTTCGGTGATGGTGAAGGTGATGTAGAACGACTTGCGGTTCGGCGAGATCTCGGCGGTGGCGTCGGAGACGTCGAAATCGACATAGCCGTTGCGAAGGTAGAACCTGCGCAGCAGCTCGCGGTCATACTGGATACGATCGGGATTATATTCGTCGGAGGACGAGAAGAACCGGTACCAGGCGGTCTCCTTGGAGGTGATCACCTGCGACAGCCGCGCTTCGGAGAAGGCCTTGTTGCCGACGAAGCTGATCTTCTGGATCAGCGTGAGGGTGTTCTCGCTGATCTGGAACACCACGTCGACGCGGTTGTGCGACAGCCGGATGATCTGCGGCGTGACGACGACCGCGTAGCGGCCCTTGCCGGCATACAGGTCGAGGATCTTCTGGCGGTCGCGCGCGGCTCCTTCCGGCGTATAGACCGCGCGCGCGCGCAACGTCAGCACCTTGCGCAGGTCATCGTCCTTGGCGCCGTGATTGCCTTCGAAGGCGATGCGGTTGACGATCGGGTTCTCGGCGACACGCACCACCAGGGTGGAGCCGCGGCGCGTGAGGGCCACGTCGCGGAACAATCCGGTCGCGTAGAGCGTCTTGAGCGAGCGGTCGAGCTCGTCCTGGTTGAAGCTGTCGCCCTGCTGGACCAGAAGATAGGACAGGATGGTGCTGGTCTCGATACGCGCGTTGCCTTGCACGTCGATCGCCTGGATGACGCCTCCGGTCACTACCGGTGGGCTTGCGTGGCTGCGGGCGCGATGACGAGGCTGGGAGGACGTGGCCGGCTGACCATGCGCCGGGCCTTCCATGACGAACGGGATAAGGCAGACCGAGGCGAGCAGCGCAGAACGTTTACCGGACAAGACCAGCCATCCCCCTAGATCGGGCATCTGCACATCCCAGGCCTTCGAAATACAAGACCTTCGGATAAAGGTACCTGAAGCCTGTAGGCGCACTGCCCGGGCGAACTAGCCGAATTGAGCATGCCTGCGCAAGCGTCCGGCGTCAGTCCACCAATCCTGCAACCCACTGAAACAAGCCGAGATGGGACAGGTCGTTGAATGTGACGAACAGGAACAGGCAGGCGATCAGCGCGAAACCCGCCCTGAACCCGTATTCCTGGAGCTGGCGCGGCACCGGACGGCCGCGCACGGCTTCGAGCGCGTAGAACACCAGCCGGCCGCCATCCAGGATCGGGATCGGGAACAGGTTGATCAGCCCGAGATTGATCGACAGCAAGGCAATGAAGCTGACCATGCTGGCGATGCCGAGCTGCGCCACCTGGCCGGAGAGCTGGGCGATTCGCAACGGACCGCCGAGCTGGTCGGCACTCTGCTTGCCGATGATCATCTGCCAGATGCCGCCCAGCGTCTGCACCGTCACGTTCCAGGTCTCGGTGAAGCCCGCGACCACCGCGCGCGGCAGCGACAGCGGCTTGGCCGGAGGCACCGTGAACATCACGCCGATCACGCCCTGATGCCCGGCGGCGCTCGAATGGCCTACCGTCACCGGCAGGTCGAGCAGATGGCCGTCACGCATGACCTGCAGGGTGATCTTCCGGTCCGGCACGGCCACGATGCGCTTCTGCACCTCGGCGATGCTGGCCACCGGCGTGCCGTCGACCTGCTCGATGCGATCGGCCGGACGCAGCCCGGCGGTGGCGGCGGGACCATGCGCCACCAGCTCGCCCACCACCGGCGGCATGGTCGCGACCGGCATGGCGCTGGGGCGACCGACCACGGCGAACAGGACCGTGAACAGAACGATCGCGAGCAGGAAGTTGAACACCGGCCCGGCGACGATGACGATGGAGCGTGCACCTACCGGCTTGTCATGGAAGGTGCGGCCGGCCTGCCAGGCGGCCCTGGCTTCCGGTGTCGCGTCCTCCGGACCCTCGAAGCCATGCGGCTTGACATAGCCCCCGAGCGGCAGCGCGCAGAGCCGCCATTCGGTGCCGACGCGATCATGCCAGCGCAGCAGCGGCGGCCCGAACCCGATCGAGAAGATCTCGACATGCACGCCCTGCCAGCGCGCCGCCAGGTAATGGCCAAGCTCGTGGATGAACACCAGCACGCCCAGCACCAGGGCGAAGGCGAGCGGGGTGCGAAACAAATGGAGCAGCATCGGGTCGTGGTTCCTAAGAGCGATCCAAGTCGGGGGCGATCCAAGTCGGG
>CAXSEE010000020.1:15974-20555 GCA_964235615.1 uncultured Acetobacteraceae bacterium | reverse complement strand
AGCATCGGGTCGTGGTTCCTAAGAGCGATCCAAGTCGGGGGCGATCCAAGTCGGGAGGCGATCCAAATGTCGGGGCGATCAGGCGGCGCGCTTGCCGGAGGCCAGCGACAAGGCATGCAGCAGGGCGACCCTGCGCGCCTCCTGGTCCCAGTATATTACCGCATCGAGCTCGTCGGCGGTCTGTTCGCCGATTTCGTCGATCACCCGCTCGACCAGCCGCGCGATGTCGAGAAAGCCGATGCGAAGCCCCAGGAAGGCCTCGACCGCGACCTCGTTGGCGGCGGACAGGATCGCCGGCGCCGCTCCCCCCATGCGCAACGCCGCACGGGCCAGGCGAAGGGCGGGAAAGCGGACCGGATCGGGCGCCTCGAACTCCAGCCGGCCGATCGACGCCAGGTCCAGGCGGGCGACATTGGTCGCCATCCGCTCGGGCCACGCGAGGGCGTGCGCGATCGGGATGCGCATGTCGGCGGCACCGAGCTGGGCCAGCACGCTGCCGTCGGAATAATGCACCATGCCGTGCACCACCGATTGCGGATGCACCAGCACGTCGATGCGATGCTCCGGCAGTCCGAACAGCCGCGCCGCCTCGATCACCTCCAGCCCCTTGTTGAACAGGCTCGCGGAATCGATGGTGATCTTGGCCCCCATCGACCAGACCGGATGGCGCAGCGCCGCCTCGGGCGTGGCCAACTCCATCTGCTCCAGGCTGGCCGTCCGGAACGGGCCTCCCGAAGCGGTCAGGGTGATGGTCTCCACCTGGCTGGACTGACGGTCGGCCATCGCCTGGAAGATGGCGTTATGCTCGCTATCCACCGGCAGCAGGGTGGCGCCCGCGTCGCGCACGGCGCGCAGCATCACGTCTCCGGCGCAGACCAGGGCCTCCTTGTTGGCCAGGGCCACGGCACCCCCGCCACGGATCGCGCTAAGCGTCGGCGCCAGCCCGACAGCCCCCGTGATCGCCGACATGGTCCAGTCCACCGGACGCGCCGCCGCCTCGCAGACCGCGTCGTGTCCGGCCGCGGCCGAGGTGCCGCTTCCGGCGAGGAGCGCGCGCAATTGCTCCAGTCCCTGCGGATCGGCGATCACCGCGTGCGACGCGCGCAACGCCCGCGCCTGCTCGGCCAGGCGGGCGACGTTGCGGCCGCCGACCAGGACCTCGACCCGGAAACGCCCGGGAGCCTGCTGCAGCAGGTCGATAGTGCTGCAGCCGACACTGCCGGTGCTGCCCAGAACGGAGACGCTCTTCATTTGTTCCTGTCTCCCGCGGAGGCGATGATCCCCTCCAGCCAACCTGCCGGCATCCGCCGCACCCCGATATCACCCGGCGGGTGACCACGCTGTATATGGAATGGGTCGAACTGCCAAAAGGCCTGGCCATAGCCGCATCCGAGCGACAGCAATGCCGCCACCGGCGCCGCCGTCAGCAATCCGTCCAGGCGGTCCAGCAGGCCGCCATGCCCTGGGATCAGCCATCCGGAGTCCTTCACGCCGCAATGCCGCTTCAGCGCGCTCTCGGCCAGGTCGCCCGCCTGTGCGGCGATCCCGATCAGGCCGCCGAACAGCAGGCCGCGCGGGAGACGTTCCAGCAGCCCCGGATTACCGCTCTCGAGAGCCAGGGCAGCGACGACGGCTCCCGCGATCATCGCACCGCACAGGCCGCCGACGGCGCCGGACCAGGTCTTGCCGGGCGAGATCCGCGGCGCCAGCTTGGGGCCTCCGAAGGCGCGTCCGGCCAGATATGCCAGGCTGTCGCTGGCCCACACCGCCAGCACGACGAACAGCAGCGAGGCGGGCCCGGCTCCGGTCATGCCACGCAGCCAGATCAGCGCGAAGCCTCCCATGCCCACCAGCACGATGCCGGCTCCACGCAGCGGACCGAGCAGGAAACCGGCCAGCAGGACCCGCAACCCGGTCAGGAAGTCGGTCTCGATCCCCGCCAACAGGGCAATGCCAGGCCAGGCCGGCAACATCGCGCCCGGCCACGAACGCGACGAGGCATGGGTCATCGCGGCCCATTCCAGGCCGATCACGATCATCGCCAGCAGCACGAAGCCCACGAACACCCAGCCGCCGTTGAGCAGGCAGGCCAAGCTGAGCGGCGCCAATATGCCGGCCGAGATCAATCGGACCCGCAGATCGCGCCAGGAGCCTTGTTCCTGCCGGAGCCTGTCCGCCATCAAACCAGTCGGCCCCCATAAGGCAGGTGACTGCTACGCAGGGCGGGCACCGAACCGACGCTCCCTCCGCGCATAGCGGTCCAGGGCGTCGGCGAAATGCGCCGGCCCGAAATCCGGCCACAGCACGTCGAGGAAAACCAGCTCGGCGTAGGCCGCCTGCCAGAGCAGGAAGTTCGAGATCCGGAACTCGCCGCTGGTGCGGATCATCAGGTCGGGATCCGGGATGCCGTCGGTACTGAGGAAACGGGCGAACCCGGCCTCGTCCAGCAGCTTCGGATCGACCGATCCGGCGCGCACCGCCTCGGCCAGCCGGAGTGCCGCCCCGAGGATGTCGGAGCGTCCGCCGTAGGACAAGGCGATCATCAGCCGAAGCCGGGTGTTGCCCGCGGTCAGGCGTTCGGCGCGCTCGAACTCGGTGCGCATGTCGGCATCGAAGCGTTCGCGCTCGCCGATCACACGCAGGCACACGCCCTCCCGGTTCAGCTCCGCAAGCTCGTGCCGGAGGTAGTGCCGCAGCAATCCGGTCAGGTCGGTCACCTCCTCGGCCGGACGGCGCCAGTTCTCCGAGGAGAAGGCATAGAGGGTCAGCCAGCCGACGCCGCTCTGGATCGCCGCCTGGATGCAGCGGCGTACCGCCTGGGAGCCGGCACGATGGCCGGCCAGCCGCGGCAACCGTCGCGCCGCCGCCCAGCGCCCGTTGCCATCCATGATCACGGCGACATGGCGCGGCACCACCGGCAATCCCTGGACGCCCAATACCTGGACGCCTGGCGCCTGCCCATCCGGAACCTGAACCGGCGGCAACCGCATGCCGGCCGCGATCTCGATCTCATCGGTTGGCAGGCTGTCCAGACGTTGAATTCCGATTGGCTCGCTGTTGGGCAAGGCGTCAGACCTGCTTGATTTCGCGTTCCTTGTCCGTGAAGCTGTCGTCGATGCGCTTCACGTAGCCGTCCGTCAGCTTCTGAACCTCGGCCGACCAGTCGACGACGTCGTCCTCGCTGATCTCGCTCTTCTTCTCGAAGCCCTTGATCTGGTCCATGCCGTCCCGGCGCACGCCGCGCACCGAGATCTTGGCATTCTCGGCATAGCGTCCGGCGGCTTTCGCCAGCTCGACGCGGCGTTCGGCGGTGAGCTGCGGGATCGGCACGCGCACGATCTGCCCGTCGGCGGAGGGGTTCAGCCCCAGCCCGGAGTCGCGGATGGCGCGCTCGACCGCACCGATCAGCGAGCGGTCCCAGACCTGGACGGTGATCATCCGGCTTTCCGGCACGGCGATGGTGCCGACCTGGGTCAGCGGCATCACGCCGCCATAGGCCTCGACGCGTACCGGCTCGAGCAGGGCCGGGCTGGCGCGGCCGGAGCGCAGGCCGGCGAAGTCGCGGCGCAGCGTCTCGATCGCGCCGTCCATGCGCCGGGTCAGGTCTTCGATCAGGATAGGCAAGTCTGCGGCCAAGGCGGCTCTCCTGGATGTCTGCCCACAGGGTGCGCCCTGAAGGTCAGGCCATCGGTTTGTCGGGACCGGTCTACTGGTTCTCGATGATGCGGGTGAACGGTCCCTGCCCCCGCATCACCTGGGCAAATGCGCCGGCGGCGTGGATGTTGAACACGATGATGGGCAGCTTGTTCTCGCGTGCCAGGCTGATCGCCGAAGCGTCCATCACGTTCAGGTCGCGCGACAGCACTTCGAGGTAGGAAAGCTCCTCGTAGCGGACCGCGGCTGGGTCCTTGCGTGGATCGGCGGAGTAGACGCCGTCGACCTGGGTGCCCTTGAACAGCGCGTCGCACTCCATCTCCGCCGCGCGCAACGCCGCCGCGGTATCGGTGGTGAAGAACGGGTTGCCGGTGCCGGCGGCGAAGATCACCAGCCGGCCCTTCTCCATGTGCCGCATCGCGCGCCTGCGTATGTAGGGCTCGGCGATGCTCGACATCTGGATCGCCGACATCACCCGGGTCGGCACGCCGATCCGCTCCAGCGTGCTCTGCATCGCCAGCGCGTTGATGACCGTGGCCAGCATCCCGGCATAATCGCCCTGGGCACGGTCCATGCCCTTGGCCGCGGCGGAGATGCCGCGGAAGATATTGCCGCCGCCGACCACCAGGCAGACTTCCGCACCGCCGCGGACGACGTCCCGCACGTCGTTGGCAATCGCGCTGACGGTCTCGGCGTCCAGGCCGTATTCGCCGCGGCCCATCAGCGCCTCGCCCGAGATCTTGAGCAGCACGCGCTTGTAGACGTTACCAGCCGAAGGTCCGCTCATGCGCTGTCTCGGCCCTTCCCGCTGTGCCCGGGCCTCTCATATCCCCCGCACCCCCGCCTCACAAGCGGATCATGCTTTCCAGGGGGCGGATCATGCTTTCCAGGGGGCGGATCATGCTTTCCAGGGGGCGGATCATGCTT
>CAXSEE010000020.1:0-15874 GCA_964235615.1 uncultured Acetobacteraceae bacterium | reverse complement strand
CATGCTTTCCAGGGGGCGGATCATGCTTTCCAGGGGGCGGATCATGCTTTCCAGGTGGCGGATCATGCTTTCCAGGTGGCGGATCATGCTTTCCGGCTGGCGGATCATGCCCCAGCCCCTGTCGTCACCCCTTGTCGTCCAGGCCGATCGCGCGCAGGCGGGCGCGTTCCTCGTCCCAGCCGGCCCGTTCCTTGACGTTGAGGAACAGATGGCATGGCCGTTCCAGCAACGCCGCCAGCCCGTGCCGCGCCTTCTCGCCGATCATCTTGATCCTCGCCCCCTTCTCGCCGATCAGGATCCCCTTATGCCCGGCCCGCGAGACATAGATCGTCGCCTCGATGCGCACCGAGCCGTCCGGCTGCTCGCGAAAGCTCTCGGTCTCGACGGTCGCGGCGTAGGGCACTTCCTCGTGCGTCTGCAGGAAGATCTGCTCGCGCACCATCTCTGCGGCCAGCAGCCGGTCCGGCAGGTCGGTCAGGTCGTCCTCCGGATACAGGAACGGGCCGGCCGGCAGGGCCGCGGCAAGCCCGTCCAGCAGGTCCTCCAGCCCTTCGCCGGAACGCGCGCTGACCATCAGGGTCCGTTCCACCCGGAGCAGCTCGACCAGTTCGGCCGTCAACGGCAGCAGCCGCAGGCGCGGCACCAGGTCGGTCTTGTTCAGCACCAGCCACAGCCGGCGGCCGCTGCCATGCAGCTTGGCGGCGATCTCGCGCACCCCTTCGGTCAGGCCGGTGCGGGCGTCGACCAGGACCAACGTGAGGTCGGCATCGTCCGAGCCGGTCCAGGCCGCGGCCACCATTGCCCGGTCCAGCCTGCGCTTGGGGCGGAAGATGCCCGGAGTGTCGACCAGCAGGATCTGCGCGCGCCCTGGTGGCGGCGCTTCGGGCTTGACGTCGCGCATCAGGATGCCGATCACCCGGAAGCGCGTGGTCTGCGCCTTCGGGCTGACGATCGACAGCTTGGCTCCGGCCAGACGGTTCAGCAGGGTCGATTTCCCGGCATTCGGAGCGCCGACGATGGCGACGAACCCGCAGCGCGTGGTGCTCATCGCAGTTGCCTCAGCAGATCGGCCGCCGCCGCACTCTCGGCCATGCGCTTGCTTCCCGCGGTTCCGCTGCCGGTCTTGCCGGAGGCGGACACCTCGATCACGAAGATGGGGGCATGCGAAGGACCCTCCGCCGAAGCGACCGTGTAGGTCGGCAGCTTCATGCCGCGACCCAGCAGCCATTCCTGCAGCGTGGTCTTCGGGTCCTTGGGCGGCAGCGTCTGTCCGACCATCGCGTCCATCCAGCCGGCACGGACGAAACGGCGGGCGCCGTCCAGGCCGCCATCGAGATAGGCCGCACCCAGCACGGCCTCGATCGCATCCGCCAGCACGTTCGCCACCTGCCTGACCCCCGCGCGAGCCTCGTGCGGGGCGACATCGAGCGCCGCCGGCAGGCCGATCTCCTCGGCGATGCGCGCCAGCACCGGACGCGACACCAGATACGCATGACGCGGGCCGAGATCGCCCTCCTGCTCGTCGGGGAAGCGCTCGATCAGCCACTCGGCCATCAACAGGCCGAGCACCCGGTCGCCAATGAATTCGAGCCGCTCGTTCGAGCCGCTGCCGCTCCGACCCCGGGGAGCGCCGCCAACCGCGGCTCCGGAGGCAGCCTTGATGCGCTGGCGGCTCTCGTTGGCCGCGGAACGATGCGTCAGGGCCTCATCGAGCAATGCGGGACGTGTGAACGACCGACCCAGCAGCGCCTCGATCTTCTGCCTGGGCCCAATCTGCTGTCCAGAATCGGGCGGCCCATCCACCTTCAGCGCACCCAGTTCAGGATACGGCCCCAGCGGATCTCCGCCGGCCAATCCCAGAACTCCCAGATCGGATGCCGCCCGTCCACCGAGAAGAAGATGAACTGGGCATGGCCGACCAGGTTCTGCAGCGGCACGAAGCCCAGGTCGTCAGACTCCGTGCCCATGAAGCGGCTGTCCGCGCTGTCGTCGCGGTTGTCGCCCATGGCGAAGAAATAGCCCGTGGGCACGACATAGTCGGGCGTGTTGTTGTACTGGCCCTCGCTGGTCAGCTTGAGGATCTGGTGCGGCACCGACCCGCGCCCGGCACTTCCCGGAAGGCGCTCCATATAGCGCCGTCCCTGCATGCGGGTGCCGTTCTCGTCGGAAGCCACGTAATCGCCGAGGTCGGTGCGCGGCACCTCGGCGCCATTGATATACAGCTCGCCATCCTGCATCCGGACGTGGTCGCCAGGCAGGCCGACGATGCGCTTGATATAGTCGATCGAGTTGTCCTGGGTGAAGCGGAACACCGCGACATCGCCACGATGCGGCACATGGCTCAGCACGCGGCCCTCGAACAGGTCCGGCGAGAACGGCAGCGAGAAGCGCGAATAGCCGTACTCGTATTTCGAGACGAACAGATAATCCCCGACCAGAAGGGTCGGGATCATCGAGCCGGACGGGATGTTGAAGGATTCGAACAGGAAGGTACGCACCACGACGGCAATCAGGGCGGCATAGATCAGCGTGCGCAGCAGCTCCCAGCTGCTCGAGCGGCTGTCCTTCTTGGCATCCCTCCGCACGGCCCTGGCCTTGTCGCTGTCGGAGGGATTGCTTGGGGTCATCGGTTTCCTGAAGCCGGGGTTCCTGGGGTCATCGCGAAGCCGGCGGATGAAGCCGTTCGGGCTTCCGCCTGTCAAGCACGCCCTATCGCCCAAACCGCATCAGCATCCGCATCAGCATCCGCTTCAGCCGCCGCTGCGGCCTTCCGGCACTGCCGAGATCAGCACCTGGGCGAACGCATAGGGCGGCTCGTCGGTCATCGTCACCAGGATCGCCGGATGCATCCCGGCAGGCATCAGCATGCGCAGCCGGCGCAGCGCCCCCCCGGTCAGCACCAGCGTCGGCTGGCCACCCGGCATGTTCACCACGCCCATGTCGGAATGGAACACGCCCTTGGCGAAACCGGTGCCGAGCGCCTTGGCGCAGGCTTCCTTCGCCGCCCAGCGCTTGGCGTAGGTCGCCGGCCGCAACGCCTCGATGCGGCGGTCCGCGCGCGCCCGCTCCTCGACGGTGAACACCCTGTTGAGAAAGCGCTCGCCATGCGCCGCCATCACCCGCTCGATCCGCCTGATGTCGCACAGGTCGGTGCCCAGGCCGATCATCATGCCCGAACTACCATGCCAGGACCATCACGCCAGGATTACCATGGGGAGATCATGCCTTGGCCCGCTCGACCTGGGTGATGCCGCTGGCCCCGCGCAGCCCGGCGATCACGGTCGAGAGATGGCGCAGGTCACGCACCTCCACATCGACCAGGATCTCCATGAAATCGAGCTGGCGGTTGACGATCTTGAGGTTGACCACGGTGCCGTCATGCTTCGCCGCCGTATTGGTCAGGGTCGCCAGCATGGAGGGCTCGTTGGCGGCGATCACGCTGACCCGGCCGACATGGGTCTCGTGGCTGCTGCCCCTGGTGATCAGGTCATAGTCCCAGTCGATGTCCATGAAGCGCTCCGGGGTGGCGGCGAAGCTCTCCAGCGTCTGGCAGCCGGCGGTATGCACCGTGATGCCCTTGCCCTGGGCGACGATGCCCAGGATCTTGTCCCCCGGCAGCGGATGGCAGCAGCCGGCGAAATGCACCGAGATCCCCGACCCGAGGCCGACCAGGGGCATCCCGCCGGCATCGGCTCCGGCGCGCGCTCCCCCGGAAGCGCGCGCTCCAACTGCGCGGCCACTGGGCGGACGCGGCAGGCTCGGGATCATGCGCGGCGCGCGGGCGGCACCGTGGCGCAGTTCCGGATAGGCCGCATGGACCACGTCCTTGGGTCCGAGATTGCCATTGCCGACGGCGACATAGAGGTCGTCGCGGGTGGCGCACTTCAGCCCCTTCAGCGCCGCATCGAGCACCTTCTCGGAACCATCGACGCCCTCCTGCCGGAAGGCCTTGGCCAGCGCCGCCCGCCCGGCATCGAGATGGGTCTCGCGCTGCTGCTGGGCGAGGTGCCGCCGTATCCGCGCCCGCGCCTTGCCGGTGACGACGAAGCGTTCCCACGAGGGTGACGGGGTGCCGCCGCGCGCGGTCATGATCTCGACCTGGTCGCCGTTCTGCAGCTCGTGCCGCAGCGGCATCAGCCGGCCGTTGACCTTGGCGCCGACGCAGGCGTCGCCCACCTGGCTGTGCACGGCGTAGGCGAAATCGACCGGGGTGGCCCCGCGCGGCAACTGGATCAGCTGGCCTTTCGGGGTGAAGCAGAACACCTGGTCCTGGTAGAGCTCGAGCTTGGTGTTCTCGAGGAACTCGTCGGGCGCCGCCGAATTCTCGATGATCTCGAGCAGGTCCTGCACCCAGCGCAGCCGGCGCAGGCTGCTGACCACCGAGCTCACGCCGCCGGAACCCGCGCCACCTGCAACACCGCTCCGCTCGTCGACCTCCTTATACACCCAGTGCGACGCCACGCCGTTCTCGGCGACGTCATGCATCTCCGGCGTGCGGATCTGCACCTCGATCTTCTGGTTGCGCGGATGCCGCAGGGTGACGCCGGTATGCAGGCTCTGGTAGCCGTTCGCCTTTGGCGTCGAGATGTAGTCCTTGAAGCGGCCGGCGATCACCGGATACGAGCCATGCACCGCGCCGAGCGACACGTAGCAAGCCTCTCGCGAGCGTACCAGCACGCGGAACGCCATGATGTCCGACAACTGCTCGAAGGCGACGTTGCGACGCTGCATCTTCTCCCAGATCGAGAAGGGCGATTTCTCGCGTCCCATCACCTCGATCAGCTCCACCCCGGCTTCGCGGCAGATGCGGCTGAGCTCCTGGCGGACTTCCTCGATCACGTCGGCGCCCTGGCCGCGCAGGTAGTTGAGCCGTGCCTGTATGGTGGAATTGGCTTCCGGTTCCAGCTCGGCGAAGGAGCGGTCCTGCAGCTCGGTCTTGACGCGGTCCATGCCGATGCGGCCGGCCAGGGGCGCATAGATGTCCATGGTCTCGTGCGCGATCCGCTCGCGCCGGTCCTGCCGCCGCACGTAGTGCAAGGTGCGCATGTTGTGCAGGCGGTCGGCCAGCTTGACGATCAGGACCCTGATGTCGCGGCTCATTGCCAGCACCAGCTTGCGGAAGTTCTCCGCCTGCTTGGTGCGGTCCGATTGCAGTTCGAGCCGGGTCAGCTTGGTCACGCCGTCGACCAGGTCGGCGATCGGGCGGCCGAACTTCGTCTCGAGCGCGGCATAGGTGATGCCGGTATCCTCGACCGTATCGTGCAGCAGACCCGTCGCGATCGAGGCGACGTCGAGCCTGAAGCCAGCCAGGATCTCGGCGACCGCGAGGGGATGGATGATATAGGGCTCGCCGTTGTCGCGCTTCTGCGCGGCGTGGGCCTCTTTCGCGAGCGCGAAGGCGCGTTCGATCAGGCCGACGTCGGCGTTCGGGTCATAAGCGAGAATGCGGCGGATCAACGCATCGCAGTTGATCGGCCGGACAGTGGTCTTGTCGTCGAACCCTGCCGCCTTGGACGCCAGCGGCGTGCCGACCGGGATATCGGCCGCTATCTCCGTCGGCGTCCCGGCGAGCCCGGACGGGGTCGTCCGGGCGCCGTCCGGCGCGGCAGCCGGAGGCGCCCGCATGCTCACCTAACGGCGAGTACGGCCGCCGAGCTCGGCCTCGATGGCGGACTCGAGGTCCTCGGGCGACAACTCGGTGCCCATGTTGCCGGCCTCCTCCTCCGCGGAGACGTCCTGCAGGCCGAAGATGTTCTGGTCGGTCGGGATCAGGTCGAGCACCTCCTCGTCCGCCGGCTCCGGCTCCGGGGCACGTGCCAGAGACTTGATCAGGTCCTGATGCAGGCGGCCAAGCTCGATCGTCTCCTCTGCGATCTCGCGCAAGGCAACCACCGGATTCTTGTCATTGTCCCGGTCGACGGTCAGTTCCTCGCCACGGCTGAGGTTCCGCGCCCGCTGGGCCGCGAGCAGGACCAGCTCGAAGCGATTGGGGATTTTCTCGACGCAATCTTCGACGGTGACGCGCGCCATGCGGCCAACCTCCGCTCTATCTATATTGAACTGGCCATCCTAATGGAGCCTGCCCGTCGCCGCAACCGCCTCTGAGAAGGGTGAGCAGTTCCGCGACCGTGCGCCGGCTTCGCGGTTCCACCCAGCCCGCGGCCACGTCCTGCAACGGCAGCAGCACGAACGCCCGCGCGTGCGCCCGCGGGTGCGGCAGGATCGGATCCGGCTGCTCCCGCAGCAGCCCGTCGATATCGATGATATCCAGATCCAGCGTGCGCGCCGCGTTGCGAACTCCGCGCACGCGCCCGCCGGCCCGCTCGATGGCCTGCAACCGGGCCAACAGCTCGGCCGGGTCGGCCTGTCCGGCAAGCCGGGCGATCCCGTTGACGTAATCGGGCTGATCCGAGGCCGGCACCGGCGCACTGCGATACCATGGCGACAGCGCCTCGATCCGCAAGCCCGGCAGCTGGCCGATCTCGAGTGCCGCGCGGCGGCAGGTCTCGATCGGATCGCGCCCCCAGGAACCAGGCAAATTAGCTCCGATCGCGATCAAGATCATTGCATCTTCGCCCTATGGCCAGGCGTTGTCATAACAGGTAGGTGGAAAGATGACCAACGCAGCTGCACGCTGAATGATTTCTTAACCTTTACCTATCAATAGCTGGATCAGGATCTAAACATGGATTTCCGCCCGGAGGACCGCGTGTGCCTCTTCATTGACGGAGCAAATCTTTATTCTGCTTCACGCAGTCTTGGCTTCGATGTCGACTACCGCAGCCTGCTTGCCTTCTTCCGCGGCCGCAGCAAGCTGATGCGCGCCCATTATTATTCCGCGGTGCTGGACTCCGAGGAATATTCGCCGCTGAAGCCGCTGACCGACTGGCTCGTCTATAACGGCTACACGCTTGTGACCAAGGCCGCGCGCGAGTTCACCGACCCGACCGGGCGGCGGAGGATCAAGGGGAACATGGATATCGAACTCGCGGTCGACATGCTGGAAATGAGCCCGCGTATGGATCATGCGGTCCTGTTCAGCGGCGACTCCGACTTCCGCCGGCTGGTCGAGGCGGTGCAACGCCAGGGAGTGCGGGTCTCCGTGATCTCCTCGATCCGCACGACCCCGCCGATGGTCGGTGACGAACTGCGCCGACAGGCCGACCAGTTCATCGAACTGGCGGATATCGCCATTGAGTTCACCCGCAGACAGACCGAGACGCGCAGCCGTCCGGCCGCACGCACGCCACTTTCGGAAATCGGCGAGCCGACCCCAACCCCCTGACGGAATGCCGATGGCCTTCATTCCTACTTCCCATGACGAGCTGGCTTCAGAGCCCGACCTTGAGCAACCAGCCCCGCTAGAGCAACCACATCGGGATTGCCCGCTCTGCCCGCGGCTGGTCGCCTATCGCGAGGACAACCGCGCGGCGCATCCGGAGTGGTGGAACGGGCCGGTGCCGTCATGGGGCGGGCTGGACGTCGGGCTGCTCATCGTCGGCCTGGCTCCGGGCGTGAAGGGGGCCAACCGCACCGGCCGTCCGTTCACGGGCGATTTCGCTGGCACATTGCTCTACGAGACCTTGCTGAAGTTCGGCTTCGCCACCGGAAGCTACGGCGCCGACCCCGATGACGGGCTGTTGCTGAGCGGCTGCCGGATCGTCAACGCCGTGCGCTGCGTGCCGCCGGCCAACCTGCCGCAACCGGTCGAGGTGCGTGTCTGCAACCGCTTCCTGCGTTCGGAATTGCAGACCATCCGGCCGCTGCGCGCGGTGCTCGCCCTCGGGGTGCTGGCCCATAGCGCGGTCCTGACCGCCTGCGGCATCCCGCTTTCGCGGCTGCGCTTCCGCCATGGCCAGATTTCGACGCTTCCGGACGGCCTGCTGCTCGCCGACAGCTATCACGTGTCACGCTACAACACGAATACCGGACGCCTCACCACCGCGATGTTCGAGAGCGTGGTGGAGACCCTCCGGCAGCGGCTGGATGCCGCGCCGGAAGCAGTGGGCGATTAGCTGCCGGTGGCACTGGGTCCGACTAGCTGCCGCTGAACCAGTTATAGCCCTGGTCGGCCCAGTAGCCGCCCGGGTAGGTGTTGGTCACGAAGATCGCCCCGATATGCTTGGGGTTCTTGAAGCCGAGCTTGGTCGGCACGCGCAGCCGCAGCGGGTAGCCATATTGCGGCGGCAGCGCCTCGCCGCCGTAATCCAGGGCGAGGATGGTCTGCGGATGCAGCGCCGTCGCCATGTCCATGCTCTCATAATATTTGTCGGCGCATTTGAAGCCGACGTAGCGCGCGGTCAGGTCGGCGCCGATGCGTTGCAGGAAGGTCCGGAACGGCACCCCGCTCCACTGGCCGATGGCGCTCCAGCCCTCGATGCAGATCAGGCGGGTGATCTGCCCCTGCTGCGGCAACTGGCGCAGCCGCGACAGGGTCCAGGTGCTCTTGTCGGACACCAGGCCGGACACCTCGAGCTTCCAGCTGTCGAGGTCGATCTCCGGCACGTTGTCGATCGGGTAGTAGGCATTGAACGGGAACGGCTTGGTGACCGCCGAAACCGGATAGACCGGGGCCAGCTTGGTCCGGCTGAACAGCAGCGCCTGGATACGGTCGTTGAAGCGCGACATCGCCCACAGCAGCTTGTCCGCGTCGTCGCCATCGGCCAGGTTGCAGCCGCTCAACAGGCTGAGCGCCCCCAGCGACAGGCCGGAACGCAGCAGCAGGCGGCGGTTGAAGCCCTCGATCTTCGGACGCTGGTTCATCGGGGTAGGTTTCTCGTGAAGCGCCGGCGGGTAAGGGCATGCCCGGTGATCATGGTCGGCAGCGTGCTCGGCACCAGGATGACCAGGAGCAGGTGGATGACAAAGAAGCCGACGATCCCGGCCATCGCGCCGAAATGCACCCAGCGCATCACCGGATAACCGCCCACCAGATCGTCCAACAGTTGCAGTTGCACCGGCTTCCACAGGCCGAGCCCGGAAAGCAGGGCGATCACGCCGAGCAGCAGCACTCCGAGATAGAGCAGCCGCTGCACCGCGTTATAGACCCCAAGCTTATGTTCCAGCCGGAAGGTCAAGGCGCGCACCAGGTCCCGCCAGACATCTCGCGGCGAAAGCGGCAGCAGGGTGCGCCGGAAGTGCCGGCCGATGAAGCCGTAGCCAAAGTAGACCAGGGAGTTGGCGACCAGCAGCCACATCGCCGCCAGATGCCACGCAATCCCGCCGGCCAGCCAGCCGCCGAGCGTGGCCCAAGCGGGAAAGCGGAATGGCAGCAGCGGGGAGGCATTGTAGATCTGCCACCCGCTCATCACCATGCAACCGAGCGCGAAGGCGTTGACCCAGTGGGTGACCCGCACCACCAGCGGATGCAGGGCCACCCTCTTCAGCTTGATCGGGCTGTCCGCCTGCTGCTCCATCTCCCTTACATAGGCGGCACGGCGCCTTTTTCACCGACGATGATACGTTTTGCATCGACACTGCCGTCCGGCGACTTCGGCCCGAACGCCACCACGTGGGCACCCGGCTGCAGCAGCGACTTGTCACCCGCTTCGAGATCGACCACCGGCACGTCGTCCGGCACCAGCAGGGTCTTCTTGCCGCCCTTGTAGTCGACCGTCATGCTCAGCTTGTCGGCTGCCGTCACGGTGCCGATGGTGCCGTTGGTCATCGAGCTCGACTTGCCGAGGTCCCAGCCATAGTGGCCCTCGCCGGCGCCGCGCATGCTGTCGGGGAAGATCGTGACCTCGCTCGCCTTGAGGGTCCCGTTCGGTCCCGGGATCGCGGCGGTGCCGATGAAGCGGCCGGGCTTGACCTCGGCCAGAGACGAATGGGTGGCACCGACATAGCCGGTACCGGCAGAGATCTTCAGCGTCACCGGACCGCCGAAGCGCGTCTTGATCATCACGTTGTCGCCGTCGATGGCGGTGATGACGCCACGCGTGCGAGGCGGCGGGTCGTCTGCCCTGGCCGGCTTCGTGTCGATGAACTGGATTCCGGCGATCAGCACGCCTAGTCCGATTGCTGCACGATTGAACATCTTCATGGCTTCTGTCTCACGCTGTAGGCGCAGCTAGGCGCCGGGGGAAAGGAAGGCTCCGACGTCCGCATCATGAAGCGCGTGCGGTCCTTCAGCAACTCCACGGGGTGGCGGGATCAGATGACGCCCCGTCCGCGCATCAGCCGGGCCTTGTCGCGCTGCCAGTCTCGGTCGGCGATCGCATTGCGCTTGTCCGACTTCTTGCGGCCCTCGCCAATCGCCAGCGTCACCTTTGCGACTCCACGTTCGTTGAAGTGGATGTCCAGCGGCACCAGCGTGTAGCCGTCGCGGGCCACGGCGCCGAGCATCTTGTCGATCTGCTTGTTGTGCAGCAGCAGCTTGCGCGGGGCGCGCGGCTCGAACCGCGACAGCACGCCGCCCTGGTATTCAGGGATATAGCAGTTGAACAGCCAGACCGCGCCGTCGCGCTCGGCGGCAAAGGCCTCCGTCAGGGCCGCGCGCCCCAGGCGCAGGCTCTTGACCTCGGGACCCTTGAGGACGATGCCGGCCTCGACCGTCTCCTTGATGGTGTAGTCGAAACGGGCTTTTCGATTTTGTGCCGCCAGGCCGTGGTTGATCATCCCGCTCTTGCGCTCAGCCATTCAGCCCGAGCCTCTCCACGGCCTGCCTCACGACCGCCTGCGAGGCCTCCGACAGCGGCACCATCGGCAGCCGGCAGGTGGCCCCGGCGAGGCCCAGCAGGCTGGCGGCGAACTTGGTCGGCGCCGGATTGCTCTCGACGAACAGGGCCTCGTGCAAAGGCAGCAGACGGTCCTGCATGGCCATGGCGCCGGTGATATCGCCGGCGCGCCAGGCGGCATGCATGTCGGCGCACAGGCGTGGCGCGATATTGGCCGTGACACTGATGCAGCCGACGCCGCCGGAGGCCAGGAACGCCAGCGCGGTGCCGTCCTCGCCTGAAAGCTGCACGAAGTCGGGGCCGGCCGCGGCGCGTATCTGCAACGGGCGAAGCAGGTTCGCGGTGGCATCCTTCACCCCGATGATGTTGGGATGCAGGGCCAGGCGCGCCATCGTCGCGACGCTCATGTCGACCACGCTGCGCGCCGGGATGTTGTAGATCACGATCGGCAAGTCGACCGCATCGGCGATCGCCATGTAGTGGCGATAGAGACCTTCCTGCGTCGGCTTATTGTAGTAGGGCGTCACCACCAGGGCCGCGTCGACGCCGGCCTGCCTCGCGTAACGCGTGGTCTCGATTGCCTCCGCAGTGCTGCTCGAGCCGGTGCCGGCCAGGATCTTCACCCGCCCGCCCGCGGCCTGCACCACCAGGTCGATCACCCGGCCATGCTCGACATGGGTCAGGGTCGCACTTTCCCCGGTCGTGCCGGTCGGAACGATGGCGCTGCTGCCCTGCTCGATCTGCCTTGTGACCAGCCGGTGAAGCGCCGCCTCGTCAAGCGCACCATCGGCAAGCATGGGTGTGATCAGGGCGGTGATCGACCCGTCGAACATGGTGAACTCCAGCAGGCGAGCCGTGAGGGGGATATGGGGTCCCGGCCTCTCGTCGTCGATACTAGAGCAATATCCTCGGGGATGAAATCCGGCTCCGTCACGATGATGCGGCTTTCCCTTGCCAGGATGAGGCACGGGAGCCTTCTCTGCCGGATGCGGAGCTTCGTCCTCAACGTGCTGACCCTGATGCTGATGACCCAACTGGGCGGATGCGCCGCCAGGGGCGAGGTGGCGACCGCATCGCCGGAGATCGGGCAGCTGGCCCGGAAGGCAGCCGAACAGGCGGCCGCAAGCGCCGATCCGGTTGCGGCCAAGCTCGCGGTCTGGCTGCGCGCCCAGGAGCCGAACGCCGCCTCGGCCAGCGAGATCGACGCCTTCCTGGCCGCCAATCCGGACTGGCCTGGCCGAAGCGTGCTGAACCAGCGGCTGCAGCAGGCCCTGGCGGTGGAGCCGGACGACGCCATCGCGCGAAGGCTGTGCGAGGTGCGGCGTCCGAACACCGTGCCGTCGCTGCTGCGCTGCGCCACCGCCGAGATCGACGGCCCATCGAGGCCGCAAGCCGCCGGCGTGCTGCCGCTGCCGGGCACCACAGCATTGCCGCTGAGTGCCGCGTCGCTGCCGCCCGACATCGTCTCGGCCGCTATCTCCACCTGGAAAGACGGTATCGACGATGCCGCCGGCGAGGCCGAGTTCCTCCGCCTGTTCGGCCAGTTGCCGACGCCGGCCGACCAGTGGCAGCGCTTCGACCGGCTGGAGTGGCAAGGTGCTGCCGCCGCCGCCCGTCGCGAGGTTGCGCGGCTCTCGCCGGCGGACATGCCGCTCGCCATCACCCGGCTCGCCTTGCGACAGGACGATGCCGGCGCCGATGGGCTGGCCGCGGCCCTGCACGGCACTGCCGCCCATGATCCGGCCATGCTGCTGGAGCTGGCCCGCTGGCAGCGCAAGCATGATCGCGACGACGAGGCGCTGGCCCTCTGGCACGGCCGGGCGCTCGACGCCGAAGGTCGCATCGGCACGCTGCACCGCACCGCTTTCTGGACCGAGCGGCAGGCCCTGGCGCGCGAGATGCTGAGCCAGCATCGCGATGACGCAGCACTCTTCCTGGCCGACGACACCCTGCAGACCGATCCCGCCATCCGCCTCGACGTCGATTTCCTGACCGGCTGGATCGAGCTGGAACGGCTGCATGCGGCACCGGACGCGGCGGGGCGTTTCACCAGCCTTGCTCGCGACTCTCACTCCGTGATCACCACCAGCCGCGGCTTCTACTGGCTCGGGCGCGCCCTGGAGGCGCAGGGCCACATCTCCGACGCCCGCGACGCCTATGCCCATGCGGCGCTGCGACCGACCAGCTTCTATGGCCAGGCCGCGATAAGGCATCTGTCTCCTGGCGATGCCGGTGCCCTGGCCGACCCGATCCTGCAGTTGCGCGACCCCGGCTGGACTGCGGACGAGGCGGTCCGTTTCGCGGGCCTCGAACTTGCGCGCGCGGCAACGCTGCTGGTTGCCTGGGATGACCCGCATCATGCCCGCAGCCTGCTGTTGCGCCTCGACGAGCTTGCCGGCAACGACCGCGACCATGCCCTCGGCGCCAGCTTCGCCGACCGATTGGGCTTGCCTGACGTCGCCGTCGCCATCGCCCGCAACGCCGGACGGCACGGGCTGGTGCTGGCCGGTTCGGGCTGGCCGGCGCCCTATCCGCCACCGGCCGCTCCGCCGCTGCCGGCCGGCCTCGCGCTGGCGGTCATGCGTCAGGAGAGCAGTTTCGACCCCGGCATCGTCAGCCCGGCGGGCGCGCGGGGGCTGATGCAGTTGATGCCCTCGACCGCCCGCCTGATTTCCGGCAGTCGTGCCGATGTCGGAAGCCTGTTCGATCCCGGCACCAACATGACACTCGGCGCAACCTATCTCGCCACCCTGCTCGGACGCTTCGGCGGCAGCATCCCTTATGCGGTAGCCGCCTATAACGCCGGCCCCAACCACGTGCGCCAGTGGCTGCAGCAGAATGGCGATCCCGCCGCCGGGCCGGCTGGGCAATCCGGTGGCGTCTCGCCGGCCATGCCCGATGGCGCCTCGCCAGCCATGCCCGATGGCGCCTCGCCAGCCATGCCCGATGGCGCCTCGCCAGCCATGATCGACTGGATCGAGATGATCCCGTTCCAGGAGACGCGCAACTATGTCGAGCGGGTGATGGAGAACCAGACCGTCTACCGGGTCCGGGCGCCGTCCGCATCCCCGGCCCGGATCGCATGGAGCGGCGCGCCGCCATGAGGACCGACACGAGGCCGGCCGGCCGCGTCCGGTTGCGTCTGCCGGTGCTGGTCGCCAGCGGCCTCGGCAGCGGCTTCAGCCGTTTTGCACCCGGCACCGTTGGCTCGCTTGCCGCCCTGCTGCCCGGCATCCTGCTGATCGGGCATCCCAGCCTGCTGCTGCTGTCGATCCTGCTCGCCTGCGCTGCCGGCTTGTGGGCGATCCCGCGCGCCTCCGGCGGCGCCGACCATGGCTGGATCGTGATCGACGAGGTGGCCGGCCAGTGGATCACCCTGCTCGGGATATTGCCCCTGCACCACGTAGGTCAGACCGGCGCCGCCTGGGGTTGGGCCGGAAGCGCCTGGTTCGCCGCCGCCTTCGCGATGTTCCGTCTGCTCGACATCACCAAGCCGGGTCCGATCGGCGCGCTCGACCGTCGCCATGACGCGATCGGGGTGATGGGCGACGACATCCTCGCCGGCATCCTGGGCGCCGTGCTGCTCGGCCTCGTCCGGCTGCTCCTGCATGGCACGGGGCTTGCCTAGCTCTACGACATCGCAACAGAGGCCGGATGTCGATGGCGCATGTCGAGACCTACGGGATGGAGCCGGTGCCGGCGCGGCTGAAGACGGTGCGATGGCAGGACCTGTTCTGCATCATCATCAACTTCCAGCTTAACGCCGGCCAGATCCTGGTCGGCGGCTTGTCGGTGGCGGTGGGCCTGCCGGTGTGGCAGGCGATCCTGGCGCAAACGCTGGGCATCAGCCTCGCCTTCGTCCCGTACCTGCTGATGGCCACGGTCGGCGTCGATCACGGCATTCCGGGACAGGCGGCGACCCGGATGGCGTTCGGTCTGCGGGGGGCGCGCGTGCTGCCGTCGCTGCTGCGCACGATCGCCTCGACCTACTGGTTCGCCTTCCAGACCATCGCCGGGTCGCTGGCCATCACCGCGGTGCTGGACCGCTGGACCCACAGCGCGCACTCGCTGCTCGCCATCAGCCTGGTCTTCGGAGCGCTCCAGGCGGTGGTGGCCATCGTCGGCTATGGCTCGCTGAAAATCCTGTCGCGCGTCGCCCTGCCGGTGAAGCTCGTCATCCTGTCCTGGATGGTGATCACGCTGATGACCCATCCGGACCCGCATTTCGCCCCCTCCGCGGTATTCTCATTCATGGGCCATGGCGGCGGTTGGCTGCTGTTCGCGACGTGGCTGAACAGCTGGGTCGCCACCTGGCTGACCATGATCACCGATGCCGCCGACTTCTGCCGCTACTCGCGCTCGCGGCGGGACATGTGGATCGGCACCATGCTGGCCGCCTTCCTCGGCGCGCTGTTCGTCAGCCTGCTCGGCGCCTATGCGGCAGGCGCCAGCCTCGGCCTGCAGCCCAACGCCTTCGCGCTGGTGGCCGCCATCAGCGACGGCTGGCTGCCGCTCTGCCTGCTGCTGGTGGTGATCGTGTTCGACAACTGGACCATCAACGTGCTGAACCTCTACACCGGGGGCCTGTCCCTGCTGAACATGTTCGAGCGGCTCGGCCGGATGCGGGCGACGATCCTGGTCAGCCTGGTCGGCATCGGACTGTCCGCGCTGCCCACCTTCGTCGACCGCTACACCGGCTGGATCAGCCTGCTCGGCACCGCATTCGCCCCGATGGCCGGCGTGCTGCTGGCCGACTACCTCGTGATCAAGCGCATGCGGCTGGATGTGCCGGCCCTGTTCGCGCATGACGGCGGCGCCTACTGGTATTGGCGCGGCTTTAATCCGGTCGCGATCGCCTGGACGCTGCTCGGCTTCCTGCTCTATCTGCTGGCGATCCCGCCGTCGTGGCCGGTGCCGGTCGTGGTCCTGCTGCTGACCGGCGCCGGCTACAGCCTGACGACCGGGCTGATTGCCAGGATCTCGCCGAGGCTGGCGCGCGCTGCCCGGCCTGCCGCACTGGCCCAGGCTGCCGACTTCACCCAAGGCGGGTGATCCCTGATCCCCCGCAACGAGGCCTTGTCATGCTCGATGAAGACATCCTGTCCAAGGCGGCGCAGACCCTGGCGGCGCTTCGCGCGCATGGCCTGACCGCCGCCACTGCCGAGAGCTGCACCGGCGGCCTGGTGGCGGCCAGCCTG
>CAXSEE010000019.1:0-36001 GCA_964235615.1 uncultured Acetobacteraceae bacterium | reverse complement strand
GCCCTGCACGCTGAGAGGCTGCTCCTGCCGCGCGCGGCTGATGGTGCCGGTGATCGTCGGGAACAGCGTGCCCTGCTGGGCCAGATCCTGCTCCTGTGCCTGTCTCAGCGCGGCTTCGGCCGCATCGATGGTCGGGCTGTCGCGCAACGCAGTCTCGACCAGCGCGGTGATCTCCGCGGAGCGGAACAGCGTCCACCACTCGCCCGGGATATCCCGCCCGGCCAGCAGATGCTGAGCGGCGCCGCCGGCGACGTCGGATGCCATCGTGGCAGTTGAAGATACCGTCTCGATCCGGTCCGGAAGGGCGAGCGCGGGAGGGTGGAAATCCGGACCGACCGCACATCCGGCCAGGCTTGCCGCCAGCGCCAGCAGCGTCACGGCGGCATGGTTGCCGGAGCCCATCGAGTTGCTGCCTGGCCGAGGACAAAATGCGCTTTCTATCGCATTGCCAACTCGACCCGATTGATGCGGGCTTGCAGAGTCAGCCGGACCAGTCGCGCGCGTGCGTCGACCAGGGCGGCACTCCGGCAAGCATCCGCCTCGTTGCCTGCATCCGGGTAGATGCTGTCGCAGGTCGCATGGGCTGCTACCAGTAGTCGCAGGCGTGCTGTTGCCTGTCCCGGGCGCGCGGCCAGGTCGAGATCGCCTAGATGCACCGTCTCCTGCGCCGCGCCCGTCCGCGCATCGGACGTTACGGTTTGCGCCTGCGCTGGCAGGCCGTGACCTGCCATCAACGCGCTCGCCATAAAAGCCATCATTGTTTTGCCGATCATCGTCATACTTCCTCTGTTCGGTTCGACCACAGGAAAGCAGAGACGAGCGTCCGAAGAATACCCACGTTTGGTAGGCGAACGTACAAGCGCAACGAGGCTCGGTGCGGCAAGCCAAGAGGTTGTAAAGAAACAGAAACCATACCCGCCGAACGCCCCACCCCGGCTGTCAGGGATGGCTACAAATCTATTCATTCGCCACGTCCGGTTTCACCCACGCGCCGGCCGCCTCCTGTTAAGGTACCAGCCTGGCGTCCACCGCCCACTGCACCCGAAAGCCTCTTCCGCATGTCGGCCGTAACGCCTCCGCGCGTCCTCGTCCTCGATGACGACGACACCATCCGCGACTTCCTGATCGAGATCTTCACGCGCGACGGCTACGAGGCCCATGGCGCGTCAGGTGCCGCCCTCGGCCGCGCGGCGCTCGCGGCCCGGGCCATCGATCTGCTGATCCTCGATCTCGGCCTGCCGGACGGGGACGGGATCGCCCTCTGCCGCGAGTTCCGCGCCGCCGGGCAGACGCTTTCGATCCTCATGCTCACGGCGCGCACCGGGCCGATCGAGCGCGTGCTCGGGCTGGAGCTCGGTGCGGACGACTACCTCGCCAAGCCGTTCGAGCCGCGTGAGCTGCTGGTCCGCGCGCGCAAGCTGCTCAGCCGCCGGTCGGAGCCGCTCGGCGCCTGGCGGCCGCACCAGCCCCGCCTGGCGCGGTTCGGACCGTGGGAGCTCGACCTGCTGCATCGCCGCCTGATCGCGGCCGACGGGCGGCTGGTGATGCTGCCGGCCTCCGAGTATGGCCTGCTGCGGCGTCTGATCGATCATCCCGGCCGGGTGCTGTCGCGCGAGGAACTGCTGCCCGAACGGGGTGCCACCGTCTCCTTCGATCGCTCGCTCGATATCCGCATCAGCCGCCTTCGCCAGCGCCTGGCGCTCGAGCCGGAAGCCTCCGACATGATCCTGACCGTGCGCGGCGAGGGCTACATGCTCGCAGCCGAGGTTTCGTTCCGATGAGGCGCCTCATCGCTCCGCGCCGGGACGCCCTCGCGCGTGATGCCATTCCCGGGGGCTGGGGCAGGCCGATGACGGCGCGACCGTGGCGCATCCTCGGCCGGCGCCTGGAGTCGCTCGGCGGGCGGCTCGTGTTTGTCGTCTGCGCGGCGATTGCCGCCACCGCCGGGGCGACACTTGCGCTGGCGGCGTCTCTCTGGTCGCACGAGATGGAGACGCTGCATCGCGCCCAGTTTACGGAGGCGATCAGCGAGATCCACGACCGGATCAGCCACGACAAGGCGGCCTTCGACGACCGCCTGCGTCACTTCCACTTCCACGACTTTGCCCCGCAGCCGCATCCCTGGCCACGAGGTAGAGACGAGGACGAAGGTCTGCGCGCCCAGCTTGTGGCTGAGTTCGGTCCAGGATCGGACCCGCATGTCGTGCGCATCGACAATCGTGCGCGCTGTATCCAGCCGCTGTCGCTGCACCTGCATGAGTACCTGCCGCAATTCGGCTGCTGGTACGTGCGCTTCACGTATCCGCAAGGCCAAACCTATGCGCTCGAGATCGATCGCAGCACCGTCCGCAACTACGATATGGCGTTCTTCGAGCCGATCTACCTGGCCGTGATCGCCATCGAGAGCGTGCTGCTGGCCGTCATCATCTCGCGCCTGACCCTGGCGCCGTTGCGCCGGTTGAGCGAGGCGTCGCAGGCATTCGCCCTGTCGCTCGATCCCGCCCTGGTGCCCGAGACCGGCCCGCGGGAGATACGCATGGCACTGCGTACCTTCAACGTCATGCAGCAGCGTGTGCGGGAAGGCTTCACCGCACGCACCAACCTGCTGGCTTCGATCAGCCACGACCTGCAGACGCCGCTGACCCGTATCCGCATACGGCTCGAGCAGGTAGAAGACCCGCCGCTGCGCGAACGCCTGCTGGCCGACCTGGGCATCACCTTGAACTTGATCCGCAGCGGGCTCGAGCTCGCCGCCAGCGGCGACAGCCGGGAGAACTGGGCCGTGGTCGACCTCGGCGCGTTCCTCGACTCCATCGCCACCGATGCGCAGGAGAGCGGCGAGGAGCTTTCCTACCAGGCGTCACCGACGTTGCGCGCACGGGTCAAGCCGCATGCCCTCTCCCGTGCGCTGCAGAACCTCTGCGACAACGCGAAGCATCATGCAGGTCCCGCCTGCCTGCGCGCCGAGCAGGCACCGGACGAGATCCGCATCCTGGTCGAGGATCGCGGTCCCGGCCTGCCGGAGGACCGGCTGGAGGCCGTCTTCGCGCCGTTCGCCCGCGGCCCCGGCAGACGCGAAGGCACCGGGCTGGGACTGGCCATCGCGCGCGCCCAGGCAGCGACCTTCGGCGCGCGCATCACGCTGGAGAACCGAAGGAGCGGCGGCCTGCGCGCAACCCTCGCCATTCCCCGCATGGAGACGGCATAGGACAGCATCTGCCAGAAGGTTGGATCATGCGATAGATCGATCGAACCTCGTGAGCGTTGAAACCAGCCGGCGCTGATGCCTATCCTTCCGCCTCCGGGGCGAAGATCGCCACCAGGTCGGACAGATGGCCGATCTCGTTCAGCCTCAATCCCTCGGGGGCAACCAGTTTCTGCGCCCCGCGAGCCAGCCGGCGCGGCAGCACGGCCTGCTCGAAACCGAGTTTCTGGGCCTCCTTCAGCCGCGACTCCGACTGCGCCACCTGTCGCACCTCGCCGGACAGGCCGACCTCGCCGAAGAACACCGATCCCGCGCTGGTCGGCTGCCCGGTCGCCGCCGACACCAGGGCCGCCGCCACCGCGAGGTCGGCCGCCGGCTCGATGACGCGCAGGCCGCCGGCGACATTGAGATAGACGTCCGAGCCGGCCAGCTTGAGCCCGCAGCGGGTCTCCAGCACCGCCAGCAGCATCGCCAGGCGCCCCGTGTCCCATCCCACCACCGCGCGCCGGGGCGAGGAGCCGCTGTTGGGGGCGAGCAGCGCCTGGATCTCCAGCAGCACCGGACGGGTGCCTTCCAGGCCGGCGAATACCGCGGAGCCGGCGATGTTGCCGCGACGCTCGGCCAGGAACAACGCCGATGGGTTGGCCACTTCGGCGAGGCCACGGTCGGTCATCGCGAACACGCCGATCTCGTCGGTGGCGCCGTAGCGGTTCTTGGCCGCGCGCAGGATACGGAACTGGTGGCCGCGATCGCCTTCGAAATACATCACCGCGTCGACCATGTGCTCGAGCACGCGCGGGCCGGCCAGGGTGCCCTCCTTGGTCACGTGCCCGACCAGGATCAGCCCGAAACCGCGCGACTTCGCCAGCCGGATCAGCTCGAAGGCGCTGGCCCGTACCTGGCTGACGGTGCCGGGCGCGCTGTCGATGGTGTCGAGCCACATGGTCTGGATGCTGTCGATCACCACCAGGGCGGCATCGCGCTCGGCCTCCAAGGTGGCGGCGATCTCGGTCACGTTGATCGCCGCCGCGAGCTCCAGCCTGGGTGCCGCGAGGCCAAGGCGGCGGGCACGCAGGCGGAGCTGGTCGACCGCCTCCTCGCCGGAGATATACAGTACGCGCCGATCCCCTTGCGCCATCGCCGCCGCCGCCTGGAGCATCAGGGTCGATTTGCCGATCCCGGGATCGCCGCCGATCAGCACCACCGAGGCCGGCACCAGTCCGCCGCCGAGCACGCGGTCGAGCTCGGCAATGCCGGTGCTCGCCCGCGGCGGCGGCTCGGCCTGGCCCTCCAGCCCGACGAAGGCGATCCGGCCGGCGCGGACGCGCCCGGTCTTGGTGGCGACCGCGCGCGGCTCGCCGACCTCCTCGATGATCGTGTTCCACTCGCCGCAGGCATCGCAGCGCCCGCTCCACTTGGAATGCACCGCACCGCAGGATTGGCAGACGAAATGGGAACTGGCGGGGCGCTTCATGCCGCTACCGTCGCAACTCCATGCTGATCGGACCCTCGCGGCGGCCGTGGGTGAACTGGTCGACCATGGCGTTGCCGCTTTCGAGCAGGGAGGCGGCGGGACCCTGCCAGACCAGCCTGCCGCGATAGAGCATGGCGGCCTCGTCGCCGATCCGGGTCGCGGAGGCCATGTCGTGGGTGATGGCAATCGCGGTGCTGCCCATGCGCTTGACGCAATCGACGATCAGCCCGTCGATCACGGCACCCATGATCGGGTCGAGCCCGGTGGTCGGCTCGTCGAAGAACAGCATCTCCGGCGCGGCCGCGATGGCGCGCGCCAGGCCGACGCGCTTCTGCATGCCGCCGGACAATTCCGCGGGCGAGAGCTGGCCGACGCTGGGATCGAGCCCGACCTGGCGGAGCACCTCGGAGGCCTTGTCGTGCGCGGCCAGGCGGGTCATCCGGTTGCCCGCCAGCAGGCCGAAGGCGACGTTCTCCCAGACCGGCAGGCTGTCGAACAGCGCGCCGTTCTGGAACAGCATGCCGATGCGCCGGTTCACCGCCTCGCGGTCGCGGCGCCTGAGTTTCAGCACGTCGACGCCGTCGATCTCGATGCTGCCGGCGTCGGGCCGGATCAGGCCGAGGATGCAGCGCAGCAGCACCGACTTGCCGCTGCCGGAGCCGCCGATCACCACGAAGGAGGTGCCCGGCATCACGTCGAGGTCGATCCCGGCCAGCACCTGCTTGGCGCCGAACGCCTTGGCGAGGCCACGAACCCGTATTTTGGGTGTGATCATCGCGAGAAGAACATCTCGGTGAGCATGTAGTCGAAGGCCAGCACCAGGATCGAGGCACCGACGACCGAGGCGGTGGTCGAGGCGCCGACGCCCTGGGCGCCGCCGCGGCTGTGGTAGCCGTTGTAGCAGCCCATCAGCGCGATCAGGAAGCCGAACACCGCGGCCTTGGCCAAGCCGACGGTCACGTCGGCGGTCTTGAGGATGGCGAAGGTGTTGAGGATGTAGTTGGACGGGCTGAAGCCGAGCTTGAGCACCGAGACGATGAAGCCGCCCATGACACCGAGGATGTCGGCGACCACCACCAGCAGCGGCAGCGCCAGCGTGCCGGCCAGCAACCGCGGCGTCACCAGGTATTTCATCGGATTGGTGGAGAGCGTGCCGAGGGCGTCGATCTGGTCGGTGACGCGCATGGTGCCGATCTCGGCGGCCATTGCAGCACCCACCCGTCCGGCGACCATCAGCCCGGCCAGCACCGGGCCGAGCTCGCGCACCACCGACAGCACGACGATGCCGGCGATGGCGCTCTGGGCGTTGAAACGGGAGAAGCCGGAGTAGGATTGCAGCGCGATCACCATGCCGGAGAAGATGGCGGTGAGGGCCACCACCGGCAGCGAGAAATAGGCAAAGTCGACGAACGCGGCGAGGAAGGCGCGCCAGTAGAAGGGAGGCCGGAATAGATGCGAGATGCCGCTGACGGCGAACAGCCCGAGGGCACCGGCGCCGCGGATCAACCCGAGGACGCTGGCGCCCAGGGCTGCGACCAGAGAAATAATCCCGTTCAAGCGGAGTGAAACCGGGGGTGCGTCTGGCAGGCAGCGTAGTACATGGCGACGCCTATAACCCGATCCCGCCTATCCCGGAAGCCCAGCTTCAAAAGTCAAGGATTCCAAAGGCAAGCCTTTGGCGGGGTCCCACTCCAAGCATGGGGGCAGAGCCCCTGCTTCACCGATTGCCATACCCGTGCGGCCGCGCCTCACGCCATTTGAAAGCGGTAGCGACAATGTCGTCCAAAGCCGGAAATTGCGGATCCCAGCCGGTCTCGGCCTTGAGTTTCTCGCTGCTGGCGACCAGACGCGGCGGATCCCCGGGCCGGCGCTCGGCGATCCGGTAGGGCACCGTCCGGCCGCTGACGCGCTCGACGCTGCGTATCACCTCGAGCACGGAATGACCCGCGCCATTGCCCAAATTATAGGTAACGCTGGCACGGTCGAGCTGCTCCAGGGCGAGCAGATGCGCCGAGGCGAGGTCGGCCACATGGACGTAATCCCGGATGCAGGTGCCGTCCGGCGTGTCGTAGTCGTCGCCGAACACCACCAGTTCGGGCCGTCGTCCCAGCGCCGCGTCGATCACCAGCGGGATCAGGTGGGTCTCCGGCTGGTGGTCCTCTCCCGCCCGCCCCGCCGCATCGGAGCCGGCAGCATTGAAGTAGCGCAGGCAGGCGTAGCGGAGCCCATGGATGCGGTCGGCCCAGAGCAGGGCGCGCTCCAGCATCGCCTTGCTCTCGCCGTAGGGGGAGCCGGGTTCGACGACGGCTTCCTCGGTGATCGGGTCCAGCCCGGCGCGTCCGAACAGGGCGGCGGTCGAGGACAGCACGAAGCGGGGCACGCCGTGGCGGACGCAGGCGTCGATCAGCCGGATGCCGAGGCCGGCATTCTCGATGAAATAATGCATCGGGCGCACCATGCTGTCGCCGACCAGGGAGAGCGAGGCGAAATGCAGCACCCCGTCCCAGGGACCCTCGGCGAGGGTGCGGTCGACCAGGGCGGTGTCGGACAGCTCGCCCTCGACCAGGCGAACCCCTTCCGGCACCGCATCGGCGTGACCCAGGGAGAGGTTGTCCAGCACGGTCACCTCGTCGCCACGGTCGGCCAATGCCAGTACCGCGTGACTGCCGACGTAGCCGGCGCCGCCGGTGATCAGGAATTTCCTGCGCTGCATGATCGTCTCCATCCGTATGGTCCATCCGGACCCGTCATTCCGGTTACGTTATCATAGTAACGTGCCGGAAAGGCGATCTAACAGATCGAGGGAGAAGCCGGCAGCCGGGATGATCGGGCGGGAGCCACATCAGAACATGCTTCCAACGGCTGCCGGCCTAACGTATGGTCACTTTGTCCATAACAGAAACGCGTTCGGGGTTCGATATCGAGATGACATCACAGCCGGTCAAGAAGCGCGTCCTCATTACCGGCGGTGCGGGCTTTCTCGGTTCCCATCTCTGCGAACGGCTGGTCAGGAACGGCGACGACGTGCTGTGCCTGGATAATTATTTCACCGGGCGGCGTGACAACATCGCGCATCTGCTGTCCGAGCCGAACTTCGAGGTGATGCGCCACGACATCACCGTGCCGATACATGTCGAGGTGGACGAGATCTACAATCTCGCTTGCCCGGCCTCGCCGATACATTACCAGTTCGATCCGGTGCAGACGACCAAGACCAGCGTGATGGGGGCGATCAATGTCCTCGACATCGCCAAGCGCACGGGTGCCCGCGTATTCCAGGCCTCGACCAGCGAGGTGTATGGCGATCCGACGGTGCATCCCCAGACCGAGGATTACCGCGGCAACGTCAACACGCTCGGCCCGCGCGCCTGCTACGACGAGGGCAAGCGCTGCGCCGAGACGCTGTTCTTCGACTATCGCCGCCAGCACAACGTGCGCATCAAGGTGGTGCGGATCTTCAATACCTATGGCCCGCGCATGCATCCCAACGACGGCCGGGTGGTGTCGAACTTCATCATCCAGGCCCTGCGCGGCGACGACATCACGCTGTATGGCGACGGCGGCCAGACCCGCGCCTTCTGCTATGCCAGCGACCTGATCGAGGGCTTCGTCCGCATGATGGCCAGCGACGAAGACATCACCGGCCCGATCAACATGGGCAACCCGCACGAGATCACGGTGCGCGAGTTGGCCGAACGGGTGCTGGCGCGGACCGGATCGAACAGCCAGATCGTGTTCCGGCCGCTGCCGCAGGACGACCCGATGCAGCGCTGCCCGGACATCACCCGTGCCAGGCAGCTGCTGGACTGGACACCGAACGTTCCGCTCGACGAGGGCCTTGACCGGACCATCGCCTATTTCCGGACGCTGTTGCAGATCGGCGTGAAGCAGATCGCGGAATAGCCGCAGCCTGCGGGAAATCCCGCCCGTGGCCGTTCCAGATCGTTACCCAGTTCGTTACGATAACATGACTACTGCCCACCGACGCTGACGAGATGGAGTGAGCTGTGCGTATTGCAATGATCGGCGGCGGCTATGTGGGCCTGGTATCGGGCACCTGCTTCGCTGAATTCGGGGTCGAAGTGGCGGTGGTGGAGACCCATCCCGGCCGTCTGGAGGCGCTCAAGCAGGGCCGCATCCCGATCTACGAGCCCGGCCTCGACAAGCTGGTGACCGACAACATCGCCGCCGGACGGCTCTCGTTCGGCGACGACATCAAGCAGGCGGTGACCGGCGCGGAAGCAATCTTCATTGCCGTCGGCACGCCGCCGCGCAACGGCGACGGCCACGCCGACCTGACCTACGTGTTCGCCGCCGCCGAGCAGGTGGCGCACGCGATGTCGGACTACGCGGTGATCGTTACCAAGTCGACGGTGCCGGTCGGCACCAGCCGCCGCATCAGCGAGATCATCAGCCTGGCGCGTCCGGACCTGGCGTTCGACGTCGCCTCGAACCCGGAGTTCCTGCGCGAGGGCAGCGCCATCAACGACTTCATGCGTCCCGACCGGGTGGTCATCGGCACCGAGGTCGACAAGCCGGACGGCGGCGAGCGGGCCCAGGAGGTGATGCGCCGGCTGTATCGGCCGCTGTACCTGATCGAGGCGCCGATGCTGTTCACCAGCCTGGAGTCCTCCGAGCTGATCAAGTATGCGGCCAACTCCTTCCTGGCCATGAAGATCTCGTTCATCAACGAGATGGCCGACCTGTGCGAGCGCGTCGGCGGCGACGTGCATGACGTGGCCCGCGGCATCGGCCTCGATGGGCGCATCGGCCGCAAGTTCCTGCATGCCGGCGCCGGCTATGGCGGTTCGTGCTTCCCCAAGGACACGCTGGCGCTGATGCGCATCGCCCAGGAAGCCGGCGCCTCGTCGCGTCTGGTCGAGGCCACGGTGCAGGTCAACGACGCGCGCAAGGCGAGCATGGGGGCGCGCATCATGTCGGCCTGCGGCGGCTCGGTGCGCGGCAAGACGATCGCGATCCTCGGCCTGACCTTCAAGCCGGAGACCGACGACATGCGCGACGCGCCCTCGACGCCGATCGTGCATCGCCTGATCGAGAACGGCGCCAACGTGCGGGTCTATGATCCCGTCGGCATGGATGCGGCGCGCGCGACGATGCCGCAAGTCCGGATAACCTACTGCACCGACGCGCTCGATGCCGCGCGCGACGCCGACGCGTTGATCCTGGTCACGGAATGGAACGAGTTCCGCGCCATCGCCCCGTCGCGGCTGAAGGACCTGATGCGTGGCCGGGTGATCGTCGACCTGCGCAACGTCTATGATCCGGACGCTATGGCCGAGGCGGGCATGGATTACAGCTCGATCGGGCGTCCGCGCGGCCGGATGTCGAAGGCGGCGCAGCTGGCTTCGGTTGGGTGATATCAAGGCTGGGCTCTGCCCAGACCCGCCAAAGGCCTTGGCCTTTGGAAACCAATCTTATTGATTGGATTCTCAAGGCTTCGCCGGGGGGGGTCCAGGGCGGAGCCCTGGCCTTTCTAGGAGTGCATCCAGCGTGACGCGATCGTATCGATCTCGATCGCGATACCGCCAAGCTGCTTGATCCTGGCGCAGTAGATGCCGCCCAGCAGGCCAGCCGCGACCAGGAACACCGCACCGGGAAAGGGTACCGCGAGGGCGGCGAGCGTCTGCTCGAACAGGGTGGGGAAATGCCCGCTCCCGGCAGGGCCGCCACGGTTCAGGTCGGCCGGGACCGGATAGGTGACGGTCACGCCGATCTGCGCGAACCGGCCCAGCCGCTCGGCGAGGTCGGGATAGCTGCCGACGAAGCCGAGAAAGGGCTGGTTGGCCAGCAGCGGATGCAGGAACGGGATCGCGTCGTGCATCTCCTCGAAGACCATGAGGCCGGCGCATAGGCCCGCCTCGCGCTGCAACACGATCCGCTGCATTTCCGCCAGGAAGCCGAAATGCTCGTGCGCGGCGGCAAGATGGCCGGCATCGTGCATGGCGACCACGTCCGCCTCGGCGATCGCGGACAGAAGCCTGCGGCCCAGCGTTCCGGCGGGTGCTGCGCCATGGGTCTCGATCGGATCGCCGAAGGCATCGGTCCAGACCGAGTTGACGACCGCGGACATCTCCGCCTCGTTCAGCATCAGGTGGATTTTCAGGCTGGCGTGGGCGACCAGCCTGGCATGCCCCTCGGACAGCAGGATGACGCTGAACGGCTGATGCCGCGCGATCGCCTCGGCCAGCCGCTCGGCCAGGCGTGCCGCATCGATCCAGCGGGGGGAGGCCTGGACCGCGGCGATCTCGCGCTGCACGGCGCGGCGATCGAAGCTCAGGGCGAGCTTGGCGGCGGCCAGATGCGCGAACGGACCGAACGGCGGCGGCACGTCCCGCGACAAGGTGGTCAGCAACGGCTCGATGCTCAGCAGTTCATGATACTGGCCGGTGAGAGCCAGCGAGGTGGAGTAGTTCCACAGCGCACTGTCCTGGTGGCCGAGACTGGGGGCGGCCTGACGCAGATAGGGCAGCGCCTCGTCGAAGCGGCCGAGGGCGCAGAGCCGGCCGGCGATCCTGTTGGCCAGTCCCGCCCTGTTGGCCAGCGCCTCATCGTCCGGCTGCTGGGCCAGGAGCATGCGTTCGGCCGTGTCGAGCAGGCCGCTCCCGTCGCCGCCGGTCCGTGCCGCGAGATCCGACAGCAGGCGGTAGACCGGCAGGACGTCCGGCCAGAGTTCGATCGCGCGCCGGCACGCTTCCTGTGCGTCGGCAGCTTGCCCGAGGCCGGCCAGCAGCCGTGCCTGGAGGAACCATGTTTCCGCCTCGCCGGGGTCCGCCGCGATGAGGGCGGCTATGGCGGGTGCTGCCTGGTCGAACATGCCCTTGTCGAGCCAGGCTTCGACGAGGTAGGGATCGAACCGGGCGGCGGCGCCTGTCGCGACGTCCGCCGGCTCCCGCGCCGTCGCGGCGTCCGCATGCGCGTCGGGAGCCGGCGCTGGATCGGAACCCGGCATGCCTGGTGCAGCGGTCACCCTGGCCACGAGGTCACGATAGGCGCTTAGATCGACGGGTCCGGCCAACGTACCCTCCCCTGGCGGCTCATGATGACAGGATGATGGTTCGGCCGACGTGGGCGAACCTCAATCCTCGAGCGCCGACACGGCTGAATTGACATGCGCTTCAGAGAAATCCGGCATGGCGCTATCGAGCGTCAGGTAGCGGTGGCCACGGATGGCGGAGGTCACGTAGAACCACGGCCGAAAGGCGTCGCTCCCATCCAGCGTCTTGTTGAGTTCCAGCACACGCAGGCCGCCGGGATGGAACAAGGTGTTGGTAAGCCCGGCGCCATGAGGCGAGACGACCTGCTTGGCGTGAGCGAAGATCGAGATCTGCTGCTGCAGGTCGGCTCCCTCGAAGCCGACGGTCCGGAAACCACGCTGCTCCAGCACCCTGGCCAAGATGCTGGCGGAGTCGCCTCCCATCCGGTTCGATACGTTTTTGGCGCGGGACAGGTAGATCTTCTCGAAATCCTTCGAGGTCGGAAGGGCATACCCGATCATCGTGTCGAAGACATGCTTGAATGCTTCCAGATACATGATGTCGGTCGGTGCCGCGGGATCGGTCCACAAGAAGTGGACCTTGCGAGCCTTATAGACCCCTTTCGGAAGAGGGGTCACGCGCTCCGCGAGTTCGCTGAACTCGAGGGATTGCTGCCAGGTCGTCTCGCTGTAGGAGATCCCGCCATCGCTCAACGCGCTGCGGTAATCAGGGATCGCGATCGTAACGGATGGGTCGAGATGGCGGTTTCCCAGGAAGGACTTGGTCAGGCCGAAGCACATCCAGTGGAAGTAGTTGCGCCAGGCGCCATCGAAGCCGAGGAACACCTCGTCGAGCTGATAGGGTGTCGGCAGGTCGAGCATGACCTCGGGCTTCTCGCCAACTTCCTTCAGTCCGCGGAACGCGGCGGTCTGGTGGATCGGATGGCCTTCCGCGGTAAGGATGGTGCCGTCGAGCTTGTGGCCGACGAAGAACGTGCCGTTCTCGATGGTGAAGAGCTTCAACTCCAGGCGTGGCGTTATCAGGGCATCGTCCTGGACACGCACCGAGGCGCCAAGAATGCCGCTGAGCAAGGCGCTCAGGTCTTGGCCGGGGAACGCGAGGTGGGGCGAGGGCAGGACGCGGAAGTCCTGCTGGAGCAGGGTCTGCGCCGAACCGAGCTGATCAATTTCCGTAAACTGTTTCACGCTGAGCTTCATGGCGGCGACACCCTACTTGATCGATAGAATATAGCCGCCAATCTATTAATAAATACCGTTTTTCGAACCAGTGTCTATCCGTGCTCGCCACTTGCGGCGACCTGGCGGATCATTTTGATCTTGGGTAGCAACGTTCATCCCCTCTAAAAGGTTTGAGTTCCCGGCCAACTTGGAGGATGATGTGATCTGCCATGAAATTTATCCATTATAATATCGGTTCATTGGAGAGATATAGCTGATATCGCTCGCATGAAGGCAACGCTGGTGAAACGATAGAGGTCGAGTATGTATCCGTCGCTCGATTGGTTGCCAAAAGCCGAAGATTTCCGCGCGAGCCTGAAGCATCTACGCAATCTGGAGCCGAATGCGGTTTGGGTCCAGGCCGTAGCCCTGGCCGGGCATGATCTCGATTTCATCCAGACCAACGCCCTGGATCATGTCATCCGCTCCAAGTTGGGGGCGGATACGCCCGTGGCCGAGGGTGTCCCGACGATCCGGCTGGCGGTGCTTGGCTCTTCTACCGTGACCCACCTTCTGCCCGGAATACGTGTTGCAGGCTTGCGCCGCAATCTCAGGATCATCGTCTACGAGGCGGATTACGGACAATATCGCCAGGAATTGCTGGATCCCGGATCGTCGTTATATCATTTCTTGCCGGATACGGTTCTGTTTGCCCTCGACGCTTATCATCTTGCCGCGCGCATCTCGCCGGCGATGGATGCCGAAGAGGCCGAACAGGCGCTTGTGGCTGCCGTCGAGGACCTGACCGGTTTATGGAACATCGCCCGTGAGCGGCTTGGCGCGACCACCATCCTGCATCAGACCGCCCTTCCAGTCCTTCCGGAACTGATTGGCAACAACGAGGAGCGCCTGCCGGGCTCGCCTTGCTTGTTCATCGAGAGCCTCAATTCACGCCTTCGCGACCATGCTCTGCGGACAACCGGCGTGCACATGATCGCAGTGGACCGGCGGGCACGTCGTGAAGGACTTGCCACATGGCACGATCAGGCCCTCTGGTACAGAAGCAAACAGGAGATCGCGCTGCATGCGATGCCGGTCTACGGCGAGCTGGTGGTTCGAGTGATCGCGGCTCTGGCTGGCCGTTCCGCCAAGTGCCTGGTGCTCGATCTCGACAACACCATCTGGGGAGGCACCATCGGCGATGACGGGATCGACGGCATCGTTCTGGGTCAAGGCAGCGCCACCGGCGAGGCCTTTGTCGCCCTGCAGAGCTACGCAAGCCAGTTGTCCGAACGGGGCGTCATCCTCGCCGTGTGCTCGAAGAACGACGAGGCTGTTGCCATGGCCGGGTTCGCGGATCATCCGGAGATGGTGTTGCGTCCGTCGCAGATCGCGAGCTTCGTTGCGAACTGGTCCGATAAAGCCGGCAACCTCCGCCGGATCGCGAGTGAATTGAACATCGGCCTCGACTCGCTGGTCTTCGTCGATGACAATCCTTTCGAGCGGGAACTGGTACGGCGCGAGCTGCCGATGGTCGCGGTGCCTGAACTGCCCGAGGACCCGGCGCTGGTGACACAACGTCTGGTCGATGCCGCCTATTTCGAGTCCGTCATCTTGACCAATGACGATCGCGCCCGGACGCGGCAGTACCAGTCCAATCGCACACGCGCCGAATTGCAGGCGGACGCTACCGACCTTCCCTCGTATCTGCGCGGCCTTGAGATGCGGCTTCAATGGTCGCGCCTCGACACTGTCGGGCTTCAGCGTGCCGTGCAGCTCATCAACAAGACGAACCAGTTCAATCTGACGACCCGCCGCTACACCGAGGAGGCGATACGGACCCTGATCGACGACGTGGACGCGTTCGGCTTGCAGTTCCGGCTGGTCGACCGTCTCAGCGACAACGGCATCATCGCCATCGTGATCGGCCGCAGAAACAGCGACGACATAGCCATCGACACCTGGTTGATGTCATGCCGGGTACTTGGGCGTCAGGTCGAGCAGGCGACACTGAGCGTGATCGCTCAGGAAGCAGTGCGCCTGGGTGCAACGGGACTGATCGGCGAGTACAAACCGAGTGCGAAGAATGATATGGTCCGGGAACATTACGCTCGGATAGGGTTCCTTCGGATCGATGCAACCGACCGGTGGAAGCTTTCCCTGGCTCAGCCTGTCGCCACCAGTCAACTAATGGCCGTCGAGGAAGCGTGAAATGACCGAAGCCGAAATCTATCCCAGGCTAACCGACATCATGCGCGACGTCCTGATGGACGATGACCTCGTGCTGACGCCACAACTGTGCGCCAAGGATGTCGAAGGCTGGGACTCCTTCAAGATGATCGAGATCATCATGGCCGTCGAGGCGCAATTCGGGATCAAGGTCAAGTCGAGCCAGCTGGATACGCTGGAGACGGTCGGCAATCTGGTGGCCCTCATCGAGCACCAGAAAGCTCCCGCCACGACCGCCTGAACCGGATGCGGACTTCATGTCAGGTTGGCGTATGCATCGCCTCGAGCAGCGGCAGCATGATCTCGATCGGGTCCGCGTTCGCGACCTGCGCCACGGAGGCGGTCTGGTCGGTCAGCACACGAGGCAGCCGGTTGATCAGGACACGCAATCCGGGCATCGACGCCATCATGTCGGCGCACAGCATCTCGCCCGCCATCTTGGCCATGCTGTATTCCGTCAGGCCCGGCGGCCGTGCTTCGACTGCAATGGAAGATGGATAGAAGACCGTCAGGTTCTTGACGAGCAGCATCCGGCACAGGTCGTAGAATGCGTTGACGTAGAATAGGCTGAATTCGGCATAGAGATCGGGCAGGAATACCTCCGACTTCTGGACGAATATTTGTGGCGTCACAAAATAATAGAGGTGGGTTATAGCCTCGGCTCCCTTGAATTGGGGCACTACCGGCAAGGTCGCGTCGAAAGGAACTGCCGCACAGCAGCCTTCACCTTTCGCCGTGTTGATTTCCGTCACCAGCCGTTCGGCATCCTCGCGACCACGAGCATAGGTGACGGTGACGCGACCGCCTCCGGCGGCGAGCAATTTCGCGGTGATCGCGCCGAGACCGCGAGAGCCGCCGGCGACCAGGCTGTTGCTGCCGGCAAAGGCATCGGGTGATACATGGCGTGCCATCACAGCCATCCCAGGCGCCTCGACCGGTGCCCAGCGCGCATAGGTCGAGACCTGCCCGCTCAGTCCTTCGCCTTCGACTGCCAGGGTGACGACGCGGAACCTGCTATCGACTGCGCTCACCCGGTAGGCGACGCCGTTGTCGGGTCCGGTGCAAGCAGGGAACTCCAGGGAAAGCCCGGCGAAAATCGAATGCAGACCCGGGCAGACCATGCCGACCAGGCGCGAGAGTTGCGCCAGGGCCGACAACCGGCGGGGGTCGAGTGCGGCGGCGGCATCGGGAAAGGCCCGCTCGAACGCTTCCGCCCCCACGGGCGGAAACAGGCGGCCAGCCCGATCCGTCATCTGTTCCAGGGATAGCTCATCCGGGACGGGCAAGGCGTCTTCGAGGTGTGGAGCACAGGGCAGGACGGCGCCTGCCCGCGGGCCGAAGCGCAGCATCAACGTCATCACCGACAGGCCCGCGCCGGTGACCACGACAAGCGCCTTGCCAGGACCTCTCTGTCTGACCTCCAGCGCGAGCGGCCGATCCAGGTAGATGAACTTTCCGAACTGGACCTTGAGGTTCTGCAGACATGCGATCGGAAGATCTGTGCGGGCCAACACGTCGAGCGCCCACAGCAGAACATGTATGCCATGCACCACCGGCTCGCCCGCCTGCATGCGACGTGCCGCGAGCGGGTCCATGTGCATCGGGTTGATGTCGCCGGACATCGCGGCGAAGTTCCGCTGGTCGGCGGTGGTGAAGCAGCGCGACATCAGGGGAGTCGCTACCGGATGTCCCGCTGGCGATGAATTCATGAAACAGCTTCCATCGCGTCAACAGCCTAGGGACAGGTCATCATCCATGACGACCCTGGGATTTGTGGATCACCTGCGTGGCAGCGACAACAGCAAGAGACCCTTTCGTAACCATATCAAATCAATATCGAACTTAAATTGAATAGCGTCAATCGATGCCTCACCGAGCACATACCCGCACTCCTGATCCAGTGCCTGCGCCAAGCCGGACTGCAGGAAACCCGGATGACGTGCGGCGCCACGCAGACAGCACACCAGCGCGCCCGCCGGCGAGAACATCGAGCTATGGAGCCCGGAGCCGTATTCCCCGACGATCCTCTCGGCGTTCCGGAACATCGCGATCTGCTCGATGATCGGTAGCCGTTCGGGATAGACCAACGTATAGCCTTGATCGACCGCGACCGCCTCGACCTCCTCACGGTTCCGCACCGATCGCCCGTCACGATTGGCTCGGGCACGCGAGACAAAGATCGATTTCGGCCATCCTCCGATGCGTTTTGGTGGCTCTTGGCGACGATCGATGACGTCAAGCAGGAACGAGACCGCTCCCTTGAACAGCGCCGATGCACGGCTGCCAGAGCGCAACAGGACGGGTACGATCAGGTCCTCGGCTACGACGATCTCGCTTTGCGGATCATAGACCAGTAGCTGATCAGGGCGGATACCGGCCAGTTCGAGCCAGGCATGACCGAATTTCTCCGTATCGGAAGGAATCAGGAAAGACAGACTCGAAACATCAAGACCAACAAGGCTTAGCGCGAACAGCTTTGGCATGATGTCAACCAGCCAGTGCCCATAGATGTCGTAGCCGCCGCCGAGTAGAAGCACCGCGCTGTCGACATTGCGCCGTGTATAGCTTTCAGGAGACTTGATGCGCCCTGATGACACTTGACCGCGACAATAATCGACGCTGTGGCCGAGGTGATTGCTCGCGACCAGCATGTCGTCCCTTACGATCATCCCGGAGCCGGTGACGCCGGTGTTGCGCAGCCGGTAGACGCCGGTGTCGGCTTCGCCGATGTGATCATGGTAATAGGCCGAGAGTGCGGCGGGACAATCGCCTAGAACAAAGGACGGCGCCTTGATGGGTGTTCGTATCCAAGGCGACAACCCAAGCCAGGCGACCCAGTCCGGCTGTCTATGCGGTGGGGTGGGTAGCAACTCATGTATGTTCTCGAACGGCAAATCATCCTCCCGGCGCCGATTGTCGGCAACCATGCAGACTTCTTAGGTTGCCGAGTTTAGTCGGTCCGCGCGTGCTCAGATAGGTATCGCGCGTCATTCAGGTGTTGGAGAAGGCGATTGGATACAAAGTTCTCAGGATCTAGACGCTCCTGCAGATCATCCTTTAAGTCGGATAACCATAGGCTGATTGTGATGCACTTGTAATGAAAGACGTTTTGATTGTCCTTTTACTCAATGGGATCATCGTTACGCCCAGTTTGTGTCGATTTTGCTTCCGAAGCCGAGGCTAATGGCACACCTGCCCCCTTAGCGGCCTCAGCAACAAGCCCTTGGAGATGTACATCCTGCGGGCGAATTAGTAATGCGCGCCGACTGTATTGAAACGCGTCTTGCCACCGTCCTTGTATGGTCGCTATTTTTGCTTTTGCAACGAGCGTTTGAGCATCATCGCCATTTCTCTCTTCATATTGATTGATAATTTTTATCAGAACAGGAAGAAGTTCTTGTTGATCCAATTCTGTAAATTCTTCGACTAGGTTGCTCGAAGCAGTCACGATACCGGGATTGCGCTCGTAGCTTTTGAGGAGTTTTAGGAGCATCAGTTTAGCTACGTGTTGGCGTCCCTGCCGCGCGATTACACGCACAAGATGGATCTCAACCTCCCACCGCCGGGTAGGTTCCAAACGAATGCTTGTCCACCACTTGTAGGCATTATCCCAGTCATTCCGCATCTCTGATAACTGGGCGAGTTGGGTAAGAACCTGTCGATTCCACTGCTGTAAGCGCAACTGCCTCATCAGCAACGCTTCCGCTTCATCAAGGCGATGCTGTCGAATCAGATCAAGCGGAGTAGGAGCATCGCTTTGTAGAAATGCCCAACTTTGAACAGGCTCAGAATTCATAGGTCTAGAAAGAGGTTTGGTATGGCTCCGTCTTCCCAAACTGCATAGCCAGGCAAAAGCTTTCAGCATATCCAAGTTCTCTGCCACTCAACTAACTATCACTCTTGTTGCGATACATATCCTTGAACTCAGTTCAAGCTATGAGTATCACAGAAGTCGAAGAAATCCTGGATATTTTCACTTGTTATAGCGGGCATTGCGGCAGCAATAATCTCATCGTCCCAGTTCCACCAACTGATATTTAACATCTTTGTTATCAACTCCGACGAGAACCGCAGTTTGACGATGCGGGAGGAGTTGCCGGCAACCACAGCATAAGGCGGCACATCTTTGACAACTGAAGCATTTGCTGCGATCACAACACCATCACCAATGGTAACACCACTACCGATAAATACGTTGGTCCCGATCCATACATCATTTCCGATCACGACATCGCCTTTCGTGCTATGTGAACTTCCATGAATAGCGGCGGGCCAGAAATGACGCATGGCAGCAAAGGGATAACTCGAGATACCAGAGATCCTATGTGCACCCAGAGCTATGTTCACGCCCCATGAAATCGACACGAACCTTCCAATCCTTAAATTCGCCAGCTCGGGTTCGAGAACCGTAGGATTTCCATAACTGTAAGACCCTATATCCCAACGATTATAAACGTCTGAGTATTTTTCCGACAAATACTCCTGCAAGTGACGAAATTGCCCGGCTTCAGGCAAATTCTGCAAAACTCTTTTGCAGTCAAGCCGTCGATACTCTTTTACAGAGATTGTCTTGTAAGGTAGTGTACTATCAAGACAAATGCCGCTTAAGGTTAATACAGCCTCAGAAGTATCGACTTTGGTCAGATAGGAGGACACCTGCTCATGACCATCTAACAAGACAACGGTTCCATCGAGGATATCCCATCTGGCAAAATGTCCGAAACGCGTTCCACCAGTTAGGCCATCTGCATAGAAAAATGTTTCACCCGATGAGGGTGTGTCCCCATCATGGGATATAAGCCATGAACTACTTACCAACCTGTCACGGGAAATTATGACTGAACGATCCAATGTAATACCACCGCTTCTTGAGAAATATCTATAATGTATTATTATTGATACCAATTGGTAGGGCTAACGCTGCTGAAAGTCATATCTGTTCCAGATGTAATCGAAACGGAAGAGTTGATAGCGCCGGTCTCGATCGAGCCGCCAACTGGCGGGAAGACAAGGCATGTGTTGCCGCTTCGGTTCAGCACCTTGATTTCGTAGCTGCTTCCGGACGCCGCGCCGGCTGGAAGGATAAAAGCCGATGCACCCGCGGCGCAAGCAGTCAGAAGACTTATCTGTTTAACCAATGCGGTTGCTGAACTCTGCGCGGCACTGGCGCCGGCAAGACTGTTTGTCGCCGTCCGAGCAAGCAGGCCGCCCATCGTCGTGCTGCCATCCGCATTGAACTTGGTGTTGTAGCCTCCAGCTGTTTTAATATAGATCGCCTGGCTGCCAGTCTCCTGAATGATGTCGAAGCCCGAGCCTGTCAGACTAACGACGAGGTTCCCGGTTGCCCTGGTCCCGTTCAAGGTCGCGACAATCCCATTGGTTCCGGTCGCAACGAGCTGCGTTCCCTCCAAGCCCGCCGCAGCGCTCGCGTAGAGCAACTGGTTCCCGGCGCCGTCGGCTACCCTCAGCGCGCCGCCATTGTCACGGATCTGCAAGTCGAACATGTCCGTGCCGGTCGCCGTAGGGTTGTGGAAGTTGATAAGCGGCAGGTTGTTGCCCGCTGCCAAGGATGAATCGCCCAGATCGATCTGGCCGGCCGTGTTTCCAGACACCAGAACGCCGCCTCGGGCGGCGGCACCTGCGCCGGCGCGAAAGCCGTTGAGGGCGGTCAACGTTCCGGTGGAGGCTATCGTCCCGGTGGTCGAGACGTCGCCGGTGGCGTCGATGCTCAGGCCAGTGCTTGGCAGGGTGCGGCCGTCCGTGCCGGGGAGCGCTGGTGAGGCGCCCGAGGTTGCACTGGCCGGACCGCCTCCAAAATGGGCAGAAGTGCCAAAAACATCGCCGGCATGTCCGATCCAGGCATACGCGGTATAGCCTGACCCCACACCGGCGCTGTTGCGTCCGTTATCGGTCCCGACCACGAGGGCGTTTTCCACCATCCGTTGCGCATCGACCCAGACGCCATTCGTAGCGGCACGACTTCCCCCAACCCGGATGGTGGCGCTGACCGGCGTAGTGCCGCTGCTCAGGAAGGTGGCGACTTCCTTGTTCAATATGTCACCGAGATAAGGGGCGGCCCGGAGGGAGTTGTTTACCAGGCTCTTCTCATCGACGGCCACGGTGCCGTCGGTGCCTGCCGGGATCTGGATCAGGCTTTCCTGGCCCCACATGGCGCCTTGTTGGACCTTGGAACCGAGCTGTCCCTGGATCGACAGACCAACGGCACCCCGGCCGATGTCGAGCGAGCCGTCGGAACCGTTACAGGAGCCACCGTTAAGAGCCTGGAAGCAACCGCTGTCATCATCGATAAAATAAAAGTTCGCTGCATTCTTCTGATACTGATGGGTAGAGTTGGTCTGGGCGAAATCCACGTCGACCTGCAGGCCATTCTCGTTATCCGGGAACACGAAGGTTTTCAGCAGCGTCTGCCCGCTGGGCATTTGCTGAATTCCCGCATTCGGTCCATCGTTGATCGCCGAAGCCTGCGAGATCAGGGCATTGTCGAACTGCCAGGAGAGTGCCGGATTGGGACCGAACGAAGAATGCAATGCGTAGAAGCCAGGGCCTACGTGCACTGCGTTCTGGCCGGTCGACAGCGCCTGGTTGTAGGCGGCTTGAAAGGCCGCCGTATCGTCATGCATGGAGAAGTCGAAATAGGTCTTGTCAGGCTCCGTCAATGCCACAGGCGCGAGGAAGCCAGTCGACAAGGTGACGCTCGTCGTAGCGGGCAGGCTGCCGGATGCCGCGTTCTGCGTTACCGAGGTCACCTTCGTGCCAGAGTTGAGCAGTCCGCCGAATGCGTATGTGAAGGCACCTACCGGAACGGTGATGCCGCCGTTGAGCGCCGTATCGACCAGGGTAATCGCCGTGTCGCCCTGTTTGACGGGAGAGACCAGTATGCCACGTATGGCATTTCCGGTGGCGCCATAGTCGCGTGGATCTGGTATTCGCGACAGCTTGCTGCCCAGCGGAACCGACTGCGCGCCAGCGGCGGGCACAAAAATGGTGTTGCTGACATCACCGCCTGAAGTCTGGACGGCGCTGTTCGCCAACCCTTGGGCGGCCTTGGCCGCGGTCATTGCTGTCCCGAGCTGGATCGCAAGTGGCGCGGTCGCTCCGTTGGCGGTCACCGGTGAGTTGGCCAGATCAGCAGTGCTGGACAAGGGAGTCGCCGTGTTGGGGCTGGCGGCACTCAACCTCTGCAGGTCCATGGCGGTCGGGCCGCCTGCGCAGGCGGAAGGTGCAGCAAGACCGAACAGGCCAAGAGAGAGCATGATAGCAGCCGGCTGCCGAATATCGAGATGATCGCGCATGAACGACACTTCCTTCCACGCGGCCAGCCCTGACCTGCAAGACAGTGTATTCTGTCCCAATCGATCCAAGCCAAGATGATTATCCAGCATCATCGAGGCGTGGTGAGGATTGCGGCTGAAAGCAGTCCAATACATAACAAGGCCGGACCGGCGGGAGTGGCATTCAGTGGTGGGTGTCAGCCGACTGGGCGATTTTCGAGGCTTGGGACGACCTACCCCCGAGACGAGCCACAAGTTTTTGAAATCGACGGTGGATGGTCTGCTGTACTGGTGTCTCCGGGTGTTCGGCATATGAATGGACGTCAAGATGCTCCTGCTGCTTCGGCGTCGCGTCAACGACCGACGACAGCTCGCCAAGTGGGGCCGTAAACGGTGATGGCGCCAGCATAACGGCAAGCTGTTCCGATGGCATCTCGATGACCGGAAGAGAAGCGTGCGGCGGTGGCCCGTCTTCCGTCGCTTCAGGCTCCATACCGACTGCCGCACTGATGGCTTGGTCGCGCCTGCGCATATCGTAAGCGGTGCGGCAGATCTGCAACCAATGATCGAAGGAGACATTCCAGACGTGGCCACTGGGCAGCCGATCCGGACCAAGCCTGTCATTATAGCCGATCATGAGGCCATCACCGGCATCCCGGACGGTTCCCGGCTTGTTCTCCTCGTCGCTCTTGACTACGAATAGCAAGTAGCGGCTGCCGTATCGTTTGAGCGCTTTATGGAACGCCATTAATTCGCGCTCGGTTGTTCCTGTTTCACAAGAATAAACGAAGATCTTCTCGCCTGCCTCAAGGTCTTCAATCAGCTTCTTCCTGAGGAAGCCAAGTCGGGTTACCATCTTGCGAAAAATGGATTGTTCATTATTTTTATCGACATGAATAAACGTATGAGAGCCCATGCCGTATTTGTCATGTGTTACAGCGTATTCGTGACTATCACCGTGTAGCTTGGTGTGCTCGGCAACGCCCACCCCTTCGAATGTCTCGTCAAGAGCCAGGGTCAGGCTGTAGACCGATGTCGCTGCCCATCGCAGCAAGCCGAGCGGCTCGACCTGAAAATGGCGTTGCACCAGTCCGAACTCGCAATTTTCCCCCAGGCTTTCGAACGCCAGCATCAGCTCCTTTGCAACCAGTCGATCGGTGAGCGATGCGAATTCTATCGGTGGTGTCGTGACCATGTCTTCCGCGATCACGCCGTCCATGAGGCTCATTTCATGATGCAGCCGCGCGTTCGACGCCATGTGACGCAGACCATTGTCAGATTCGAGTCGATCCGGATGTACGCGTCCCATGATGTTCACGCCATGAATGACGGAGCGGTAATCATTCCGCATATGTGCCATTCGGATATAGTCGATCGCGACTTCCGGATTCTCTGGAAACCGTGGAATATCGGTCTCCATGCGTTGGCTTAGCTGCGTGAAATGCTCCATTTGGTCTAAACACGCGGCGATACTGGTGACAAGCTGAGGGTGGTCCGGAAACAGGCCGCTGCCGCATTCCAGTTTTTCGAGAGCCGCTTCGAGCTGTCCTGCCTGTCGCAGTGAATTGCCGCCGTGGATGTAGGGGGGCGGATAATTAGGATAGGAAGCCCGCACCCGCTCCCAGCGTGCATAGGACTCGAGCCAGTCCGCGGCGTGATATGCCTCCCAGGCATGGGCAACCATCACCCCGAGGGAGTCGGGATGTTCAGCCGTTGCATCACTCATCTTAACATCCGCTCTTTAGGTAGTGAAACGGGTTCGAAACATTCTCCATGGATAATCTGGGCCAGGGTATCGATCAACACCTTAATTGCACGACCGACCGCGAGGTGCTGTCGACAAAATGCTGAACCACTCATAGGTCAGCCTTCGGCACGGTGCAGTCTCAATCAAGACCCCCGAAGCAAGACTGGTTCTTATTGTAATTATTACGAAACCATCACTTGCTGCCCTTCGATATGGGGATGCAGGCCCATGCACCGATGAGCTTTTCAGGTGGCTGTTCCGTCGACGATCCTGCGGATGCTACCGGATCGGTGGATGATCGGTCGTCAACCTGAGGTTTCTTCCAACCTACAGAAATCACAAAAATTTCATTTTTAAGCATTGGATTGAAATAATCCATCTGCCTGAAAGGTGTCGATAACGAAAATGTAGGTCGATATCCGACGATGCAACTATCCCACTTTACATTACTTTACAGCATATTAAGACTCCCCAAATTGTGCGGCATCGATGGTCTGGACCAAGGGCCATGTCCTGCAGCCTAAGCCGGGTGTTAAATCCCTGGACATCCGGTTGCCGTGACCCGGAGGAGGCTTGGTTGCACGATGCTGTCGCAAACCTGAATGGAACTCGACCTATGGCCGGGGCTGCTCCTGCTGGCCAGCCATCACCCGGTCGGCAGCGGAGTCGGCCTCGGCGGAGTCGCCTCCTGAACATCGGCGTCATTGCCGCCGAGTTCCCCCCGGATCACGGTGGAATGCAGGAACACGCGCGCGGGCTCGTCGAGAACCTCGCTCGCGACCACCACGTCTCCGTATACACGGCGCGCGGCTGCGGCCTGGAGACCCCCATGCGCAACCTCACGGTCAAGCCCGTCATGCGTTGGAAGATGCGTCAGGACGTACCGCAGCTCGAGCGCGAGCCGGTCGACGCCTGGATCGCCCTCAACGCCGGTCTGGCGCCCTATAGTCTCCGCCTGTCTGCCCCGCTGTTCGCCTATATTCACGGCAACGACTTCACCCGCCCCTGGCATCCTCACGTCACCCGTCCCATGCGGATGGCGAGCAGGCTCTGCGGCGAGGGGATCGTCGAGCCCTGGCGGATGCGGCGGATCGGCGCCGGCCTTCGCTCCGCACGGTGGATCTTCGCCAACAGCGCCTTTTCGCGCGGGCTGTGCGCCCGGATGTATGGCGTGTCGGAAGACCGTTGCACCGTAGTGCCGCCCGGGATGCGGCCGGAGTTCTTCCAGGTCACCAACCCGGGCGTCAGCACGACCTTGAGGCTGGTCACCGTGGCACGGCTGACCACCAATGCCGAGCGCAAGAATATCGGCGGGGTGATCGAGGCCGTCGCCCTGCTGAAGGGCGAGATCGACGTCAGCTACACGGTCATCGGCGACGGCGACGATCTTCCCAGGCTGCGCGGACTGGCCGATCGGCTCGGGGTTGCATCGGACGTGCGGTTCCTGGGTTCCGTCTCTACCGCGAAGGTCATCGAGGCGTTCGGCCGCAGCGATGCCTTCGTCATGGTCGTCAAGCCGAGCCCAGGCGATGTGGAAGGCTTCGGGATGGTCTACGCCGAGGCCGCCGCGACCGGCCTGCCGTCGATCGGGACCGATACCGGGGGCATTCCCGAGGTCATCGAGAATGGCGTCACCGGATTGCTGCTGGAGGATGTCTCGCCAGGTGGGATCGCCGAAGGGTTGCGACGCTTCCGCCGCCAGAAGAACGACTTCGACCGGACGATAATTCGCGCGAAGGCCGAACGCTTCTCCGCTCCTTCATGCAGCGCCATGATCGCTGGGACCATCGCGGCTATGCTCTAATTCCAACCGGCGGAAGGCTGGGCTCTGCCCAGACCCGCCAAAGGCCTCGGCCTTTGGAAACCAATCTTATGATCGGATTCTCGAGGCTTCGCGGGGGGGGCCAGGGCGGAGCCTTGGTCACGTCTCGTTGAACTGCAGATCCGCCAAATGCGCATAGAGGCCACCCTCCCGCACGAGGGCCGCATGGGTGCCGGTGGCGACGATGCGGCCCTTGTCCAGGACGATGATGCGGTCGGCGCGCCGGACCGTCGCCAGGCGATGCGCCACCACCAGCGTGGTCCGGTCGCGTGCCAGCAGGGTCAGCGCACGCTGCACCGCATGCTCGGACGCGGCGTCCAACGCGCTGGTCGCCTCGTCCAGCAGCAGGATCGGCGCGTCCCGAAGCACCGCCCGGGCGATCGCGACACGCTGGCGCTGGCCGCCCGACAGGCGGATGCCCTTCTCGCCGAGGAAGGTGTCGTAGCCCTCCGGCAGGTCGTCGAGAAAGCCGGCGTCGGCGGCAATGGCCGCGGCACGCACGTCGGCGTCGCTGGCTTCCGGCCGGCTGTAGCGGATGTTCTCCCGCGCCGTGGTGCTGAAGATGACCGGGTCCTGCGGCACCAGGCCGATCCGCCGCCGCAAGGCCTGGGGATCCACCGAGGCGATGTCGATGCCGTCGATGCGCACGGTGCCATTCTGCGGATCATGGAAACGCAGCAGCAGCTGGAACAATGTGGTCTTGCCGGCGCCGGAGGGACCAACCAGCGCGGTGAACTCGCCCGGCTCGATCACGAGGTCGATCCGGTCCAGCGCCGGCGTGTCGGGCCGCGCGGGATAGCGGAAGGTCACCGCGTCGAAGGCGATCCGGCCCCGCGGCGGCTCCGGCATCGGGCTCGGCCGGGCGGGTGCGGCGATGGTCGGCTGCTGGTCCAGCAGCTCCATGATGCGGTCGGCGGCACCGGCGGCGCGCTGCATCTCGCCCCACAGCTCGCTCATGGTGGCGCCCGAGGTGGCCAGCAGGATCGCGTAGAACACGAAGGCGGAGAGGTCGCCGCCGGTCAGCCGGCCCTGGATCACGTCCCGGCCGCCGATCCACAGGCTCAGCGTGATCGCCCCGAAGCCGAGCAGGATCACCGCCAGGATCTGCGTCGAGCGGGTGCGTATGCGCGCGAGAGCGGTGGCGACCGATTGCTCCACCAGGTGGCCGAAGCGCTTGCGGTCGGTAGCCTCATGGGTGAAGGCCTGCACCGTGCGCAGGAAGCTGACCGTCTCCTCGGCGTAGGTGCTGAGGTCGCCGACGCGGTCCTGGGCGGCGCGCGAGAGGCGCTTCTCGCGACGGCCGAACAGGATCACCGGCGCCAGCACCAGCGGGATGACCAGGATGATGATGGCCGCGAGCTTCGGGCTGGTGATCATCAGCATGACGAAGGCGCCGACCAGCATCAGCACGTTGCGTATGAATTGCGACACCGCCGAGCCGATCAGCGCCTGCAGCACCGACACGTCCGCGGTGAGGCGGGACAATATGTCCCCGGTGCGTGCGGTCTCGAAGAAGGGCGGCGAGAGCGAGACGATCTTGTCGAACACGTCGCGCCGCATGTCCGCCGCCACCCGCTCGCCGAGCCAGGACACCAGGTAGAAGCGCGCGCAGGTGGTGGCGGCGAGAGCGGCGACGATGACCGCCATCGCCATCGCCGCCTGGTCCAGCCGGGCCATGCTGCGTGTGCCGAACCCGCCGTCGATCAGATGCCGCAGTCCCTGGCCGAGCCCGAGCACCAGACCCGCCGCCGTCATGAGGGCGACCGATGCCGCGACCAGGCGCCACCGGTAGGGTCCGAGATAGGCGAGCAGCATCCTCAGCGAGCCGAACCCGGACAGCCGTTTGGTTGCCGGCAGCCTGGGTACCGGCAGCTTGGGGGCCTGCGCCGGGCCGGCGTTCATGCGGCTAGATCGGGCCGGTCGATCAGGAAAGCGGTCTCGGTCTCGCGTCCGCAGGCGACGATCCCGACCGTCCTGCCGTTGGCGGTGAGGCGCGCGAGGAAGTCGCCGGCATCGAGGTCGCCATCGAGTTGCACCTGGTCGAATTGCTGCGGATGTCCGAGATACTCGTAGCGCTTGCCGTAATGATAGGTCCAGAAGAACGGCATCCGCTCCAGCCGCGCCGCCTGGCCGAGCATGCCTCGCGCCGCGACCCGGGCGTGCTGCTGGGCGACGCGCCAATGCTCCACCCGCTGCCGGGTCTGGTCGCCCAGCGGGAAGCGCGCGACGTCGCCGGCTGCGAACACGCCCTCGGCGGCGCGCAGGTCGGCGCCGACGACGATGCCGCCGTCCTCGGTCTTCTCCAGCCCGCTCCCGCCGGGCTCCGACGTGGCCGCGAAGCCGGTCGCGGGCTCGACGCCGAGAGCTGCCAGGACCAGGCATGTCGCGATGGTCCGTCCATCATCCAGCACCACGCCGGTGACGCGGTCCGCGCCCTCGATGCGCGCCACGTGGCAGCCGCCGATGAAGGTGACGCCGTGGCTTTCGTGCAGCCGGCGGAACATCGCGCCGATGCGCTGGCCGAACTGTTTGGCGAACGGGATCTCGTGGGGGGACACCACCGTGACCGGGATTTCCTGCTCGCGCAGGGCAGAGGCCGCTTCCAGGCCGATGAAGCTTCCGCCGACGAGGACGACCGGCAGTTTTCTCTCGTCCTCCGTCCGCTTGTCCAGCGCCGCCAGGATCGCGGACGCATCCTCGCTCGAACGCAGCTTGTACACGCCGGGCAGGTCCGAGCCGGGCACCTGCAACTCCCTGGGCGCGCCGCCGGTGGCGATCAGGATGGCGTCGTAATCGAGCGAACTGCCATCGGCGAGCGCCAGCTTGCGTGTTGCATGGTCGAGGGCGTGCGCCTTGCCGTGGATACGCTCGATGCGATGGGTGCGGTAGAACTCCGGCTCGCGCAACGGCGGGATCTCGTCCGGCGGCATCGCCCCTTGCAGAACGAACTTGCTCAGCGCGGTGCGGTCATAGGGGTCGCCGGGCTCGTCGCCGAGCAGCAGGACGCGGCCGGAAAAGCCGAACTCGCGCAGGGCGCAGGCGGCAGCGGTGCCGGCAGCGCCCGCGCCGACGATCAGCATGACGCGGGGATCGGCAGGTGTGTCCAAGGATGGGGCTAGTGCTGCCAGCGGCTCGGGCGATACCAGCACGGCACCCTGCTCGACCACGACGCGATAGCGGATGAGCGGGTCCAGTGCCGGCGGTTCCAGCAGCGCCCCGTCGCGCAGCCGGAAGCTGGCCTTGTGCCAGGGACAGACGATGCGTCCGTCACAGACGGCACCCTCGGCGAGCGGCGCACCGGCGTGAGGGCATTCGGCCGCGATGCCATGCACGGCATCGCCTTCCCGGACCAGCAGGATCTTGAGGTCGCCGATCTCGACCGCTTTCGGTTTGCCCTCGGAAAGTTCTGCAAGCATTGCAACCTGATGCATGGCTTTATCCTCCTTTGCTTCGACCGTTGAGAAGGCTAAGAACTGTCATCCACTGAACCGGAAGATGCCTCGATGCGAACATGGATTGCAGCCGCTGCCCTCATGCTGCCGATCGGCACCTGCATGATCGCCGGACCGGCCCGGGCGCAGCTCATGAACAGCCTGAAAGGAGCCGCGGGAATGGGAGGCTCGTCCGCGGGCTCGTCCGGCTCGGCCCTCGGCGGACTTGGCGGCATGTCGATGCCATCGGTAGGCTCCGCGAGCAGCGGAAACATCGCCGGTGTGCTGGGCTATTGCATGCGCAACAATTATCTGGGCGGCGACGGTGCTTCGTCGGTCAAGAGCGGCCTGATGGAAAAGCTCGGCGGCAACACGACCCAGAGCAGTCAATACGAATCGGGCAATCAGGGTGTCCTGCAGTCGGGTAACGGCCAGAACTTCAGCCTTGGTGGCAGCGGGGTCAAGGCGCAAGTGACCAAGAAGGTCTGCGCCCAGGTTCTCACGCATGCCAAGTCCCTGATGTAGAAGGAAGGCCAGGTTGCCCTGGCTCCCTCTCATTAGATGCCGGCTTTCCGGCCACTCGCGGTCAGGTCCATGAAGCGTTGCGTGGTGGGGACGATATGCTGCCCGATCCAGTCGGCCATGGCCTGTTCCTCACCCAGCGACTGCTTCAGCAGCGGGATCGAGACGGCGTCGCCGATTTTTTCCGCCATCGCGATCAGGCTGGTGTAGGAGGCGATCTCCTGATGCTCGAACGCGAAGTTGGCAAATGTGTTCTTGAGCACTTCGTCCGGCGCCGGCGCATGCAGGGCCGCGGCGACGTTGCCCATGACCGACGATGCCGCGTTCTTGGCCACGGACGGGCTGGTGCCGTGCCGCTCCATGATGGCGGACAGACGCTCGGCCTGTGACTTCGACTCCAGGTTATGCTGGCGCAGGCGCTCGGCCATCTCCGGATAGTTTTCCAGCCGCTCCAGCTGGCGCTCCGTCAGCTCGATGGCGTTCATCTCCAAGGCGTGCAGATTGCGCAGGCCGGTATGGTAGATCTCGTGAACGGGGTTGCCATTGGCGTCCGAACCCATTGTCGTCTCCTGATCTGGTGGTGGACGTTGTTACGCCCTCTGGGTTACGCCCTCTGGCGGGACGGGTTCTGCCGCTACCGGGACACGGGCATGGGACAAGCGTCACGTTTCCTCGACCCGAAGCCCCGTCACGCGCCAGCTTGCTAGACCTTTGTTCCGACATTAATAAAAAAAACTGAAAATAATAATCGGGGAAACAAAGTGTCAAATCCGAGACTACGCCTCGTTCCGATGGCGGTGTTCGCCGCAATGTCCTGCGCGGCCCCGGTAGCCTCGGCCAAGACCTGGCGGATCGGCTTCGTGCCGAAGCTCATCGGCATTCCCTATTTCAACGCGATGCATGTGGGCTTCGAGAAGGGCGCCAAGGCGTTCGGCGCCAGGATCACCTACCAGGGCTCGACCACGGCTTCGGTCTCCGGCCAGGTGGAGGTCACGCAGAGCCTGATCAACAAGCATCTCGATGCGGTGGGCGTCGCTTCCAACAGCCCGACTGCCCTCGAAGCGCAGGCGGATGCGGCCAAGAAGGCGGGCGTGCTGTTCTATTCCAGCGACAGCCAGGTGGACGGACCGTCGGTGTCGCTGCGTGTGGCCCCGGCCAATGACCGGGATATCGCCTTCACGGTGGTCGACCAGCTCGCAGCGCAGATCGGCGGCGCCGGCGACATCGCCATCGTCTCCGGCGGCGCCACGGCGACCAACCTCAATGTCTGGATCGGCTTCATGAAGCAGCGGCTGGCGGCGAAGCCGGGCATGCATCTGGTCAGCATCCAGTATGCCGGCGAGGACATCTCCAAGGCCACGGATCTTACCGCGCAACTGCTGTCGGCCTATCCCAACCTCAAGGGCGTCATCGGCGTCAACTCGACCGCCGTGCCGGGAGCCGCCCAGGCGGTCCTGCGCGCGGGCCTGACCGGCAAGGTCGCGGTGACGGGCGTGACCGACCCGAACACGATCCGCTCCTTCGTTCGCAACGGCGTGGTGAAGTCCGTGGTGCTGTGGAACCCGGTCGACCTGGCCTATGTCACGACATGGGGCATCGTGCAGCTGCTCGAACACAAGACGATCGCCGCCAGCAACCAGGTGCCCGGGGTGACGGACCCGGTCACCTTCGACGCGGCGACCGACACGATGCTGCTCGGCAAGCCGCTGGTGATCACCAGCGCCAACATCGATCTCGACTTCTGATCGAGACGCAGGCCACCGTGTCGGATGTCGCGCCGATCATCGAGCTCGCGGGGATCACCAAGAGCTTCGGCGGGGTCCATGCGCTGAAGGGGGTGGACCTGCGGCTGCAGGCCGGGCGCACGCATGTCCTGCTCGGGGAAAACGGTGCGGGAAAATCCACCCTGATCCGGGTCCTGACCGGTGCGCTGGCGCCGGACGGCGGCGAGATCCGGATCGACGGGGTGGTGCAGGCCCTGCGCGATCCGCTGCACGCGCGCTCGTTCGGCATCCGCGCGGTCTATCAGGAGCCGATGATCTTCCCCCATCTCAGCGTGCTGGAGAATATCTTCACCGGCACCGAGATCACCGGGCGCGGCGGCTGGCTGCGTCGCGACGCCATGGTCGAGCAGGCGCTGCCGCGGCTGGCGGAACTCGACCTGCCGGCCTCGCTGCTCGGCCGCGAGATGTCCAAGCTCGGTCTCGGCACGCAACAGCTCGTGCTGATCGCCCAGGCCCTGGTGGCCGATGCCCGGGTCATCATCTTCGACGAGCCGACCTCGATCCTGTCCCGCTCCGAGACCGACCGGCTGGTGGCGGTGATCGACCGGCTGCGCGCCGGCGGCCGGGCGATCGTCTACATCACCCACCGGCTCGAGGAGGTCCCACGCGTCGGCGACGAGGTGACGGTGCTGACCGACGGCGCCGTGACCGGGCGCTTCTCGACCGGCGAGTTCTCTGAGGACCGGCTGCTCGAACTGATGGCTGGCAAGGACAGCCGGGCGTTCCGCGAGGAGACCGGCGGCGGTCATGTCCCGCCGCCGTTGCCGCCGGGTCCGCCGACGCTGGAGGTCGCCGGGCTGTCCCATCCGTCGCATTTCCAGGACGTGAGCTGGCAGATCCCGTCGGGTTCGGTCACCGGGATCTACGGCCTGGTCGGCGCCGGGCGCAGCGAGGTGGCGCTGTGCGCGTTCGGTTTCCTCAAGCCCAGCGGTGGCGAGATCCGTCTCGAAGGCCGGCCGGTGCAGCCGCGCGATCCGGCCGCGGCGATCGCGCTCGGGATCGGCTACCTGCCCGAGGACCGCAAGTTGCAGGGGATCTTTGCCTCCAAGGCGCTGGAGAACAACCTCACCTCGAACATGCTGGAGCGCTTCACCGGGCGGCTCGGGCGGCTGGATTTCGCCGGGCTGGGCCGCGAGGCCAAGCGGGTGATCGACGCCTACTCGATCAAGAGCCGCAGCGGTGCCACCATCATCGGCACGCTCTCCGGCGGCAACCAGCAGAAGGGGCTGTTCTCGCGCTGGGCGACGCCGCCGTTCAAGGTGCTGATCCTGGACGAGCCGACGCGCGGGATCGACGTGCGCACCAAGACCGAGATCCACGGCTTCATCCGCGCCCTGGCCGAGCAGGGCCGCGCGGTCGCGGTGATCTCGTCGGACCTCGCCGAGGTGATGGCGGTGAGCGACCGGGTCATCGTGATGCGTCAGGGACAGGTCGTCGATCGCTGCGAGGGTGTGCGGATGCGTCCCGAGCGCATCCTCGCCGCGGCGATCGGCGCCGCGATGGAGGAGGCCGCATGAGCATGAGCGATGTTCAGGCGCCCCGGCTGAAGCGGGTCGAAGGGCTGAACTTCTCGCCGCGGAGCCTGGTCTCGGGGCGGGAGCTGGTGCTGCTGGCAACCGTGCTCCTGCTGGCGCTGGCGATCGGCCTCGGCTCGCACGGGAGCTTCTGGCAGAGGGTCAACATCGACAATCTGCTGGTCAGCGCCGCGATCACCGCCATCCCGGCGACCGGCATGACGGTGGTCATCCTCACCGGCGGCATCGACGTGTCGATCGGCTCGATCCTGGGTTTGACGGCAGCGGTCGGCAGCTCCTGCTTCGAGGCGAACTGGCCATTGCTCGCAGCCATACCGATGTTCTGCATCACCGGCGCGTTGCTCGGGCTGGTGAACGCGCTGCTCATCGTCTACGGCCGGGTGCCGCCGGTGGTGGCGACGCTGGGCACGCTCAGCATCTACCGGATGGCGGTGTTCCTGGTGCTCGGCAGCCAGTGGATCACCGCGATCCCGCCCTCCATCACCACGATCTTCGTCGCCGACAAGATCCTCGGGCTGCCGGTGGCGACCGTGGTGGCGCTGGTGCTGATGCTCGGCTTCGCGGTGTTCCTGCGCGCGTTCCGGCTGGGCCGGCATGTCTACGCCATCGGCAACAACGAGGAGGCGGCGCGGCTGGCCGGGGTCCGGGTCGCGCGCGTCAAACTGCTGTCCTACATGCTGCTCGGGCTGTTCACCGGTCTCGCCGCCGTGCTCACGCTGGGACAGAGCCCGCTGGTGCAGACCTCGACCGGCAGCGGCTTCGAGCTCGACGTGATCGCCGCCGTGGTGCTCGGCGGCACCTCCTTGTCCGGCGGCCGGGGCACCATCCTCGGCACCCTGCTCGGCACGCTGACGGTGCAGCTCGTCAGCGACGGCGTGGTGCTGCTGCATATCCAGCCCTTCTGGAGCGGCGTGCTGCTGGGAGCGGTCATTCTCGTGTCGGTCGGCAGCACCTATGCCTTCGAACGGGGCGTGAGATGAGCGCCGGTGGCCTGGACCTGCGGCGGGCGCTGCTGCTCGCCGTGCTGCTGGTGCTGACGCTCGCGGGCTTTGCCATCGGCGATTCCACCATCCTCTCATCGGACAATTTGTCCAGCATGGCGGTGTTCGCCGTCGAGATCGGCATCATCGCCTTCGGCCAGACCTTGGTGATCGGCGCGGGCGGCGGCGGCATCGACCTGTCCGTCGGCGCCACGGCATCGCTGAGCCAGGTGATCATGGGGCTGCTGATGACCTACGGCATGCCCTGGCCGTTGGCGGCCCTGGCGGCGCTGCTGGTGGGTGCGGCGGCCGGGATGCTCAACGGGGCGGCGGTCGCTTTTCTTGGCATACCGCCGATCATCGTGACGCTGGCCACGATGTTCTCCTTTGGCGGCTTGGCGCTGGTGTTCACCGGCGGCGTGAACATCGACCTTACCGCTGCACCGGCATCGTTCCTCGACATCGGCCAGGGACATCTGCTGGGCGTGCCGGCGCAGGTGCTCGGGGCGTGGCTGCCGTTGCTGCTGATATTCATCTACGTGCAGCACTTCACCCGGTTCGGCCGCGCGCATACGCTGGTCGGCACCAACGAACTCGCGGCCAGGCTGACCGGGTTGCGTGTCGGCCGGCTGCGTTTCATCACCTATGTCATCACCGGAGTGCTGGCGGCGATCGCCGGCGTGATCGAGACCGCCCGGCTCGGGACCGCGAGCGCGCAGGCGGCGGAGGACGCCAACCTCATCAGCATCGCCATCGCCGTGCTCGGCGGCACCAGCATCTTCGGCGGCGAGGGCTCGGTGACCGGGACCGCGTTGGCCACGCTGGTCATCGGCGTGCTCGACTACGGCCTCAGCTACAATGATTTCAACCCGATCTTCCAGGCCGGCGCGATGGGCCTGATCCTGATCGGCGCCGTGCTGGTGGAGAATGTCGTGCGGCCGGCGTTGGCGCGTCGTCGTAGCCCTGTTGGATAGTGTCAGTTTGAATTTGAGGCGGCCATTGACGCTATGAAGACATTGAGCTGATCCGGGGATGTGATCCGGTGGACCATGCGCTCTTCGGCTACTGAGTCCACCAAGCTACGCAGGCGAGGCATTGAAGCTTGATCGATGTCCCAGATCATTTTGAAGAGCCGCGGCGTGACATCGAGCATGTCGCATCCAGGAGGACCATCAGGCCGGGCGATCCCTTTCGCACACAATATCTGTCTTTCAGCCGCCCACCAGAAGTGAACCCAAAGAGGATGGTCCACAAGAACAACGGTATCTGCGGCTAGAAAACGATGCTCGATCGACTGCCACGGTCCCCAACCATCGATGACCCAAGATGGTTTTTGAACTATTTTCTCTAGCACGGCCACCACGTCTGCGTCCGGAACGGCATCCCATCCTGGGTGCCATTGAAACTGGTCGACCCCATAATATGGCAATCCGTGGGCTGCCGAAATTGCGCGAGCAAGGCCGGATTTGCCTCCGCCTGCGTTTCCGATAATCGCTACGCGGTTCAATACGACGGCAACCTAAATTGCCATTTCTTGTAAGGCCCGCGGGCCTTTAGCGACTTAGTCCGCGCGTCGATCATCGCCACCATATCCTCCATGCTCCACAGCTTTTCGCTCAAGCCCAATGCGATTGCCGGTGAGTTGCGTCATGCAAGCGAGATCCTACTTGTAACGCCTGTGAGGCTGACCGCCGGTGTCTATCTATGACCTGTCTTGAGGCACATAATCCAGACAGCGGCGGGCTTCATCCAGGTTCCAGACCATGTCCTGGTTTGCGGACATGGCGTTGATCACGATGGCCGGCGA
>CAXSEE010000018.1:28137-36129 GCA_964235615.1 uncultured Acetobacteraceae bacterium | reverse complement strand
CTCTACCGCTTCACCTGGAACCGGTTCTGCGACTGGTTCCTGGAGTTCGCCAAGCCCGTCCTGGCATCGACCGACGATCCGAACGCTGGCGAGGTGCGGGCTGCCGCCGCGCACGTGCTGGGGGTGATCCTGCGGCTGCTGCATCCGGTCATGCCGTTCGTCACCGAGACGATCTGGGACGCGTTCGGCTATGGGGCTGCGGGCAGCCTGATCCGCGCCGAGTGGCCGACGGCGCCGGTCGCGGAGAAAGACGAGGCGGTTTCGCGGGAGATCGACTGGGTGATCCGCTTCATCACCGGAGTGCGCACGATGCGCTCGGAGATGGGTGTGCCGCCATCGCGCATGGCGCCGGCGCTGATGCGCGACGCCAACGAGGCGAGCCTGGCTCGGGCAATGGCCTGGCGCGAGGTGATCGGGCGGATGGCGCGCATCTCGGAGGTCGGTGTGCTGGACGGCGATATGCCGAAAGGGGCGGCGCAGCTGCTGCTCGACGAGGCGACCCTGGTGCTGCCGCTCGAAGGCCTGATCGACATCGAAGCCGAGCGCGCGCGCCTGGAAAAGGAGTTTTCGCGCGCCGAGAGCGAGGCCGGGAAGGTGGAGCGCAAGCTGGGCAACGCCGATTTCGTGGCGCGCGCCAAGCCCGAGGTGGTCGAGGAGAACCGCGAGCGCCTGCTGGCTTTCCAGGCCGAGCAGGTGCGTCTGCGGGCGGCGCTGGACCGGCTGGAATGATGGATTGACCGAAGGAGAAATGGCGCCTTCAGCGGGTGGCGCCACTCGTAGTCTGTGTGGCTGCCGGCACGCTGGTCGGGACCACTACGACCGGGGCGATGCCTTCCTTCCTGGTGAGCCCGATCTGCTGGGCGGTGTGCGGGGTCAGATCCACCACGCGCCCCTTCGGCACCGGACCGCGGTCCTTGATCGTGACCTGAGCCGATTTGCCGGTTTCGAGATCGGTGACGCGGGCCTTGGTGCCCATCGGCAAGGTCTTGCTGGCGGCCGAGCTGGACGAGGTGTTGAAGCGCTCGCCGTTGGTCATGTGGCGTCCTTGCAGCGTGGTCGAATAGATCGACGCCTTGCCGACCTGCTTGTGCGGGACGCGCTTGCCGACTGCCGCTGCCAGGCCAGGCCCGGCGGTGGTCAACAGGATGGCCGCCATAATTCCCATGTCGACAGTCCGCATATCATCCTCCAAAAAAAGCTCTTGCGCTCCCGGCACGAGACAGGAGCTGAAGTCCTGTATGCGCGATGACCGGTCGCGGCAACAGTCAGCTATTGGGAGGAGGCGAGGTTGACGATCAGCGGGACATGGTCGGATGGCTGTGCCGCGTCACGCTCCTGGCGGTCCGGCGTTGCGGAGACCAGCCGCTCGGCAAGGCGTGGCGAAAGCAGCGCGTGATCGATGCGCAGACCGCGGTCCCTCGGCCAGCAGCCGGCCTGGTAATCCCAGAAGGTATAGGCGCGACCGGCAGGCTGCACGGCCCGCAGCGCGTCGGTCAGCCCAAGCCAGAGCAGGGTGCGAAACCGTTGCCGGGTCTCGGGGCGGATCAGCGCGTCCCCGGCGGTCAGCGTGCCGGGAGCATAATCCTCATCGGCCGGACAGACGTTGTAGTCGCCGGCCAGCACGAAGTCGCGTTCCTCGGCCAGCATGGCGCGGGCGTGGGAGGCTAGCGCGTCCATCCAGTCGAGCTTGGCCTGGTAGCCGGCCTCGCCGCCGGAGTTGCCGTTCGGGAGGTAGAGGTTGCCGAGCGTGATGCCCTGCAGGTGGATCTCCACGTAGCGCGCCTGTGGGTCCGGAGGCAGGCCGGGCAAAGCGGTAAGGCCAGCCTCGGCCTCGCCTCGCACCAGGATGGCCACCCCGTTGTAGCTCTTCTGGCCGACGACGACGGAACGGTAACCCAGCGAGGCGAAGCCTTCGGACGGGAAGGCGGCGTTCTCGCACTTGATCTCCTGCAACAGCAGCGCGTCCGGCTGCTCGCGCTCGAGCCAGCGCCGCACGTGCGTCTCGCGTTGCCGGATCGAGTTCACGTTCCAGGTTGCGAACTTCATCTCGGCCGGCGGGGGAGTTCAGTCGACCGAAAAGCTGGTGCCGCAGCCGCAGGACGAGGTCGCGTTCGGGTTGCGGACGGTGAAATGCGCGCCCATCAGGGCTTCGCTATAATCGAGCTGGCCGCCGCCGAGCAGGTCGAGACTGGCCGGATCGACCAGCACGCGGGCATCGCCGGCGCGTATCTCGACATCGTCGGACTGCGCTTCCGTGTCGAGCTTGAAGCTGTACTGGAAGCCGCTGCAGCCGCCGGCCAGCACGGCGACGCGCAGGGCCTGGGAGGCGGGACCGGTGGCGCCAGGCTGCGAGGCGACGATCTCCGCGATCCGCGCGGCGGCGCGGCCGGAGACGGAGAATGCGCGGGCAGGGGCGGTATCGCGTTCGGCCGGAATATTGTCCATAGGTGCAAGATAGCGCGTTGCGGCGATATCTTGAAGAGGCTTCAGCCGATTGGCAGGTAGTTGAAGCGCGGCCGGGGGAGTGGCGGATGGGCTTGGCGAGTTACGCGGTGCGGCCCGAGAGCGCGCGTGGCCGCCTGCATCCCGAGGCGGAAGCGGCGACCCGCAGCCCCTGGCAGCGCGACCGCGACCGCGTCATCCACTCCGCCGCCTTCCGCAAGCTGCAGTACAAGACCCAGGTGTTCGTCAACCACGAGGGCGACTTCTTTCGCACCCGGCTGACCCACAGCATCGAGGTGGCGCAGATCGCCCGCTCCATCGCCCGCGAGCTCGATCTCAACGAGGACCTGACCGAGGCGCTGGCACTGGCGCATGATCTCGGTCATACGCCATTCGGTCATGCCGGCGAGGACGCCATGCGCGTGGCCATGAAGGACTGGGGCGGGTTCGACCATAACACCCAGTCGATCCGCGTCGTCACCCTGCTGGAACGGCGCTATGCGGCGTTCGACGGGCTGAACCTGACCTGGGAAACGCTGGAGGGACTGGCCAAGCATAATGGTCCGGTCGGCCAGCCGTCGCTCTATCTCGCCGCCTATGACCGGCAGCACCGGCTCGAACTCGGATCATATGCCTCGGCGGAAGCGCAGGTGGCGTCGATGGCCGACGACATCGCCTATCACAGCCACGATCTCGATGACGGAATGCGCGCGGACCTGCTCGATTTTCCCGACCTCGAGAAGCTGCCGGTGGTGGGCGAGGCTCTGGCGCAGGCACGGCTGTGCTGCGGCGCCCGCCCGGATCCGGTGGAGCCTTCCCGGTTACGCCATGAGACGATCCGGCGGGTGATCAACACGCTGGCGAGCGACCTGATCGAGGAGACCCGGCGCCGGCTGGTGGCCATCGCTCCGGCCAGTGCCGCTGATGTCCGGCGCAGCGACAGCCCGGTCGTGGGGTTCAGCCCGCGCATGGCGGAGGAGAATGCCGCCATCCGGTCTTTCCTCTACGCGCGGGTCTATCGCCACTGGCGGGTCAGCCGCATGACATTGAAGGCACGGCAGGTCACCGCCTCATTATTTTCCGTGCTTGCCGACAATATCGCCCTGCTGCCGGATGGCTGGCGCGAGCAGGCTCTCTCCGGCGATGCCAGTCAGGCCCACCGTGTCGTCGCGGATTATGTCGCCGGGATGACCGACCGCTTCGCCATCGACGAGCATAGGCGGCTTACGGACCTGTCGGTTCCTGGCTAGGGGCCGGCCGGACGCGGTCCTCCGAGGATGTCGATCCTCTCCGACCGGATGCTGCTTGGGCAGGTCGAGGATATGGCGGGGCGCGGACTGCCGGATACGGTCGCGATGCGGATCCGGTTCTACCCGGCTAGGCGGCCAGGCCGCGGCGATGTCTCCACCGATGCCGCGTTGGTCGCGGAACAGCCGGCACTGCCGCTTGCGGAGCGGCTCGCCAGGCTCCCGTGCGTGCTCGACGCGCGCGTGGCCGGGCGCGGCTTCATCAACCTGACATATGCGGATGCGGCGCTCGACAGTATCCTGCCCGTCCTGCTGGGTGGCCGTTCGCTGGATCTGCATCCCGCCGGCGCCGTGACGCTGCCGCTGTTCGCGATGCGACGAAGCGACCCGGACTTCATGGTGCAGTATGCCCACGCCCGCTGCCGGTCGGTTTTGCGCGCCGCCGCCGCAATGCCGGAGCTCGGCTGGAAGGACGCGGCTGAGCTGGCCGTGATTGCCAAAGGCTGGTCCGCCGCCGGTCCGCCGCGGGCCTTGCTCTGCCGGCTCGATCACTGGATGCGACTCCTCGAAGCTCCTGAACGCCTTCACGACAACATCCGCATCACCTTGTTTCTCCGGCATTTATCGGTTGAGTTCGATCGGATGTGGATGCTATCGCACGATGATGCGATCATGCGGCTGCTCCATCCTGGACAGCCGGCTCGCAGCCTCGCTTATCTGGCGCTGGTGCTGGCAACGGCCGATGTGATCCGCTCCGGTCTGGGCCTGCTTGGATTGGAGGCGGCCGAGGAGATACGATGAACCCAGTGGAGGAAGACCGGGCCTTGGATGGCGAGAGCGATCTTGCTTACGGCGACGGGCGCCGCGGGCGCGCGGCCATGGACCCGACGACCCGTCACATGGTGTTCATAGCCTGCGGGATCGGCCTGTTGCTCGTGGTCCTGATCGGCGGCTGGACCTTGTCCGGCGGCCGGCACTCGGGCTCGATCCCGGTCATCGAGGCGCCACTGGGTCCGGTGCGCCTGAAGCCGATCGACCCTGGCGGGATGCAGGCGATGGGCGCGCAGGCACCGCCGGCAATGTCGGCATCGGGAATAGAGACACTGGCGCCCAGGCCTGAGGCTGCCCGGCCCGAAGCGCTGCAGGCCGAAGTCGACGCGGCACTCCGCCGCGACCAGCGCGGGCTCGCAGTGCCGGCAGCCCCGCCAGCAGCCCCGCCGGCCATTACGGCTCCGGCGCCGGGACCCGTGCCATCGGTTCCGGTAGCCGCTGATCCCGGGATCCATGGCGAGGCCCAGCTCCAGCATCCGCCGTCCGGTGCATCCGCGGCGTGGCATTCACCCAGTGGCGGTCCTCTTGCCGTGCAGCTTGCCGCTCTCGACAGTCACGATGCGGCGCGGATCGAGTGGAGACGGCTCAGCCACAGCCATCCGCTGCTATTCTCCGGCCATACCCCGGAGGTCGAGCAGGCCGATCATGATGGACGGCCGATCTACCGGCTGCGCACCGGCGGCTTTGCCAGCGTGGCCGAAGCGCACGCCTTCTGCGAGCAGGCCCGCTCCCAGCGCGTCGCCTGCACGCTGGCCGACTTCTAGGTCATGCCGGTTCCCGGGGCCATGGCGGGAACACCGCTTGCCGCCATCATCGGCATCTCCGGGACGGTCCTGGATCCCGCGGAAGCCGGACTGATCGCCGAACGGCCGCCGATCGGGATCATCCTGTTCCGACGCAACATCACCTCGCCCGTGCAGCTCGAGGCGCTGGTGGGCTCGTTGCGGGCGATCCTGCCGCCGGGCGCGTTGCTGATGGTGGACCAGGAAGGCGGCCGAGTCGCCCGCCTGCGCCCGCCGCACTGGCACGGCCATCCGGCGGCGGCGGCGATCGGCCGGTTGCATGGGCGTGATCCCGACGCCGGCGTGCGGGCGGCCTGGCTGACCGGCGCGCTGATCGGGATGGACTGCGCCGGCGCCGGCTTCGATGTGGCCTGCGCGCCGGTGCTCGATCGCGCGGTGGCGGATGCGCATGACGTGATCGGCGACCGGTCGTTCGGCGCGGATGCCGCCGTGATCGTGCCGCTTGCCGGGGCCTTTGCCGACGGCCTGCTGGCGGCGGGGGTGCAGCCGGTCGGCAAGCATGCTCCCGGCCATGGGCGTGCGGGGGCGGACAGCCATCTGGCGCTGCCGGAACTGGCTGGTATCGACGAGGCGGACCTCGAACCCTTCGCAGCCCTGGCCTGGCTGCCGTGGATGATGACCGCCCATATCCGCTATCGCGAGGCCGATCCGCGCCATCCTGCCACCCTGTCGCGCGTCATCCTGCAGGAGGTCGTGCGGCAGCGGATCGGCTTCGACAATCTGCTGGTGTCGGACGACCTGGCGATGCAGGCGCTGACCGGTTCCGCCGGCAGCCGTGCCTCCGCGGCCTTGTCGGCGGGCTGCGACGTGGCGCTGCACTGCTCCGGACTGCTCGACGAGAGCCGTGATGTGCTCGCGCGCGTGCCGTCGCTGGATGACGCGGCACTCGTGCGGCTGGACCGGGCGCGTCGCCTGGCCGCATCCCGTCGCATGACGCTCGATGCGCTGTCGCTGTCTGACGAACGGGCGCTTCTGCTTTGCTGAGCCGGTCCGATACGGGGATAGGGGCGGCCCAGACCGGGTTGGGCGCGCCGCGGTTGCAGCTCGATGGCTTCGAGGGGCCGCTCGATCTCCTGCTGGAACTGGCGCGGGCGCAGAAAGTCGATCTGGCGCGAATTTCCATCCTGCAACTGGTCGAGCAGTATCTCGCCGTGGTGGAGGCGATGCGTGAGGTGAGGCTGGAGCTTGCGGCCGACTGGCTGGTCATGGCCGCCTGGCTGGCATGGCTGAAATCGCGGCTGCTGCTGCCGCCGGTGCCAGGCGAGGAGCCGGCGGAGGGCGAGCAGGGCGCGGCGCTGCTGGCGGCCCGTCTTGCCGAACTCGCCCATGTCGGACGCGCCGCGGCGTGGCTTGGCGCGCGTGACCAGCTTGGCCACGAGGTGTTCGCCCGGGGAGCCGCAGAGAACCTGACCGAGATCGACCGCTCTGGCCTGGTGCTCGATCTGCCGCAACTGCTCGGCGCCTACATGGGGGCGATGCGGCGCATGGCCAGGAAGCGGGTCTACCGGCCGAAGCCGCTGGTGTTCTGGACCGTGCAGGAGGCCCTGGGCCGGCTGCGACTTCTGCTGGGCGACGCCAAGCCAGGCTGGTGCGCTCTCGAGCGGTTCCTGCCGGACTGGATCCAGGGCACGCCGGGTCAGGGCTTGCTCCAGGGCATACCGACAAATCAGGCAGGACGGGCGGCACTGGCGGGCATGCTGATCGCCGGGCTGGAACTGGCGCGCAGCGGGGAGTTGGAGCTGCTCCAGGAAGAGCAGTTCGGCGTCATCCTGATACGTCGTGCCGAGGCTGTCGTGATGCAGGAGGCGCCCAGGATGCAGGAAGCGCCCAGAATGCAGGAAGCGGCAGAATGAGTGACGATGCTCCAATGCTCGCGGTGCGGCTTGCCGAGGCGCTGATCTTCGCCAGCACCGAGCCTGTCACCGAGAGGGCGTTGCTGGAGCTGCTGCAGGCCCGCAACGCGTTGCCGGAAGCTCCTGATGCCTCTTCCGCCGAGCAGGATGTCGGGGTTCTTGGCGCCGTGTTCGACGCGTTGCGCGAGCAGTATGAAGGGCATGGCGTGATGCCTGTGCGCGTGGCAGGCGGCTGGCAGTTCCGCACGGCGCCGGATCTCGCGCCTAGCCTCACCAAGGTGATGCACCGCCCGCGCCGGCTGCCGCGCACGGCCATGGAGACGTTGTCGATCATCGCCTACCACCAGCCCTGCACCCGTATCGAGGTCGAGGAGATCAGGGGCGTGTCGCTGAGCCAGGCCACGCTGGATGCCTTGCTCGAGGCGGCGCTGATCGTGCCGAAAGGACGCAAGGAGGTGCCCGGGCGGCCAGTGCTGTGGGGGACCTCGGCGGGTTTCCTGCGTCATTTCGGGTTGCATGACCTGCGCGACCTGCCGCGTCGCGAGGAGCTGCTGGTCGAGCTCCCAGGCCTGAGCGAGCCGGCGGGGCGGGAGGACCTGACCTGAGCGGTCAGGACGTTGCCTCCACCGACCAGGTTGCCGACAGGATCAGCGGCGAGGCTTCCAGTGCCGCAACCACGGCATCCAGCTCGCTCTCCTCGGCGGTGGTCGGTACTAGGATGGCCGCCAGCTCCACCTGGTCATCATTGTCGGACAATGTCTCGACCTGCCGCACCGGATAGTTCGCCTGATCGAGCTCCGCATCGAGCAGGTCCCG
>CAXSEE010000018.1:0-28037 GCA_964235615.1 uncultured Acetobacteraceae bacterium | reverse complement strand
CGACCTGCCGCACCGGATAGTTCGCCTGATCGAGCTCCGCATCGAGCAGGTCCCGAACGTCGGACATGTCCAGTTCACGAGCGGGCGCAGCAGCGTGTTGCCGGCCAGCACGAACCCGGCAAGGGTGGCTGCCTCGGCCGACAAGCCGCTACCGGCGAGTGTCCCGACCGCGGCCGAGCGCCAGAGCGTCGCCGCCGTGTTGAGGCCGCGTATGTTGGTGCCGTCCTTGAGGATGACGCCGGCGCCGAGGAAGCCGATGCCGGACACGATATAGGAGATGATACGGGTCGCACCCTCGGCACCAAGCAGGCGCATGCCCAGGTCCGAGAAGGCTGCAGCACCGATGGCGACGAGAACATTGGTCCTCAGGCCGGCGGAACGTTGCCGCCACTGCCGTTCGAGACCGATCAGCGTGCCCAGCACGAAGGAAGTGGCGTAGGCGGATGTCGTGCGGGCATAGGCGCTTGACGCGAAGCTGGACCACCAGGTTGAGAGCGGACCCATCAGTTCGGCAAGGGTGGAGTGGACGATGTCGATCAACTCCTTGGTCGCGCGATGGTCTTGTTCCTGATATCGGGTAACGGCGACGGAGGCGAGGTCGCACCGCCAGTTCCGGCAGCGCCGTCGGCGTGCTAACTAGGCTGCCGCTGAATGATTTGCAGGGTGGCTGAAGCGCTGCCGGAGAAGCTTGGAGCTCATGTTCGATTTCGCCTGGTCCGAGCTCGCACTGATTGGCGTCGTCGGATTGATCTTCATTGGGCCGAAGGACATGCCGACGGCAATCCGCGCCGTCACCGACCTGCTGAAGAAGGGGCGCAAGCTCGCTGGGGAGTTCCAGACCCACGTGGACGAGATGGTGCGCGATGCCGATCTCGGTGAGGCACGGGACTCGTTCCAGCAACTTCGCACCATGAACATACGCGGCCAGGTGATGAAGGCGCTCGACGAAGACGGCACGCTTCGGCGGACGCTGGCCGACAACCCACTCAGCCCGGTGCCGGCGGCCTCATCCTCTGCCATACCGGGCGCGCCTGAGATTTACGCCTCTGAAACGTCCGTGATCGGCGGCCCAGCGGTCTCGGGAGAGGAACTGCTGTTCCGCCGCAACAACCCGCAGCACGTGCCCAGGATGGCACTCATCGTGCCGGACGCGGAGGAAGTGCCTGAGAGTCGGGACCCAGCGCCAGGGATCATCCCGCCTTCGACCGCGACCCGGTTGCGACGCCTGCGTGCGGCGGCTCCAGCTCCTGCGTTCCTGCCTCCCGGCGCACTGCGTCCCTATTCGGATCCCTATTGAGCGAGGATCCCCCTCTTTTGAAAAGATTCTGGGCGTGGACAAGGTTTTAAACAAAGACCCGATCAACGACCAGCCGATGCCGCTGCTCGCGCATCTGGTGGAACTGCGCCGGCGCCTGCTCTGGTCGTCGGTGTCGTTCGGCCTGTGCTTCCTGCTCTGCTACCATTTCTCGCAGCGTATCTACCTGTTCCTGGCCCATCCGCTGGCGGAGATCATGCGTCAGAAAGGAGAACAGCCACATCTCATATATACAGCGCTCTATGAGGCTTTCTTCACCTATCTGAAGGTAGCAATGTTCGGAGCAAGTTTCCTTTCTTTTCCGGTGGTTGCGAGCCAGGTTTGGATCTTCGTCGCCCCTGGGCTGTACCGTAGCGAGAAGCGGGCCTTCGCGCCGTTCCTGATCGCCACGCCAGTGCTGTTTCTGGCCGGCGCATCGCTGGCATATTATTTCGTATTTCCATTTGCTTGGAGCTTTTTCCTCAGTTTCCAGACGACGTCCGGCTCCGATGGTTTGCAGATCCAGCTGCAGGCAAAGGTGAGCGAGTATCTGACCCTGGTCATGAAGCTCATCATGGGGTTCGGGATCGCCTTCGAACTGCCTGTTGTTCTTACATTATGCGCCAAGGTCGGGATCGTCACCTCGGCTCAGCTGAAGAAGATGCGCCGCTACGCCTATGTTGGAGCCTTCGTGGTGGCAGCCGTGCTGACTCCGCCTGACGTGATCACCCAGACCGGTCTCGCCGTGCCGCTGATCATTCTCTACGAGATCTCGATCGTCACGGCCCGGCTGGTCGAGCCGAAGCCTGTTGCTGACGAGGATCCCTGATGCATGACCTGCGTGCGCTCCGCGCCGATCCAGCCGGGTTCGATGCCGATCTTGCCCGGCGCGGGCTGCCAGCGGGGTCGGCTGCGTTGCTCGAGCAGGACGAGGCTCGGCGGGCGGCACTGACGGCGCTGCAGGACAGGCAAGCACGGCGTAACGCGTTGGCCAAGCAGATCGGGCAGTCGAAGCGCACGGGCGGCGACAGTGTGGCGTTGGAAGCCGAGGCGGTGGCGCTGCGGGGCGAGATCGAGCAGCTGGATCGCGATGCCGTCCAGCTCGAAGCGAAGATCCGCGGTCGTCTGGCCGAACTGCCCAATCGTTTGGACGCGGGCGTTCCGGACGGCGCCGACGAAGCCGCCAACGTGGTCGTCCATGAGCGGGGCGATCTCCGCCATTTTACTTTCGCCCCGAAGCAGCATTTCGATCTCGGCGAGGCGCTGCGCATGATGGATTTCGATGCCGCGTCGAAGCTCTCCGGCAGCCGCTTCGTCGTGCTGCGCGGGCCGCTGGCACGGCTGGAGCGCGCCCTCGGCCAGTTCATGCTCGACCTGCACACGCGCGAGCATGGCTATGAGGAGCACGCCGTGCCGCTGCTGGTGAACGAGGCGGCGATGTACGGCACAGACAAGCTGCCGAAATTCGCCGACCAGTCCTTCCTGACGACGGATGGCCGCTGGCTGATCCCGACCGCCGAAGTGCCGCTGACCGCGATGATGGCGGGCGCGATGGTGGATGCGGAGCGCCTGCCGATACGCGTCACGGCGCTGTCGCCCTGCTTTCGCAGCGAGGCCGGCGCCGCGGGACGGGATACCCGCGGGATGCTGCGTCAGCACCAGTTCCAGAAGGTCGAACTGGTCTCCGTGGTCGCACCGGAGGCGAGCGCGGCCGAGCACGAGCGCATGACCGGCTGTGCCGAACGGGTGCTCGATCTGCTGGAGATCCCTTATCGCCGGATGCTGCTTTGCGCCGGCGATACAGGCTTCGGCGCGTCGCGCACCTATGACATCGAGGCCTGGCTGCCGGGACAGAATGCCTGGCGGGAGATTTCCTCGTGTTCCAACACGCGTGACTTCCAGGCGCGGCGGATGAACGCGCGGTATCGGACGGCGGCTGGAGCTCCCGAGTTCCTGCATACCTTGAATGGTTCGGGGCTCGCTGTCGGGCGCACGATGATCGCCCTGATGGAGACCTGGCAGCAGGAGGACGGCTCCATCGTCATACCCGATGCGCTGCGGCCTCACCTGGGGGGTCTGGAGCGGATCAGCCAGCCTTAGATATTTCTGTGCTATAACAAAACGTCTTGATAAGGAGACGTTGCCCCGAAAGGTGGCCGGCGTCTTGTGCGCCGCTCTCCTGAAGGATTTCGAGATGGCTGGGCGTATCGTCTTTTCGGCTTCTGGTGCGCTGTGGACTTCGGACGGGAGCGCTTCGGGCAGTTTGGAGCTGGATCCGGCCGGCCTGGCCGCGGGTGCCGTTCTTAATCCGGTCGATTTCACGACAATCGGCGATCAGGTCTTCTTTGCCGCGGCCCCAACCGGCACGTTGGGCGAGAGCCTATGGGTTACGGACGGGACCGCGTCCGGAACCCACGAGATCCTGCTGTCCGGCAGCGGCAACGCGAACAGTCTGCAGTCGGACCCGGTCGGGTTCGACGGCAAGGCGGTGTTCGCCAGTCAGGATGCTTCGGGGTTGAGCAGCCTCTGGATCACCGATGGAACTGCGGCCGGGACGCAGGAGATCGCTCCCGACCTCGATCCGGACAGCGTCGCCGTTGTCGGCAACGAGCTGCTGTTCCAGGGCTCCGGATCTGGCGGAGCTGGTCTGGCGTTGTGGAAGTCGGACGGCACTGCTGCCGGCACCACACAGGTCAGTGCGCCGGGAGTGACGCTTCTGCCGGACGCCTACGCCGCCATTGGTGATGGCACGATCGTATTCGAGAGCCAGAGCGGCAGTTTGACCACGCTCGGCGACACGCTTTGGGTCACCGATGGGACCGCGGCGGGCACCAAATCCCTGGGGATCACCGGCATCGACCCGTACAGCCCGACCGGCGCCGGGTTCCACCAGTTCGTCGGCCTCGGCAGCCGGGTATTGTTCAACTTCGAGAATGCTTCCGGTGCGCTGGGTTTGTGGGTGAGCGACGGCACCAGCGCCGGGACGCAGGAGCTGGGTAGCGTTGTCGACGTCCAGAACCTCACGCTGCTAGGCAACCAGCTCTTGTTTGTCGGCACGAACGCGCAAGGCAATGCCGGCCTGTGGAGCAGCGACGGCACCGATGCTGGCACGACGCAGATTATCTCGGCCGGAACGGGGCTTTCTGCTCCCGGCGACCTGGTGCTGTTCGGCAACCGGGTAGCCTTCGTGGCCACGGATCAGGCTGGGCGGCGGAACCTGTTCATCACCGATGGCACCAGTGCCGGGACCTCGGAGATCTTCGGATCCGACGGGCCTGCGACCGGGATGCAGCCGGGAGATCTTACCGTTGCGGGCGATACCTTGTTCTTCAAGGGCTTCAAGTCCGACACGACCAACGAGGTGCTCTGGCGTAGCGACGGCACCAGCGCAGGCACCTATGCGGTGGCGGCAACGGCCGGCCTGGCGGTCGATCTTGACCATGCCGCAGGGATTGCGGAACCCGGCGTCGTCGTGCTGCCGGATGGCAACGTCACCTACGCGGCACAGCCTGGCGAGACCGTTCAGGCCGGTGCGGGCTCCGACACGATCAGCGCCGGCGCCGGAGCGGTATCGGTCAACGGCTCGACCGGCCCGCTGACCTTCTTCGGAGGCAGCGGGAGCAGCACGGTCGCCGGTGGCGCCGGGCCGGTCACGATAATCGGCGGCAGCGGCGGTGGCCGGTTCACCGGCGGCAGCCAGGCTGGCAACGTGCTGGTTGCGGGTGGCGGCAACACGACGCTCACCGGCGCCACCGCGGGGGATCGCCTGTTCGGCGCCGGGGCCGGTCATGACGTGTTGGTAGCCGGGACCGGACGGGAGAGCCTGATCGGCAGCGCTGCGGACACGATGTTCGTCGGCGGGACGACCGGCAGCGTGATCTTCACCGGAAGCGGCGACAATACGGTGCAGGGAGCGTCCGGCGGCGGTGACACGGTGGTCGGCGGCGGACGGAGCGACCTAGTGCTGTCGGTGAATGGCGAGGCGGTGTTCGCCGGTGCCGGTTCCACCACCGTGCAGGGCAGCCAGCATGGTGCAGACTCCATCATCGGCGGCGCAGGCAGCCTGACCTTTCAGGGGCGGGGCGGCAACATGCTGGTGGCCGGAGGCAGCGGGAGTGCCAGTATCTCCGTAGGTGGCGGCGCCAGCCTGATCTTTACCGGATCCGGAGCGATGCATATCGTCGAGGCGGGCGGTCCGGGCCAGGTGCTTCTCGGGGCCGGGCAGGCAACGGTCACCGAAGGAACTGGGGCGATGAGCTACGACGTGGTCAAGGGTGCGGCCGGCGGTGCCGACGTCATCGGCGGTTACAACCCGGTTGTCGACCGGATCGATCTGTTTGGCTACGCCGCGGCGGACGTGCAATTGGGCAGCAGCGGCGCCAATACGATCCTCAGTCTTGCCGATGGCACTCACATCACACTATTGGGCGTGCCCGGCGTCGGCAGCAGTGTGGTGATGTGAGCAAAAGTGGATCGGCTCTGACCGCTCCGGCCGTTGCCCGCAACCGTGAGGCAATCCTTGAGGCCCTCCGCGCGCGCCTGCCGCGGCGCGGGCTGGTGCTGGAGCTTGCGAGCGGGACCGGCGAGCATGCCGCCTGGTTCTGTAGCGCGTTGCCAGAGGTCACGTGGCAGCCGACGGATCGCGACCCGGAAGCATTGGCCAGTATCGCCGCCTGGCGCGAGGCGGTCGATCTGCCCAATTTTCTATCGCCTTTGCGGCTTGATGCCGGCGCCCCGGACTGGCCTCTGGCGCGGGCGGACGCCGTGGTGGCGATCAACATGATCCACATCGCGCCATGGAGCGCCACCGAGGGGTTGTTGGCTGGTGCGGCACGTGTCCTGCCGGCGGGCGGGCTGCTCTATCTGTATGGGCCGTACCGGGAGAAGGGCGCGCATACGGCTGCGAGCAACGCGGCGTTCGACGACGAGCTTCAGGCACGGGATCCGGCATGGGGGGTGCGGGACCTGGGTGAGGTCGCGGCACTCGCCGGGCGGCACGGATTGGCTTTGGCCGAGCGTATCGAGATGCCGGCGAACAACCTGAGCGTGGTGTTCCGTCAGACTTGATCGAGCTTCGCGGTCAGGTCCTCGATGAACTGCCAGGCGACCCGGCCCGAGCGTCCGCCGCGTGTGATCGACCATTCGTTGGCGGCGGCGTGCAGCGCCTCCGGCGCAATCGGCAGGCGGCGGTCGGCGGCATAGCCATCCACCATGGCGAGATAGGTGGCCTGGTCGCAGTTGTGGAAGCCGATCCACAGGCCGAAGCGGTCGGACAGCGAGACCTTCTCCTCGGTGGCTTCGTTCGGGTTGATCGCGGTGGCGCGCTCGTTCTCGATCATGTCGCGCGGCATCAGATGGCGCCGGTTGCTGGTGGCGGTGAACAGCACGTTCGCCGGCCGGCCCTGGATGCCGCCGTCGAGCACCGATTTGAGCGCCTTGTAGTCGGCATCCTCGCGCTCGAACGACAGATCGTCGCAGAAGACCAGGAAGCGGCGGTCCGAACGGCGCAATAGGCCAAGCAGCGTCGGCAGCGTCGCGAGATCGTCACGCTGGATCTCGACCAGCAGCAAAGGTGGCTTGGCGGTGACGTTGGCGGCGTGATGCACGGCCTTGACCAGGGACGACTTGCCCATGCCGCGCGCGCCCCAGAGCATCACGTTGTTGGCCGGCAGGCCACGGGCAAACCGGCGGGTGTTCTCCAGTACCAGGTCGCGCTGGCGCTCGATCCCCCGCAGCAGCGGCAGATCGACATGGGCGACCTGGGCGACCGGTGCGAGGCGGCCCAGCTCGGGATGCCAGACATAGGCGGTCGCCTCGTCCAGTTCGCCCAGCATGGGCGGCGGCGGCGACAGCCGCTCCAGCGCTTCCGCGATGCGCGCGAGCAGAAGGGTTACGTCCTGGCTCATGATACCATCCGGGTGATGATCCGCCGCTTGACGGGCAGGATGCGAAAACTATGGTCCGCGATCAAACCCGGCAAGGCTCGCACCTCGCTCGTGGACCCTCAGAGCCTGGAAGCAAGCCCGAATGAACCTCTTCTCGACCCCCGCCTACGCCCAGGACGCCTCGGGCGGGATGCTCGGCAATCTCGCCGGCATTACCCAATTCCTGCCGATCGTACTGATCTTCATCGTGTTCTATTTCCTGCTGATCCGGCCGCAGCAGCAGCGTCAGAAGGCGCTCAAGGCGACGGTGGCGGCGATCAAGCGTGGCGACCGGGTGATCACGGCGGGCGGCATCATCGGGGTGGTGCAGCGGGTCCGTGACGGTGCCGATGAGATCGAGGTCGAGATCGCGCCGAACGTGCGCGTGCAAGTTGTCCGGGACACGATCTCGACCGTCCTGAAGCCGCCAAGTGCAGCGAACGATACGGCGCCGGCGGCGGTGAAGAAGAATTAAGGCGATCGCCGGTTTTATGCGGCCTTGAGCTGCGCTTCGGCGAACTCGTAGTTGGCGATCTTGTCCAGCCAGTTGGTCACGTAGTCGGGGCGGCGGTTGCGGAAATCGACGTAGTAGCTGTGCTCCCAGACGTCGATGCCGAGGAGTACCTTGCCTTCGCCGGTGGCGACGGGGTTGGAGCCGTTGGCGGTCTTGGTGACCTTCAGCTTGCCGTCGCTGCCGGCGACCAGCCAGGCCCAGCCGGAGCCGAACTGCGTGGTGGCGGCGGTCTTGAAGGCTTCCTTGAACTTGTCCACGCCGCCAAAATCCTCGGTGAGCTGCTTTTCCAGGCTGCCCGGGATGGCGCCGCCGGTGGGAGACATCGCCTGCCAGAACACGATGTGGTTCCAATGCTGGCCGGCATTGTTGAACACCGGCGCCATCTCGGCATTGCCGTGGCTGTGCTTGATGATCTCATCGAGCGACTTGCCCTGAAGCTCGGAATTTTTCTCGACGAAGCCGTTCAGGGCGGTGACGTAGGCCTGATGATGCTTGTCGTGATGCAGCTCAAGCGTCTCCTGGGACATGCCGCGGGCGGCGAGAGCGTTGTGCTGGTAGGGAAGGGCCGGCAGTTCGAAGGCCATGCTGGTATCTCCTTAGATCGTATCGACTGTTGAGCTATGGTCGAAGCCGCGCCGCGTCAAGCGAGTTGCCGTGAGGACGTTGCGTTAAGGTTTGGCGAGGGTCATCTGCCGGAGATGGCATCGACCCCTGAGCTTTCGCCCGCCGGCCACGCCGCCCGCGCGCATGATCCCGACCGCTTCCTGACCGCCCTGTTCGCGCCGGCGGCGTTCCGGGAGGCGCTGTTCCTGTTGATCGCCTTCAACCACGAACTGGTGCGCGCGATGGAGATGTCCTCGGGACATTCCGGCGCGGGTCCGATCGCCGCCCTGATCCGGCTGCAATGGTGGCGCGAGGTGGTGGAGGGGCAGGTGCGCCGGCACGAGCTTGCCGAGCCGCTCGGGGCGATGCTGGCGGCGGGTGGATTGGACCGCGAGACGCTGCTGGCGATCATCGAGGCGCGCGAGGCCGAGGCTGAGGGCATCGAGACGATGCAGCAGTGGCGGCAGCTGCAACTGGATGGGCCTGGCAGCATGCAGGTGGCGGCCGGCCTGGCGCTCGGCGAGCGTGAGCCGGCCATGTTGTCCAAACTCAGGACTATTGGGGCCGCCTACGGGGCCGGCGCGATCCTGCGGCATCATCGCTCGATCTTTCACGGCGGCCGTTGCCCGGTGCCGGAAGATCTGCTGCGGCAGGCCGGCAGCAGCCGGGAGGCCATGCTGGCGGCGGACCATCCGCCGGTGCCGCCTGCGGTGCTGGTCCCGCTGCGGGAGGCTGGCCTGCAGTGGCTGTCGGAAGCGGGCCATCCACGCCTGGGCCGCGCCCGCGTTGCCGCGGCCCTGCCGGCCGTGCTGGCCCATCGCGACCTTGAGCGGCCACCGGGGCAGGAAGCTCCGAGACTGCGTGGCCTGGGCGATCGGCTGGCGATCACCGCCGCCTGGCTGCGGGGCGCTCCATGACATCAGCCTGAGTCAGGCGCGCTTGCGTGCGCGGCGCGCGGGTTGGACCAGTTCCTCGACCGGAGGCTTAGAGGGAAACATCGGAGCCAGGAAGCGGCCGGTGTGGCTGTCCGGGCTGGCGGCGATGTCCTCGGGCGTGCCGACGGCAACGATCCTGCCGCCGCCTTCGCCGCCCTCCGGCCCCAGGTCGAGCACCCAGTCGGCGGTCTTGATGACCTCCAGGTTATGCTCGATGACCAGGATGGTGTTGCCCTGGTCGACCAGGGCGTGCAGCACTTCGAGCAGCTTGCGGACATCCTCGAAATGCAGGCCGGTGGTGGGCTCGTCGAGGATATACAGCGTGCGTCCGGTGGCACGCCGGGCGAGCTCCTTGGAGAGCTTGATGCGCTGGGCCTCGCCGCCGGAGAGGGTGGTTGCCTGCTGGCCCAGGGCGACGTAGCCGAGGCCGACCTTCTGCAGGATCGACAGGCGGTCGTGGATGCGCGTGGCGGCGGAGAAATACGGCACCGCCTCGTCGACGGTCATGGCCAGCACGTCGGCGATCGACTTGCCGCGGAACTTCACCTCCAGGGTCTCGCGGTTGTAGCGCGCACCCTTGCAGGTGTCGCAGGTGACAAACACGTCGGGCAGGAAGTGCATCTCGATCTTCAGCACGCCGTCGCCCTGGCAGGCCTCGCAGCGGCCGCCCTTGACGTTGAAGCTGAAGCGGCCGGGCTTGTAGCCGCGGGCGCGACTCTCGGGCAGCTCGGCGAACCAGTCGCGTATCGGGGCGAACAGGTCGGTGTAGGTGGCCGGGTTGGAGCGCGGGGTGCGGCCGATCGGCGACTGGTCGATGTCGATGATCTTGTCGAGCAGCTCGATCCCCTCGATGCGCTCGTGTGGGGACGGCACCTGGCCGGAGCCCATCAGGCGGCGGGAGAGCGCCTTGTAGAGCGTGTCGATCACCAGGGTGGACTTGCCGCCGCCGGAGACGCCGGTGATGCAGGTGAAGCTGCCGAGCGGGAAATGCGCGGTGACGTTTTTCAGATTGTTGCCGGTGGCGCCGATCACGCCGATCATGCGCTTGGGGTCGATCGGGCGGCGCTTGTTGGGGATCTCGATGCGCTTGCGGCCGGAGAGATAGGCGCCGGTGAGGCTGTCGGGATGGCGGGCGACCTCGTCCGGGGTGCCCTCGGCGATGACGTAGCCGCCGTTGACGCCGGCGGCGGGTCCCATGTCGATGAGATGGTCGGCGGCGCGTATCGCCTCCTCGTCATGCTCGACCACGAGCAGGGTGTTGCCGAGCTTTTTCAGGCGGGCGAGCGTGCCGAGCAGGCGCTCGTTGTCGCGCTGGTGCAGGCCGATCGAGGGTTCGTCGAGCACGTACAGCACGCCGGTGAGGCCGGAGCCGATCTGGCTGGCAAGGCGGATGCGCTGGCTCTCGCCGCCGGACAGGGTGGCGGAACCGCGCGAGAGGGTGAGGTAGTCGAGCCCGACATCGTCGAGGAAGCGCAGCCGCTCGCGTATCTCGCGCAGGATGCGGCTGGCGATCTCGGCCCGTTGCGGGGTGAGGGTGGCTTCCACGCCGGAGAACCAGTCGAGCGCGCGCCGGATCGGCAGTTCGGAGGCCTGGGCGATGGTGCTGCCGTCGATCTTGACCGACAGGGCTTCCGGGCGGAGGCGGGCCCCGTTGCAGGTGGCGCAGGGCTTCTCGGCCTGGTAGCGGGACAGTTCCTCGCGGACCCAGGCGCTGTCGGTCTCGGCATAGCGGCGGCGGAGGTTCTTGAGCACGCCCTCGAACGACTTGGTCACCTTGTAGGCGCGTCGGTCGTCCTTATAGGTGAACTCGACTTCGCTGCTGGTGCCGTTGAGGATCGCGTCCTGGAAGGCGTCCGGCAGGTCGTGCCACATGTGGGTCATGCTGACCTTGAAGTGGCGGGCCAGGCTCTGCAGGGTCTGGTCGTAATAGGGGCTTTGCGAACCGTTCCAGGGGGCGACGGCGCCGCGCGACAGGCTCAGCGTCTCGTCGGGGATGACGAGGAGCGGGTCGAAGAAGCTCTCGGTGCCGATGCCGTCGCAGGCCGGGCAGGCGCCTTGCGGGGCGTTGAAGCTGAACAGCCGGGGCTCGATCTCCTCCAGCGTGAAGCCGCTGACCGGGCAGGCGAACTTCGACGAGAACACGGTGCGCTCGGGCTCGGTCGTGTCGCCTTCACGTAATGCCGTCTCGGAATAGACGATGCCTTCGGAGAGGCCGAGCGCGGTCTCGAAGCTGTCGGCGAGGCGGGACTGGATGCCGTCCTTGACCACGACGCGATCGACCACCGCCTCCAGCGTGTGCTTGAGCTTGCGGTTGAGGTTCGGCACGTCGGCGATGTCGTAGAGGGTGCCGTCGACCTTGACCCGGGTGAAGCCGCGCCGCTGCAGGTCGGCGAGCTCCTTGCGGTACTCGCCCTTGCGGTCGCGTATGACCGGCGCCAGCAGCAGCAGGCGGGTGCCCTCGGGCATCGCCATCACGCGGTCGACCATCTGGCTGACGGTCTGCGCCTCGATCGGCAGGCCGGTGGCGGGAGAATAGGGGATGCCGGCGCGCGCCCAGAGCAGGCGCATATAGTCATGCACCTCGGTGATGGTGCCGACGGTGGAGCGCGGGTTGCGGCTGGTGGTCTTCTGTTCGATCGAGATGGCGGGGGAGAGGCCCTCGATGCTGTCGACGTCCGGCTTGCCCATCAGCTCGAGGAACTGGCGGGCGTAAGCCGAGAGGCTCTCGACATAGCGGCGCTGGCCCTCGGCGTAGATGGTGTCGAAGGCGAGCGAGGATTTGCCCGATCCGGACAGGCCGGTGACGACCGTGAGCGCATCGCGGGGGATGTCGACGTCGATATTCTTGAGGTTGTGCTCGCGTGCGCCCCTGACCCGGATCGCCGGCCCCGTCGCTTGCCAAATCGCCTGCCCCGCTGGTGGCTTCATCCGCGCCTGTTCCCTTTCGCCGAGATTTCGTTCATACTATGTTCTGATTTGATGGAATACCCTGAGGGCGTAGCCTCCGGGAATTATCCAAATGAAGACGGGAAGTGACGATGGCCGGTAGCGTCAACAAGGTAATCCTGATCGGAAACCTGGGTAAGGACCCGGAGGTCAGGAATGCACAGAACGGTTCCAAGATCGTCACCTTCAACGTGGCGACCAGCGAGAGCTGGAACGACAAGGCGTCGGGAGAGCGCAAGGAAAAGACCGAGTGGCACCGCATCGTGGTGTTCAACGAGCGCATTGCCGACGTGGCCGAGCGATTCCTGAAGAAAGGGCGCAAGGTCTATGTCGAAGGCTCCCTGCAGACGCGCAAATGGACCGACCAGTCGGGCCAGGAGAAATTCACCACGGAGGTGGTCATCGACCGTTTCCGCGGTGAATTGACGTTGATCGACAACAACCGCGGCGGTGACGAAGAGGGCGGCGGGGGCGGTTACGGCGGTGGATCCGCGCCTCCGCGTCAGGTCGCTGGACCGGCGCGCGGTGGCTCCGCGGGCGGCCCCGGCGGTAGCGGTGGCCGCAGCGGCCCGCCGTCCGGTCCGTCCGGCGGCTGGGATGCGCCGGGCAACAGCGACCTGGATGACGAAATTCCATTCTGAGAACGGCTATTTGCAGCCACGGTCTCCGCTTCCGGCTGAACTCGTGATACAAGTTTGACCGGCCGGCGACATGCGCCCGGCTCTCTGCCTTGCGACCGTGGCTTCGGCATCGTCTTGCCGAGCCGACTCGCGCCAACAACGGATTTCATTTGAGCGACACACCCGAGCCTCCGGCGCCTCCGCTTCCTCCCGACGCGCCTTCCGACATGCAGCCGGTGACGATCGAGGAGGAGATGCAATCCTCCTATCTCGCCTATGCGATGTCGGTCATCGTCAGCCGTGCCTTGCCCGATGTAAGGGACGGACTGAAGCCGGTGCACCGGCGTATCCTGCATTCCATGCGCGAGAGCGGCTTTACGCCGGAAAAGCCCTATCGCAAGTCGGCGCGTGCGGTCGGCGACGTGATGGGCAAGTTCCATCCGCACGGCGACGCCTCGATCTACGATGCGATGGTGCGCATGGCGCAGTCCTGGTCGATGCGGGTCAAGCTGATCGACGGGCAGGGTAATTTCGGCTCGGTGGACGGCGATAGCCCGGCGGCGATGCGCTATACTGAGGCGCGGCTGGCCCGGGCGGCGATGTTCCTGCTGGACGACATCGACCGCGACACGGTCGATTTCCAGCCGAACTACGACGAGAGCGAAGTCGAGCCGAAGGTCCTGCCGGCGGCTTATCCGAACCTGCTGATCAACGGCGCCGCCGGCATTGCGGTCGGCATGGCGACCAATATCCCGCCGCACAATCCGGGCGAGGTCATCGACGCCACGCTGGCGATGATCGCCGACCCGGATATCGGCATCGATGCGCTGATGGCCATCATTCCGGGGCCGGACTTCCCGACCGGAGGCATCATCCTCGGCCGTGCCGGCATCCGCTCGGCGTTCGAGACCGGGCGCGGCTCGATCCTGGTCCGGGCGCGGGCGTCGTTCGAGGATATCCGACGTGACCGCAAGGCCATCATCATCAGCGAGATCCCGTTCCAGGTGAACAAGTCGACCCTGCAGGAACGCATCGCCGAGCTGGTGCGTGCCAAGCAGGTCGAGGGCATCTCGGACATACGCGACGAGAGCGACCGCTCCGGCATGCGCATCGTCATCGAGATCAAGCGCGACGCGACGCCGGAAGTGGTGCTGAACCAGTTGTTCCGCTTCACCCAGTTGCAGACGACCTTCGGGGTCAACATGGTCGCGCTCAACGGCGGCCAGCCGCAGTTGATGGGGATACGCACGGCGCTGGTGGCGTTCATCGCCTTCCGCGAGGAGGTGATTTTGCGCCGGGCGCGGTTCGACCTGGCCAAGGCGCGCGAGCGCGGGCATCTGCTGGTCGGGCTGGTGATCGCGGTGTCGAACATCGACGCGGTGATCGCGCTGATCCGGTCGGTGCCGGATGCCGCCACGGCGCGGGCCGAGCTGATGCGCCGGGAATGGGATGCGGCGGACGTGGAACCGCTGCTGGCGCTGATCCATGACGAGGGCAATGTCGTTATCGACGGCCGCGTGCATCTGACCGAGGCCCAGGCGCGCGGCATCCTCGAGCTGCGGCTGCAGCGCCTGACCGGGCTGGAGCGTGAGAAGATCCAGAACGAGCTCGACGAGGTGGCGATAAAGATCAACGATTTGCTGGAGATCATCGTCAGCCGGCCTAGGCGGCTCGAAGTCATGCGGGACGAGCTGCTGGTGGTGCGTGCGGAGATCGCGGTGCCGCGGGCGACCGAGATCTCCGACGTGGCCGGCGACCAGACCGACGAGAGCATGGTCGAGCCGGGACAGATGGTGGTCACCATCACCCGCGACGGCTTCATCAAGCGCACGCCATTGGATATCTTTCGCGCGCAGAATCGCGGCGGGCGCGGGCGGACGGCGGCGGGGCGGCGCGGCGACGACATCATCACGCGGTCGTTCAACGCCCATACGCATCAGTGGGTGCTGTTCTTCTCGTCCGGCGGCAAGGCCTATCGCGAGAAGGTCTGGCGGCTGCCCGAGGCGAGCCCGACCTCGAAGGGACGGGCGCTGGTCAACCTGCTGCCGGAGCTGGGCGGCGACTCCATCACCACGGTGCTGCCGCTGCCGCAGGACGAGAGTTTGTGGGAGAGTCTGCATCTGGTGTTCGCGACCGCCAGCGGGAACGTCCGGCGCAACAAGCTGAGCGATTTCCGCAACGTGCGGGCGTCCGGGCTGATCGCGATGAAGCTCGACGAAGGCGATAGGTTGATCGGCGTCGCCACTTGCCGAGAGCGGCAGGACGTGATGCTGGCGACGCGGTCCGGACGCTGCATCCGCTTCCAGATCGGCGACGAGACGCTGCGCGTGTTCGCCGGCCGCGACAGCTCCGGAGTGCGCGGCATCCGGCTGGCGGCGGGAGACGAGGTCAACAGCCTCTGCGTGCTGAACCATGTCAACGCCGACGTGGCCGAGCGGTCGGCCTATCTGCGCATGGTCTCGGCGCGGCGGCGGCTGGAGAGCGCGGTCGAGGCTGCCGGCGAGGAGCAGAGTGCCGAGCCAGAGCTCGCCGAGGACGGCGCCGAGGAACTGGCACCAGTGGATGCGTCGATCGGCATGGAGCGCTTCGCCGAGCTGGAGGCGGCCGAGGAAGTGGTGCTGACGGTCACTAACGGCGGTTTCGGCAAGCGCAGCTCCGCCTATGACTACCGTGTCAGCGGACGCGGCGGGCAGGGGATCGCCAATGTTACCTTGTCGCCGCGCAACGGCACCGCTGTGGTGGCGACATTGCCGGTGCTGAACGGCACCGACGTGATGCTGATGACCAATGTCGGCCGGCTGATACGCGTGCCGGTCGATCAGGTGAGGGTGACGGCACGGCAGTCGATGGGAGTGACCCTGTTCCGCCTCGGCGAGGGCGAGATCGTCGCCAGCGTGTTCCCGGTGATCGAGGATGAAGCCGTGCTCGAGGACGAGGCTACCGGTGGCGCAGGAGAGCTTCCTCCCGAGACTGGCGGTGAGGATGGTGATGTCTAAGGCCTCGCTGCATGTCGGGCTCTATCCCGGAACTTTCGATCCGGTCACCAATGGCCATCTCGATATCATCGGGCGGGCGGTGTGCCTGGTCGAGCGGCTGGTGGTGGGCGTGGCCGCGAATATCGGCAAGCAGCCGCTGATGAGCCTGGACGAACGGATCGAGTGCGTGCGCGCCGAGGTGGCGCCGGTCAGCGCACGCACCGGCGTGCCGATCGATGTGCTCGGCTTCGACACGCTGCTGGTGCGGTTCGCCCGTCAGAACGGGGCCAGCATCATCATACGCGGGCTGCGCGTGGTGACCGACTATGACTATGAAGTGCAGATGTTCGGCATGAACCATCGGCTTGATCCCGGCATTGAGACGGTGTTCCTGATGGCGACGGAGAGCCATCAGTTCATCGCCTCGCGTCTGGTCAAGGAGATCGCGCAGCTCGGTGGGGACATCGCCTCGTTCGTGCCTGCCTATACGCTCGGCAAGATCCTCGCCAAGCTTGCCTGAACGCCATCAACTACGGAGGGACATCATGTCCGACACGACGACCACGCCATCCGATACCCTGGTGCTCGAGCTTTCGACCGGTAGCCGCGTGGTGATCAGGCTCCGCCCCGACCTCGCGCCATTGGCCGTCGAGCGGCTGCGCACGCTCAGTGCCGAGGGTTTCTACGACAACGTGCCGTTCCATCGCGTCATCGAGGGCTTCATGGCCCAGGGTGGCGACCCGACCGGAACCGGCAGCGGCGGCAGCAAGCTTCCGGACCTGAAGGCCGAGTTCACCAAACAGGCCAAGTTCGTGCGCGGCACGCTGGGTATGGCCCGGACCGCCAGCCCGAATACCGCCAACAGCCAGTTCTTCATCATGTTCGCGCCCGCACCGAGCCTGGATGGCCAGTACACCATTGCCGGTGAAGTGATCGAAGGCATGGAGCATGTCGACGCGATCAAGCGTGGCGCCGGTTCCAGCGGTGCTGTACAGAACCCGGACAAGATCCTGCGCATGCGTCCGGCCGACCAGGCCGCCTGACGCTTCGCGGGATATCGCGCGGCCGGCTCGTTCGGCTGCCTGTCTGGGCCGGTAGCTCAGGGGTAGAGCATTCGACTTTTAATCGAATGGCCGTGGGTTCGAACCCCACCCGGCCCACCAGACTTAGGATCCGCCTGATTTAGGGCCACCTGATTTAGGAAGCGTCCAGCATCAGGGCGGCGGCCGGCTTGATCGGCCGGCCCAGATACTCCGGCAGCACGGCCTCAGGCGTGCCTTCCATGCGTATGGCGCCCTGGTCCATCCACAGCACCTTGGTGCACCAGGCGGCGATGATCTCCGGCTGATGCGTCGAGATCACCAATATTTCGGCCTGCCTGACCAGTTCCTCGAGACGATGGCGGGCCTTGGCCATGAAGCTGCTGTCGCCGGCGAGGAACCACTCGTCCATCAGCAGCACCTGCGGCCGGACCGAGGTCGCCAGGGCAAAGCCCAGCCTGACCACCATGCCGGAGCTGTAGGTGCGCACCGGCATGTCGAGGAAGCCGCCAAGGTCGGCGAAATCCTCCACGTCGTCTTCGAGGGCACGGATGGCAGGCGGGCGCAGTCCTGCGTAGAGGCCGCGCAGGCCGATATTCTCGCGACCGGTCAGGTCGACGTTCATGCCGAGGTTGGTGTCGAGCAGGGTGTGCAGCTCGCCCTTCACGGTCACCCGTCCCGAGATCGGCTCGTAGATGCCCGCGAGCGCACGCAGGAGCGTGGTCTTGCCGGCACCGTTGCTGCCGACCAGGCCGAGCCGCTCGCCGGCAACCAGGGAAAAGGAGAGGCCGCGCAGGGCGTGGACCACCATGCGATGTTGCGGGTCCTCGCGCAGCCGGGTCGAGGCGGCGGCCGCGGTCTTCCGAGTCGCCGTCGCGAGGGTCTTTCTCAGCGAGCGGGCGGTGCCGTGGTAGAGCGGAAACAGGACGTGCAGGTCGCGCACCTCGATGCTGGGCATGGCTTCACACCCAGTAGGCGAGGCGTGCGCGCACGCGGGCGAACATCAGTGCGGTCACGACCCAGAGGATGGCGCTATAGCCGATCGCCGCCCAGATCACCTCGGATGGCAAGGTATCGCCGAGCAACGGACGGCGGACGAGTTCGAGCAGGTCGTAGAACGGGTTGAACGGCAGCCACTCGCGGCCGTGCTTCATCAGCTCCGGCTTCCAGATGATCGGGGTGATGAAGAACAGGATCTGCAGGATGCTGCCGATGATCGGGGTGATGTCGCGGAAGCGCGCGCCGAGGGCGCCGAGCAGGATGCAGGCGGCGATCCCGTCCAGCATCCATAGTGCCAGGGCGGGCAGCGCCTGCAGGGCCGCAAGGCCGGGGTAGATCCGGAAGACGGCGAACACCGCCAGGACGACGACGACGTTGTGAGCCAGCACCAGCAGGTTGCGGATGGTGACGCGGGCCGCATAGACGGTGAACGGCATCCGGATCGACCGGATCATGTTTTCCGACTGGGTAAAACAGGAGGTGGAGTCGCCGACCATTCCGGAGATGAACCCCCAGAGCACCAGCGATACCGTCAGGAAGGGCAGATAATCGTGCAGGTTCATCTTGAACAGGAAGGCGTAGATCACGCCCATCGAGCCGACCATCACGGTGGTCGAAGCGGTCAGCCAGAACGGACCCAGGATGGAACCGCGGTAGCGCAGCTTTACGTCCAGCCAGCCTAGCGCGCAGCAGAGGCGCCATAGCTTCAGGCAGCGGCGGAGGTCGGCCGCCGCGTGACAATACCGTGCCGACGCGGTCTCCGGGAACAGATCGAGTGTCGCCTCGCGGGTGCCACCATTGCGAGCGAGGTCAGGCGGGGATGTCGTCACACTCATGAGCGGGCGCCGCGGTTGGAGGAGGACGTCATGCAGCGCCGGCAGGGGAATGGTGCCCAGGGGCGGAGTCGAACCACCGACACTGCGATTTTCAGTCGCATGCTCTACCAGCTGAGCTACCTGGGCCTGCACCGGACCCGGGAGTGAGCCGGGCCTCGGGGCTGGTGGCGGAGGCTTTAACCCACGTTTTCCGGATGATCAAGCCGGATGATCGAGCGGGGGCAGCCGATCCTCGTCATCTTCATCGCGGTCGACCCGCTGCGAGGGTGTCCGGTAGCTGCCGGAGAACCAGCGGCCGAGATCGACGTCCGCGCAACGCTTCGAGCAGAACGGCCGTACCTCGGGCACGGTGTCGCGGCCGCAGATCGGGCATTGCTTGGATGAGGTTTCAACCATTCTCGATCGTCCAGGATAGGTCGGGGAGGGCGGGATCCGTCTTCAGCGAGATAGGGGCTGCGGCACGCTGCGTAAACTCCTCAAGCGCGCCGGTATCGGCCTGCAGGGCGGTGATCAGGGCGATGCTGCCTCTGATCGCCAGTGGATGCCCCGGGCGAGTCGATGATTGCAATGCCGCGCGCAGAGCCGCCAGGCCGGCACCCAACGGGCTGGACAGCAGTTCGTGCAGCGGCGGATGGATGCGCGGACGCAGGATCTCGGCGAGGCCCAGGGAGGTGAAACCCAGCAGGCGCGGTCGCAGCGGATCGCGCGCCAATGCGGCCTCGATGTCCGGTGCAAGGGCGCTGCGCTTGCGCGAGGCCAGGCCGGCCAGGTCGAGCAGGATCGCTCCGGACAGGTTGCGCAGCCGGAGCTGGTGCATCAACGCCGGGATGGCGGCGCGGTTGGCGGCGAACTGGACAGTCTGCTTGGGACGCCGGTCGGCGCTGGTGGCGGCGCCGTCCATATCGATGGCGACCAGGGCCGGCGTCGGGTGGATGCTCGCCATCAGGCCGCCGGGAAGGGCCACTTCGGGATGAGCCAGCGACGCCACCGCGGTCTCGATGTCGTCGCCGAAGGCCTGCCGGACTGAGCGGGCGCGGCCACCGAGTTCGCCGTGCAGCCGGGCCGTGAGGGCGAGGTCGTCGCACAGGATCGGGGCTTCGGGCCAGATGGCGGCGAACCGGTGCAGCGGGTCGGGTCCACGCGTGATCAACCCCTGTTGGCCGTGCCGGGTATGCAGGCTGCGTTCGAGATCGGTCAGCGTGGCGGTGAGCCTGGGTCCCTTGCCGCCCTGGGCGCTGCGCGTCACCCGGACGGCAACCAGCGTGCCTTCGCCCAGGCCGGCGGCGCCATCCTTGTCAGGCAGGAAGCCGCTGTCCCGGCCGATGGTGACGAAGCTGCCGCCGAGGGCCGGGAGCACGGCGCTGATGCGTCCGAGATGCAGGTCGCCGACACCGTCCGGGGCGGCTGGACGATACACGGCGTAGTCGAGCAGCGCGTCCTCGACCACCGCGATCCGGACCTCGCCCGGGCTGCAGGAGGCGAGGATGCTTACGGTCACACTAATGCACCGTGGCCGCGCAGGAGCTGTGCCGTCTCGAACAGAGGCAGGCCGACGACGTTGGAATAGCTGCCGGATAGGAAGCGTATGAACGCGGCGGCGTGGCCCTGCACGGCATAGCCTCCAGCCTTGCCTTGCCAGTCGCCGGCGGCGATCAGCGCGTCGGTCTGCTGGGTGGTCATGCGGGAGAAGGCGACGACGCTTTCGACTGTCCGCTCGGACATCCCGTGCCGGTGCAGGAGCACGACCGCGGTGATGACACGATGGCGCCGGCCCGATACGAGGGACAGGCAGCGGCGTGCGGTGGCCTCGTCCGCGGCCTTTGGCAGGATCCGCCGACCCAGTGCGACCACGGTATCGGCGGCCAGGATCAGGGTGCCGGGCACATGGTCCGGCGTGAGTGCGGCGTGAGCCTTGGCTCGGGCGAGGCGCTCGGCATAAAGCCGCGGCAGTTCGTCGCGATGGGGGGTCTCGTCGATGTCCGGGGAGAGGATAAGGTCCGGCGCCAGCCCGATCTGGGCCAGCAGCTCGCGGCGCCTGGGTGAGGATGAGGCGAGCACGAATGCCTGGTGTGGCTTGCGCGCCGGCGTCGCGGGGAGGTCTATTTGAACCGGAATGTGATCCGACCCTTGGAGAGGTCGTAGGGGGTCATCTCGACGTTGACCCGGTCGCCGGCCAGCACGCGTATGCGGTTCTTGCGCATCTTGCCGCTGGTGTGGGCCAGGATCGTATGCTCGTTGTCGAGCTTGACCTTGAACATCGCGTTCGGCAGCAGCTCCATGACGGTGCCGCTGAATTCGATCATGTCTTCTTTAGACATTGCGTCCTTCTAGTCCTTCTATCGGGCAATGAAGCAACTCGGCCTCCTGTTCAGGGGTGTCCGGCGCTTCCCAGCTTGGGAAACGCCGCTTCGCAATTACGGGATTGTGAGGGGCGGAACATGATGATTGCCGCCGCCTTGGTCAAGCTTGAGGATCAGGCGCCGGGTTCGGCGAGCCGGATGGCGACGCTCCTGGCATGCGCATCGAGGCCTTCCGCGGTAGCCAGGGCCACCGCGGCGGGACCGACGCGGAGCAGGGCGGCATGGTCGGCCTCGATCCAGGTGGTGCGCTTGAGGAAGTCGTAGACCGACAGGCCGGAGGCGAAGCGCGCGGTGCCGGCGGTCGGCAACACGTGGTTGGGGCCGCCGACGTAGTCGCCGACCGCTTCCGGACAAGAGCGGCCGATGAAGATCGCGCCGGCATGACGGACGGCGGCGAACACCGGAGCGGGGTCGGACAGCATCAGTTGCAGATGCTCGGGGGCGAGGCGGTTGACCAGGCTGGCCGCCTGGTCGAAGTCGGGAACCTGGATGATGGCGCCGTGGTCGCGCCAGCTCGCCCTGGCGATCGCCGCGCGCGGCAGGGTGCGCAGGGCGTCGTCGACGGCCAGGGCGACGGCGTCGGCAAGGATGAGGCTGTCGGTGATCAGGATGGATTGCGCCATCTCGTCATGCTCGGCCTGAGCCAGCAGGTCGAGGGCGATATGGGCCGGGTCGTTTTCCCGATCGGCGATGATCACCACCTCGGAGGGACCGGCGATGCTGTCGATGCCGACGGCGCCGAACACCTGGCGCTTGGCTTCGGCGACATAGGCATTGCCGGGACCGACGATGCGGTCGACCGGGCGGATGGTTGCCGTGCCATAGGCCAGGGCGGCGATCGCCTGCGCGCCGCCGATGCGGTAGATCTCCTCGACGCCGGCGCGGCGGGCTGCTGCCAGTACCAGGGGATTGAGTATGCCATCCGGCGTCGGCACGACCATGGCGATGCGCGGCACACCGGCGACGCGTGCAGGCAGCGCGTTCATCAGGACGGAGGACGGATACGCCGCCTTGCCGCCGGGGACGTAGAGGCCGACCGCATCGAGGGAGGTCCAGCGCAGGCCCAGGCGCAGGCCGGCCCGGTCAAGATGGTCGATGTCGGCTGGCCGCTGCAGGCGGTGGAACGCCTCGATCCGGGTGGCGGCAAGATCCAGCGCTTCGTGCAGATCCGGTGTCACTTCGCCGCAGGCCTGGTCGATCTCCTGGCTGGTGATGCGCAGACGATCGGCGGTCAGGGTCAGGCGGTCGAACCTGGCGGTGTATTCGCACAAGGCTTCGTCGCCACGGTGGCGGACGTCGGCGAGGATGGCGGCGACCGGCCGGTCGACCCTTGCGGACTCGCTATGGCGCGCGGCGAGCAGGGCGGCGAGGTCGCGCTCGAAATCCGGATGGCGGGTGTCGAGCCGCTTCATGCCGCGGTCACGATAGCCTGGCGGAAGCGTGCCACCCAGGCGGCGATGGCCTCCGGCTGCGTCTTGAGGGCGGTGCGGTTGACGATCAGGCGGCTGGTCACATGGGCGATGACCTCGGTTTCGCGAAGGCCATTGGCGCGCAGGGTGGAGCCGCTCTGCACCAGGTCGACGATCAGGCGCGACATGCCGAGGCCGGGAGCCAGTTCCATGGCGCCGTTGAGATGGACGATGTCGGCCTGGATGCCGCGGGCGGCGAAATGGCGGCGGGCGATGTTGGGATATTTGGTGGCGACGCGTACCTGGGACCAGCGGGTCGGATCGTTGTCGGTCTGGCCTTCCGGGGCCTGGGCTTTCGGTTCTGCCACGCTGACGCGGCAGCCGCCGATGCCGAGGTCGAGCGGGGCATAGATCTCGGGATAGTCGAACTCCATCAGCACGTCGGCGCCGCAGATGCCGATCTGGGCAGCGCCGAACGCGACGAACGTCGCCACGTCGAACGGCCGCACCCGCACGACATCCAGCATCGGATCGTTGGTCTCGAAACGCAGGCGGCGGCTGTCCTCGTCCAGGCAGTCGCGGGCGGGATGGATGCCGGCGGCGGCCAGGAGAGGGATCGCCTCGCCCAGGATGCGGCCCTTCGGCAGCGCGAGCACGAGCGGCGTGCTGCTGTCCGGCATGAGAGCGGCGGCTGTGGTCAGGGCGGTCATGGTGCGGGGACTAGCATTGCCGGCAGGGCGGGCAAAGCCCCGTGCTTTACGCTATACGTTCGATACGCGCGCCGCAGCCGGAGAGCTTGCGTTCCACCGCCTCGTAGCCGCGATCGAGATGGTAGATGCGATTGAGCACGGTATCCCCGGTGGCGGCGAGGCCGGCGAGGATGAGCGAGAAGGAGGCGCGCAGGTCGGTGGCCATCACCGGCGCGCCGGACAGGGACGGCACGCCGCGGATGATGGCCGACGCGCCGTGGACGTTGATCCTGGCGCCCATCCGGTTCAGCTCGGGGACGTGCATGAAGCGGTTCTCGAAGATGGTCTCGGTCATCATCGAGGCGCCTTCGGCCACCGAGAGCAGGGCCATGAACTGGGCCTGCATGTCGGTGGGAAAGCCCGGATAGGGCTCGGTCATCACGTCGACGCCATGCAGCGCGCCGGTGCGGCGTATGCGCAGGGCATCGGCTTCCTGGGTGACCTCGACGCCGGACTCCTCGAGGGCGCGCATGACGGCGCCCAGGTGGTCGAGCCGGCCGCCTTCGAGACGGACGTCGCCGCCGGTTATGCCGACGGCACAGGCGTAGGTGCCGCATTCGATACGGTCGGGCAGGATCTGGTGAGTGGCGCCATGCAGCCGGCGGACGCCGTCGATGGTCAGCCTGTCGGTGCCGACGCCATCGATCCGGGCACCCATGGCGATCAGGCAGGCGACCAGATCGCCGATCTCGGGTTCGCGCGCGGCGTTCACGATCTCGGTGCGGCCGTCGGCGAGGCTTGCCGCCATGAGCAGGTTCTCGGTGGCGCCGACCGAGGCGACGGGAAGGATGATGCGCGCGCCATTCAGTCCATGCGGGGCGCGGGCGTCGATATAGCCGCCCTCCAGCTTGATCTCCGCACCCATGGCCTCCAGCCCCTTGAGGTGGAGATCGACCGGACGGGTGCCGATGGCGCAGCCGCCGGGAAGGGAGACGCGAGCCTCGCCGCAGCGGGCCAGAACCGGGCCGAGCACGAGGATCGAGGCACGCATCTTGGAGACGATCTCGTAGGGCGCCTCGGTGCAGGTGATGTCGCCGCCGATCGACAGGCCGGAGCGATGGTCGCCGGCATCGAGGCTGGAGCGATGGTCGCCGTTATCGGCGACGGCGAGGCCGAGACGGGATAGCAGCTCGGTCATCGTGGCGATGTCGTCGATGCGGGGCACGTTGGTCAGCACCAGCCGCTCGGAGGTCAGCAGGCCGGCGGCCAGCAGGGGCAGGGCCGCGTTCTTGGCGCCGCCGATGCGGATCGTGCCGTGCAGCGGGTTGCCGCCGCGAATGAGGAAACGGTCCATTCGTTCGGTCTCTCGATTTGCGTGGTGCTCGATTTGCGTAGCGTGGGGCAGCTTCACATTCTTGGCGTGGCGACTCCGCGCTGGCCCATGTATTTGCCCGCCCGGTCAGCGTAGCTGATCTCGCACGGACCGGCGCCTTGCAGGAACAGGAATTGGCAGATGCCCTCGTTGGCGTAGATCCGGGCAGGCAGGGGCGTGGTGTTGCTGATCTCGATCGTCACCTGGCCCTCCCATTCGGGTTCCAGCGGAGTGACGTTCACGATGATGCCGCAGCGGGCGTAGGTCGATTTGCCGAGGCAGATCACCAGCACGTCGCGCGGGATGCGGAAATACTCGATCGTGTGCGCCAGGGCGAAGCTGTTCGGAGGGATGATGCAGACCGGAACGTTTCGGGTGACGAAGCTGTCGGCGCTGAAAGCCTTGGGGTCGACGACCGCGCTGTCGACGTTGGTGAAGATCTTGAACTCGCTCGCGACCCGGGCATCGTAGCCATAGGAGGAGAGCCCGTAGCTGATGACGCCGTCGCGCCGCTGGCTCTCGACGAACGGTTCGATCATGGCACGGTCGGTCGCCATGCGTCGGATCCAGCTATCGGGCATCACCGGCATGAAGAGGCTTCCTTGACTTTGACGCATGGCGCCACGATTGGAAGCGCATCCCTAGACGCCAACCGGTACGAACCGCAATGCGTGTGTTGAAGCGGGCGCGGATCAGGGACGTCTAGGATGCCTTTGGGGCAGTAGGACTGGGCGGCTCGGGAACAGGATCCGTAGCCGCGACCTGCTGGCGGTCTCGCGTCTGCTGCTTGCGCCGGCGTAGATTTTCCCGGAGAGCGGCGGCCTCCCGATGCTGGCGCGCACGCTTGCTCTCGTTGGCGCGTCCGGAGGCAGGGGCTGGGGGGTCGATTGGCTGTGGCATGACCCCTGCGAGGGCTGAATGGTGCTGTCACAGGGAATCGAACCCTGGACCTCCTCATTACCAATGAGGTGCTCTACCGCTGAGCTATGACAGCTTCGATGCTCTGGATGGCCGCTTCCTAGCTTCTCGGTTGGGTGGATGCAAGAGGATCGACGCCGTAGCCCTTCAGGAACAGTCGGACGGCACCCTGGACCACAAGCTCGATGTCTTCGGCGCTGGTCTCCTGGACGATCTGGAGGCGCCGGCGGGTGGCAATCCGGGTCTGGCAGAGGGCCAGAAACTGGTCGGCCGCAAACTCCGGATCGGGGACTTCGAGCAGTCCGGCTGTAACCTGTCCGTCGATCCAGGCTCTCATATATTGGGTCGCGCGGCAGGGGCCGGCCTGCCAGAACACAGCGGCCAGGTGCGGAAACTTGCTGGCCTCGGAGACGACGATCCGATACAGCACCAGGCTGCCGGGCGACAGGATCATCTCTATCATGCGTAGCGCGATGGCACGTAGGGCGGCGGCCGGATCATCCTCGTCATGCGCCTGGCGGAACATGTTGGCGAGCGTTACGGCCGCCATCTGTTCGATCAGGACCGCGAACAGCGTGGATTTGCTATCGAAATAGTTATACAGTGTTCCTTTGGAAACACCGGCCTCGGCGGCTATCCGCGACATGCTGGCGCCCTCGTAGCCGCACTCGGTGAACACCATTTGCGCGCCGCGAATGATCTGCTGGCGTTTGGCGGCGGAAGGGTCGTCCTGGTCGCTTGCCACGGTATCTCCCTATTGGTTGCCCGGCCTTGGTTGCGCCGGCCTTCGTCGCGGATAACGGGCGCCAGAGTTTTGACGATCGGAGCAAAGCGGATAGATTGTCAACGCTGACCGAACGGGTCGGTCAGCGCTCGAGGGGTTACCGCGTGCGGAGCAGGATCATCACGCCGGCGGTGCTGGCCCCGTTCATTCTGAGCTTCGGCGTTCTCGGTTCCGGACTTCTTCTATCAGGCTGCTCGGTCGGACCGAACTATAAGCAGCCTCGTCTGTGGTCGCCTTCGAGCTGGATCGGCTTCGGCCGGCACCAACCCGCTTTGGCTGAGACTCCCGCTTCGGTTAAAACCAACGAGTCAAAACGGGTCAGCATCCCCGTCGAGGCGCCGCCGGACCCGCACTGGTGGGATCAGTTCGACGACCAGGAACTGACGTCGCTGGAAGGGCGCGTGGCGCGCGAGAACCTCGATGTCCGGCTGGCGACGATCCGCCTGGTCGAGAGCCGGGCGCAGTTGCGGGAGGCGGCGGCTGCCCAGTATCCGTCCCTAACCGGAACGGGCGCCTATACGCGCGAGCAGATCAGTTCGAAGGAGGTCGAGCGCGGGCTGCAGGATGGGATCAGCAACGCTGGCGGCGGCTCGCTGCTCGGCAACAACTTGAACATCAACAGCGTCCGCCAGGAGGTGGGATCGATCAGGATCCCGCCCGTCGACCTCTGGCAGGACGGGATCGACGCCTCGTGGGAGCTCGACCTGTGGGGCCGGGTAAGGCGCTCGGTTGAGGCGGCGGGGGCGACGCTGCAGGCATCCGTCGAGGATCGCCGGTCGACGGCGATCGCGCAGTTTGCCGAGGTGGCCCGCGACTACATGATGCTGCGCGGCCAGCAGGCGCAGCTCGCCATCCTGCATGATAATCAGCGTGTGGCGCAGCAGTCGGTCGATTTGACCAAGGCGCGCTTCAAGGGCGGCCTGACCACGGAGCTGGATGTCGAGAACGCGGTCTCGCAGCTCGATAGCGTGAACGCGCAGATCCCGGACGCGGAGCAGCAGATCGCCGTGCAGATCAACGCGATCGGCATGCTGCTGGGAGAGCCGCCGCAGGCCCTGCGTGCCGAGCTGGAGACGGTCGTGCCTATTCCACCGGTGCCGCTGCAGGTGCCGGTCGGTGTTCCCTCGGAGCTGGCGAGGCGTCGGCCGGACATCCGCGAGGCGGAGGCGCAGCTGCATTCGGCGACTGCCAATGTCGGTGTTGCGGTGGCGGCCTTCTATCCTCGTGTCACCCTGAGTGGTGCCTTTAATTTCGAGTCCCTGTCGCTGCGCGACCTCGGTTTCTGGAGCGCGCGTGCGTGGACCTTCGGGCCTTCGATCAGCCTGCCGATCTTCCAGGGTGGCCAGCTTCGCGGACAGTTGCAGCTGAACGAGGCGCGCCAGCAGGAGGCGGCGGTCAGCTACCAGAGAACGGTGCTGCAAGCCTGGCAAGACGTCGATAACGCGCTTACCGCCTATGCCTCCGAGCAGCGCAAGCGGGATGCCCTGGAGCGGGCCGTGCATTCCTATCAGCGGGCCTTGGACCTGGCACGGGAGCAGTATGCGAGCGGCACGCAGACGTTCCTGAACGTGTTGAACGCCGAGAATGGGCTGTTCAACGCTCGTGGCCAGTTGGTCAGCAGCACGGCGACGGTGTCGAGCAATCTGGTGCAGCTCTACAACGCACTGGGCGGAGGTTGGGAGACTGCCTTCCCGGAAGGGCCGCGAACTGCGGATGCCGGCTCCCGGAAGGCAGGCCTCTGAGCGAAATATGCGGCAGAGATGGTTTTCCGCATTGACGGTGGTGGGGTGTGGGCCTAAATCCCGGTTCACCGTGTTGG
>CAXSEE010000017.1:0-36142 GCA_964235615.1 uncultured Acetobacteraceae bacterium | reverse complement strand
GGCTCTGCCCAGACCCGCCAAAGGCCTCGGCCTTTGGAAACCAATCCATGGATATTATTGGATTCTCAAGGCTTCGCCGGAGGGGGTCCAGGGCAGAGCCTTGGCCTTTTATAGGTTAAGCTCAAGACCAACTGGTATTATGCTTGAACGCTTGCAGGCTTGGCTCGTCGAGTTCGTAAAGCTTGGTTCCGGGCGGCCAATCCAGCCGATAGCCACGGCCGTCCATTCCGGCCGCGAGGATGACGATCTGCCGACGTGTGACGTCGCTTCAACCCGAAGACGACCACTCCTCGCCGTTTTTATCCTCGACATGGGTGATCATCTCTTTTGCAAGAGGATCGACGAACAAGGCATCTGGCCGGTTCGACTCTCTTGCCCGCTCCGCAGCCACCTGAAGCGCAGTGAGTCCTACACCAGCCGGCAATCTGATTGTTTCCATTTTCAGGAGCTTCCTCTTCGTTTTACCAAGACTTAGGCGAATGGGACAGATCGTCCGATGAGGCAATTTCCATGTTCACTGGATCAATCACGACTGTGTGGATCGACTTCGCTCGACGACCGCGGCGGCTGTATTCTTGCTCAACCCTGTTTCGCGCCCGGTCAGGCGATAGCAACGTCCTTGCGCAACGAGTGCCAGCACTCTGGGCACGAGCCGGTCCGACTTCGGACGTCGGAGTGCCTGCATTCCACTGCGTGAGCGGGAAGGGGCGCCTCAGGCGGTATTTGCCCGCTACCTCAACGTCACCACGGGGCTGGTTGGGTCAATGGGAGCGCGGCGAAAAGTACTGGCGAGGCATGTCGCTCAAGCTGCTTTTCCTCGTGGCCAGGAACGGGCTGCGGACTGTCGCCTGATTATGGCTTCGGCCCCGGTGGATGTGTCACCGGGGCCGATTGCAAGCTTCCTATCGGAACGGCGGAACGCCTTACTGGAACGGCAGATAACGGAAGCTGAAGAACACCATGTTGTCGTCGGTGCTGGGGGCGCCGCCCTTGTTGCTCGCGAACGCGGTCTTGCGCGTATACGACCACTGCACGCCTGTCTGCATGGTGCCGTAATCACCCTTGAGGAAACGCCACCAGGCGCCGATCGTGCCCTGCGTCACGTTCCTGGTATTGCCCGTGCAGGTGATCGCCGGCGTGCCCGGCTGCTCGATGCCGCAGCCCGCGTTGCTGTACAGCCTGCTGCCGTAGCCATAGCCCTTGCCGGCTTCGGTGAAGGCATCGGCATGGATGATCTGTTCGGTGCCGGCATAGCCATAGAGGTCGACCCTCTTGTTCGGATGAGCCTCCAACCCGATCAAGGCAATGGCTTCCGGCAGTGGCACCGGCGCGCCAGTCCGCGAGAAGGTCGCGTCGTTCAGGCCGGCGGCACCGTAACGGCCGATGCCTTCGCCGGCCAAGCCGCTGGCCCGGAAGTCCAGCTTGCCCTTGACCAGAGGCAGGATGAAGCCTACGCCGCCGCCGCCGGCGGCAACGGTGTTGTTGTTTCCATTGCCAACGATGCTGGTGCGGTCATGCATGAAGCGCGCGAGGCCGAAGGCTTCGTAATGACCCCAGCCTGGATCGGCCGTGGCCTTGAGGATCACGTCGGGTGCGATGTCGTCCGAATAGGCTTGGGTGTTGTTCAGCGTGGTGACACCAAGGTTCGAAGACGTCACCGTTCCGTTCAGCGAGCCGGTGCCGTTCGGCCCGGTATAGTAATTCACCTGCGGCTCCTCGAAGGAGAGGCCGACATCGAACTCGTCGTTGTTGAAGCCCTTGACGAAGCGCAGGCCGGCCTGGCGCGTCCAGACAAAGCCGGGGACGTACGACGCATCGATGGTCAGCGGAATGTCTTCCTGGCGCGGCACGATGCCGAGCTTGTTCATTGTCAGCAGCGACCAGCTCTGGCCGCCCAGCACGTAGAAATCCAGATCCTTGCGTGCGTAGGTCGCATAGAGCTGGCGCTCGCGCAGCACATAGCTGTTGGACTGGTTCGAGTTGGAGACGGACCCGGCACCCTGGAAGTCGGTCTCGATGTAGGCGCTCAGGTTGGTCACGCTGTCCGGCTGACCTTCGACCAGCATCGCGATCCTGGTCTGGCGCGCGGTCTCGCGGAATTCCGGAGTGTGGTAGTTCGGGCTGCTGGCAAACGGGATGCCGGCATTGAAGTTGCTGCTGACGTCGGCGGTCTCGTTGCGCGAGCGGGCGATGGATTCCGCGGCGATGAAGCCGCCGAGCGTCACACGCACGCCGCCGACCTGGAACTGGCCCTGCTTGAGCTTGGGGCCGGCATAGAGCACCGGGGTCGGAACGCCGTCGACATACACGTATGGGCCGTACTTCGGGATCGTCCCGGCGCCGGCAAGGTTGACGTTATAGCCGGGGGGTGCGGACAACGGCTGCGGCGCCATCGGCTGGCCGAGACTGTTGGTGGACCGCTCCGAGAGCGACATCGCCTGCCGGTTGGCCGCAGCCGCTTCCTGCCGCGCCGCGCGCACGTCGGCGTCGCGCTTGGACAGGCTGTGCTTCATGCTGTTCAACTGGTTCTGCAGCGCCCGGATCTGCTTCTCGATCGAACCGATCTGGGCCCCGGGATCGTCAGCCCTGGCCTGATTTATTCCGAGCAGGTTGCCGCAGAAGATACCCGTTAGGGCCGTTGCGGCCAGAAGGCCGCCTTTCGCAAACACGCGTGTGCTCATGATCAGGTTCCATATCCGACAGGGCCCCCCCTGCTACTCGGACGAGGCTTCGATAAGCCATTGTTGCCTGGAGGTAACGCGATGGTTTCTTTACATTAATGTGACGCTTATATGACAGATCCTGGCCTGTCAAATGGGCTGCCAACCCTCAGCCTTGAGCATTTCGCCAGCGAGATAGAGGCTGCCGCAGATCAGGATGCGGCCAGGCGTCGGATGCTCCGTCACGATAGCCGACAAGGCCTTCGCCACGGTCGGTCCGCTAACCGCACGCCCCTCACTGGCGGCGATGATTGCCTCCACCGGCAGCGCCAGATGCTGTCCGGGTTCAGCGACGGCATGGACACTGGCGGCATGGTCGAGCAGTGGCTCGAGAAACCCCTTCACGTCCTTGCTCTGCTTCATGCCGATGATCAGATGCACCGGCCGATCGGCCCATCCGGCGACGACCTCCCCGAGCACGGCGGCGGCTCCGGGATTATGGCCGCCATCGAGCCACAACTCCCAATCCTGCGGCAGACCCGCCGCCAGCTGTCCGGTCAGACGCTGCAGGCGCGCGGGCCATGCGGTCGATGCAAGGCCTGTCCAGCCGCGCGCGGGCACGGCCAAGCCGGCCGCGCGCAGGGCAGCGACGGCCAGGCCGGCATTCTCGACCTGATGCAGGCCTGGCAACGCCGGCAGCGGCAGGTCGATGCGCCCATGACGATCTGCGTAGCGGAGGCCGCCGTGGCCAAGGCGGGGGGCATGGGCCTCCACGCTCCAATCGCGGTCACGGACCAGCAGTGGCGCACCAACGCGAGCCGCCGCATCGACGATCGCCGCCAGCGCAGGCTCCGGCTGACGCCCGGTGACGACAGGCGTGCCCGGCTTGATGATCCCGGCCTTCTCGGCGGCGATAAGCTCGATCCTGTCGCCGAGGAACGCCTCGTGGTCCATCGAGATCGCGGTGATGACGCAAGCGGACGGCGGCGGGATCACGTTGCTGGCGTCGTGGCGGCCACCGAGACCGACCTCGATCACCGCAAGATCGGCGGGATGGCGCGAGAACAGCAGGAAGGCGCTCGCCGTCAGCACCTCGAACACGGTGATCGGCTGGCCGGCATTGATGCGCTCGATCTCCTCCAGCGTGCCGACGAGTTCCCATTCCGACACCAGCCGTCCGGCGATGCGGAAGCGCTCGGTGACATCGACCAGATGCGGCGAGGTGCTGACATGCACCACCCAGCCGGAGGCCTCGGCGATGGCGCGCAGGTTGGCACAGGTGCTGCCCTTGCCGTTGGTGCCGGCGACGTGGATCACCGGCGGCAGCCTCCGCTCGGGATGGTCGAGCCCGGCCAGCAACCGCTCCAGCCGGCCCAGAGACAGGTCGATCAGCGCCGGATACAGATGCTGCAGCCGCCCAAGCACCGCGCCGGTGCGGCCGATGAACTCCGGGCTGGCGGGAAGGTCGGAGAGGATTACGTCAAGCAGGGCCGGCTCATGCGGCATGTTCGAGCGACCCGCTGCCGCCTCCGGCAAGATCCCGGCCGAGCAGGGCGATCAGCCGGCCCAGGGTCTCGCGCATCTCGCCGCGCGGCACCACCATGTCGAGCATGCCGTGCTCGAACAGATACTCGGCACGCTGGAAGCCGTCGGGCAGGACCTCGCGCACGGTCTGCTCGATCACCCGCTGGCCGGCGAACCCGATCAGCGCATTCGGCTCGGCGATCTGGATGTCGCCCAGCATCGCGAAGCTGGCGGTGACGCCGCCCGTGGTCGGATCGGTCATCACCACGATGTACGGCAGGCCGGCCTCGCGCACCATCTGCACTGCGATCGTGGTGCGTGGCATCTGCATCAGCGAGATCATGCCCTCCTGCATGCGGGCCCCGCCCGAGGCGGTGAACACGATCAGCGGCGCCTGCTGCAGCACCGCCAGCCGCGCCGCCGCGACGATGCCCTCGCCCAACGCGGCACCCATCGTGCCGGCCAGGAACTCGAACGCCATCACCCCCACGACAGCCTTGTGGCCGAGGATGGTGCCGTGGGCGACGACCAGGGCCTCGTCGAGATGCGCCTTGGCGCGGTTCTCCTTGAGACGCTCGGTGTAGCGTTTCTGGTCGCGGAAGCCGAGCGGATCGACCGGCGCGCGGGGCAGCTCGATGCGCGTGAAACTCCCCTCGTCGAACGTCCAGGCCAGGCGCTCATTGACCGGGACGCGCATGTGGTGGCCGCAATGGGGACACACCTTGAGGGTGCGCTCGAGCTCCTTGACGAAGATCATCTGGTTGCAGTCGGTGCACTGGGTCCAGAGGTTGTCCGGCACCTCGCGCTTGCCGAGCAGGTTGCGGATCTTCGGGCGGACGTAGGTCGTGAGCCAGCTCATGCGCTCATCTCCGTGATGCGGGCGTGGCGGGCATCTCCCGTGATGCGGGCGTCGCGGACATCTCCCGTGATGCGGGCGTCGCGGACGCCACGCGCGAGGTCGGCCACCTGGTCCAGCACCAGTCGGACCGTATCGGGACCGGCGCGGCCCTGCTCGTCGAGCGAGGCGGCGAGGGTCTGGATCAGGGCGGAGGCGACCACGGCGGCATCGGCCACGCGCACCGCCGCGGCGGCCTGTTGCGGTGTCCGCACCCCGAAGCCGACCGCCACCGGAAGCCGGGTCGCCGCACGCAGTCGCGGCAGGGCGGCGATCAGGTCGGCCTCGCTGGCGGAGCGGGTGCCGGTGATGCCGGTGATGCTGACATAGTAGATGAAGCCCGACGCGCCACGCAGCACCGTGGGCAGGCGCTGGCTGGTGGTGGTGGGGGCGACCAGGCGGATGATGTCCAGCCCGGCGGCCTCTGCGGGCGCTTCCAGCAGGTCGGCTTCCTCGGGCGGCAGGTCGACCACGATCAGCCCGTCGATGCCGGCCTCCGACGCATCCGCGCAGAAGCGCGCGACGCCGTAGCTCTCGACCGGATTGAGATAGCCCATCAGGATCACCGGCGTGTCATGGTCCCGCTCGCGGAAGCGGCGGACCATCTCCAGCGCGCGGCCGATCGTCGCACCGGCGCGCAGCCCCCGGTTGGCCGCGGCCTGGATGATCGGGCCATCCGCCATCGGATCGGTAAACGGCATGCCGATCTCGATCAGGTCGGCGCCGGCCTCCGGCATGCCCTGCAGGATGGCCAGGGCGGTGTCGAAGTCCGGGTCGCAAGCCTCCAGGAACGGGATCAGCGCCCCGCGGCCCTGCCGTGCCAGCTCCTCGAACCGCGCCTTGATGCGATGGGGATGGGTCACAGCACCACGCCCAGATGCTCGGCCACGGTGGCGATGTCCTTGTCGCCCCGACCCGAGAGGTTCATCAAGATGATCTCGTCTTTTCCCATGCCGGGAGCGATCTTGGCGACGTGGGCGATGGCATGGGCGCATTCCAGGGCGGGGATGATGCCCTCGGTGCGTGTGCAGAGCTGAAACGCGTCCAATGCCTCGGCGTCCGTGATGCCGACATACTCGGCGCGGCCGATCTCATGCAGCCAGCTATGCTCCGGGCCGATGCCGGGATAATCGAGCCCGGCGCTGATGCTGTGCGCCTCGGTGATCTGGCCTTCGCCGTCCTGCAGCAGATAGGTGCGGTTGCCGTGCAGCACGCCGGGACGGCCGCGACTGATGCTGGCCGCCTGCTCGCCGCTGTCGAGCCCGCGTCCGGCCGCCTCGACGCCGATCAGCCGCACCGACGGCTCGTCGAGGAAGGGATGGAAGATCCCCATGGCGTTGGAGCCGCCGCCCACCGAAGCCACCACCGCATCCGGCAGCCGGCCCTCGGCCTCGTGCAATTGGACACGGGCCTCGTCGCCGATGACGCACTGGAAGTCGCGGACCATCGCGGGATAGGGATGCGGGCCGGCCACGGTGCCGATCAGGTAATAGGTGTCGTTCACATTGGCGACCCAGTCGCGCATCCCCTCGTTCATGGCGTCCTTGAGGGTGCCGGCGCCGCTCTGGACGGGATGCACCTCGGCTCCGAGCAGGCGCATCCGGAACACGTTGGGCTGCTGCCGCTGGACGTCGACAGCACCCATGTAGATGACGCATTTCAAGCCGAACAGGGCGCAAACGGTTGCGGTGGCGACGCCGTGCTGACCGGCACCGGTCTCGGCGATGATGCGCGTGCGGCCCATGCGCCGTGCCAGCAGGATCTGCCCCATGACGTTGTTGAGCTTGTGCGACCCGGTGTGGTTGAGCTCTTCGCGCTTGAGGTAGATCTTCGCCCCCCCCAGTTCGGCGGTGAGGCGGCGGGCGAACCAGAGCGGGCTGGGGCGGCCGACATAATCCTTCAGATGGTAGTCGAGGTCACGCCGGAACCCAGGATCGGCGCGGGCCGCCTCGTAGGCAGTCTCGAGCTCGAGGACCAGCGGCATCAGCGTCTCGGCCACGAAGCGCCCGCCGAACATGCCGAAGCGGCCGCGATCGTCCGGACCGTGGCGCAGGCTGTTGGCGCGGTCGGCCAGCACAGCGGTCACGGATTGCGGCATCGCCTCGATACGGGTTTGTGCGGTCACTTCTCGAACTCCCATTCTTTGGACTAATTAGCCCAGCGGCCGGTCAAGGTCACGTCTCTCACGGAGGTTCCATGTTTCTTGCCCATGCGCCTGGCCGCCCGCCGCTTCCGGTCCGGGACGAGCGTGACTCCGAACTGGCCAGCTGGCTCGACCTGGTCGATCCGACCGAAGCGGAAAGCGCCCTGGCGGCGACGCTGACCGGCCTGCGCATCCCGACGCGCAAGCAGCTCGAGGCGATCGAGAACTCCAGCCGGCTGATGACGGAGCACAATGTCCTCTATCTCTCGACCCCTCTGGTGCGCCGCAAGAATGACGACGACATCCCCGAGGTCAGCCCGATCGGCTTCGTGCTGAGCCCGGACCGGCTGATCACCATCCGTTTCACGACCTTCAAGACGTTCGAGATCGTCGGCGAGCATGTCAGCAGCATGACTGGCGGCTGCGGGGCCGACGCCACGCTCGTCATGCTGATCGAGGCCATGATCGACCGCCTGGCCGACCTGCTGGAGCGGGTCGGCAACGAGCTGGACGGGCTGTCCAACAGCATCTTCCGCGCCAGCAAGATCAAGCGCGACGACGTGGACAAAACTCTGCGCGACCTGTTGCGCAAGGTCGGCCGGTCCGCCGACCTGCTGTCGGACGTACGCGAGAGCCTGCTCGGACTGGGCCGGATCGCGCTCTACGTCGCCGAGCATGCGCCGCAGGAACTGCATGTCATGCTCAAGTCGCAATTGACAACGATCGGGCGCGATATCAGCAGCTTGAACGAGTATCTCGGCCAATCGAGCAATCAGGTGCAGTTCCTGCTGGATGCAACCTTGGGTTTTATCAATATCGAGCAGAACAACGGCATCCGGCTCTTGACCGTGGTCAGCTTCATCGGCGTGCCGCCGACGCTGATCGCCAGCATCTACGGCATGAACTTCAAGAACATACCGGAGCTGAACTGGACCTACGGCTATTTCTACGCCCTGGGCATGATGGCCCTGACCATCGTCGGCCCGTTGTTCGTGTTCTGGCGGAAGGGCTGGCTGGGGAGCCGTTGAACCCTCAGGAAATCTCATCGATCAAGGGAGTTGACGAGGGGCCGTGAGCCGACCTATGGTCCGCGCGTTCTGGTTGCAGGCTCCGTTTGCGAGCGCTGGGCCGATTTATCCGCTCGGAACGACGTTGGACAATACAGGCCGGGAGCTCTTCCTGGCTTATCCGACAGACGCTCCACTCAGGTTCGGACACACATCTCCGGCTTCGTGACGCGGCTCTCATCTCCCTCTCGACCTGTAATTCGGGCGTCCCAATGCACCTAGCCGAACTCAAGACCAAGTCACCCTCGGACCTGCTTTCCTACGCGGAATCGCTGCAGATCGAGAACGCCTCATCCCTGCGCAAGCAGGACATGATGTTCGCCATCCTCAAGAACCTGGCCGACAACGACCAGGCCATCCACGGCGACGGCACGCTGGAGATCCTCTCCGACGGGTTCGGCTTCCTGCGCTCGCCGGAAGCCAACTACCTGCCGGGACCCGACGACATCTATGTCAGCCCGAGCCAGGTGCGGCGCTTCGGTCTGCGCACCGGCGACACCGTCGAGGGGCAAATACGCGCACCCCGCGACGGCGAACGCTATTTCGCGTTGCTGAAGGTCAACACGATCAACTTCGAGCCGCCCGAGGCGGTGCGTCACCGGATCAACTTCGACAACCTCACGCCGCTCTATCCCGACCGCCGCCTCAAGATGGAGTTCGAGACTGCTCTGGCTTCCATCCCGGGCAAGGGCCAGAACAAGGACTTCACCTCCCGGGTGATCGACCTGGTCTCGCCGATCGGCATGGGCCAGCGCGCCCTGATCGTCGCACCCCCGCGCACCGGCAAGACGGTGATGCTGCAGAGCATCGCCACCGCCATCTCCACCAACCATCCCGAAGTGTTCCTGATCGTGCTGCTGATCGACGAGCGGCCGGAGGAAGTGACCGACATGGCGCGCTCGGTCAAAGGCGAGGTGGTTTCCTCCACCTTCGACGAGCCGGCGACGCGCCACGTGCAGGTGACCGAGATGGTGCTGGAGAAAGCCAAGCGCCTGGTCGAGCATAAGCGCGACGTGGTGATCCTGCTCGACAGCATCACGCGGCTCGCGCGCGCCTACAACACCGTGGTGCCGTCATCGGGCAAGGTGCTGACCGGCGGTGTGGACGCCAATGCGCTGCAGCGGCCGAAGCGCTTCTTCGGTGCTGCCCGCAACATCGAGGAAGGCGGCTCGCTGACCATCATCGCCACCGCGCTGATCGACACCGGCAGCCGCATGGACGAGGTCATCTTCGAGGAGTTCAAGGGCACCGGCAATTCGGAGCTGATCCTCGACCGCAAGCTGTCGGACAAGCGCACCTTCCCGGCGATCGACATCACCAAGAGCGGCACCCGCAAGGAGGAGCTGCTGGTGGACAAGGCCTCCTTGTCCAAGATGTGGGTGCTCCGACGCATCCTGTCGCCGATGGGCACGATGGACGCCATGGACTTCCTGCTCGACAAGCTGAAATACAGCAAGACGAACCAGGACTTCTTCGACGCGATGAATACCTAGCCTCTACGCGCGGCGGATCTGACGCGACGGGTCGGGAAATCCACCGCATAAAACTTTTGTTACGATATCGTTTGGGACACGGTAGCATTGGCTCCTCGGCCGAGGAGAGGCGAATGGCGTCGGATCAGGACTTCCCCGGATAGTTCGGGATGTCCATCGGCGACGAGAGCATCGCGTTTACGATGCAGGCCGAGATCGGCCACATGACCATCGACAAGGCGACCGCATGGGTTTCTTCGACCTGCCCGACGAGCCGGGCATGATCCGCATTCCGATCACGCCGCCAACGTGATGATCCCGCTGCATCTGCTGTAACCACTCCAACCGCCGGAAGATCAGCACGACCCGGAACAGCTAGTCCGGGATCAATACCGTGCTGCCGGTTGTCACTCTGGACTCCAGCGCGCGATGCGCGTCGCCGGCATGGCTCAGAGCGAAGCGCTGCCCGATCTGAGCGGTGAGAGCACCGCGCGCAATCAGATCGAACAACTCGGCCGAGGCGGACTCCAACGCTTCCCGCTTGGCGACATAGGTCATCAATGTGGGCCGGGTGACATAGAGGCTACCCCGGGAGGACAGCATGCTGAGACTGACGCCCTGGACCTCTCCGGATACATTGCCGTACGACACCATCAGGCCACGCGGCGCCAGACAATCCAGGCTGGTCATGAAGCTGTCCTTGCCGACGCTGTCATACACCACCGGCACCATCGCACCATCCGTCAGGCGCTTCACTTGGGCCGGCAGGTCGCTCAGGCCGATGATGGTATGAGCGGCACCGTTCGCGCGCGCGACTTCCGCTTTCTGTTCGGTCGAAACCACGCCGATGACGGTGGCGCCGATGTGCCTGGCCCACTGGCATAGCAGCAGTCCAACCCCGCCGGCCGCCGCATGCACCAGGATGGTCTCGCCGGCCTGCAGGGGGCGTACCTGGCGCAGCAGCGCCTGCGCGGTTAGGCCGCGCAGCATCATGGCCGCTGCCGTCACCGTGTCGAGCGTGTCGGGAAGCTTCACCAGACGGTCCGCGGCGATCACCCGACGGGTGGCATAGCCGCCCATGGACGAGCTGTAGGCGACACGGTCTCCCGGAACGACGCTGCTGACGCCGGGCGCCACGGCCTCGACAATCCCGGCGCCTTCCATGCCCAGCACCGCGGGAAAGCCGGACAGCTTGTAGAGCCCGGTGCGGAAGTAGATGTCGATGAAGTTGAGGCCGACCGCTTCATGGCGGATCAGGGCCTCGCCGGTGGCCGGCTCCGGCGTCGGCACATCCTCCCAGCGGAGCACGTCCGGACCGCCATACTGATAAATTCGGACGGCCTTGGACATCAATGGTCCCCTTCGTGATCGAGCAGGAACCGCTTGGTGTCGATCCCGCCCTCGGCTGTAAATCCGCCGATCCCGTTCCTGGCCACGACGCGGTGGCATGGGATCAGGATCGGCAGCGGGTTGTTCCTGTTGGCCTGCCCCACGGATCGGGCGCAGCCGCCGACCTCACCGGCGATGTCGCCATAGGTGCGGGTGGCGCCGAACGGGATACGCCGCAACGCCTCCCACACCTTCAGGCGAAAGGCGGTGCCGGAAGGGGCCAGCGGGAGATCGAATATGTCCAGCTCGTGATCGAAATAAGCATGCAATTGCGCACGAGCCCGGCGGAGCAACGCCGTTTCATGCTGATCGCCTGCCCAACCCCAGTCGAGCGACACCAGCTCGTCATCCTCTTGCGAGACCGTCAGTGCGCCGAGCGGGCTGTGTAAGGATAATTGCGGCAACCAGAAACTCCAGTATTGGCGCCATCGCACGGCACAAGCCGCCGCATGTCAAGCAAGCAGCAACCGCTGTCACACGTCTCCTGGCTTTCGCGGCGATTGCGGACCACATAGGCCACGGCGAAGCGTGGGCAGGATACGAGACGATGCATGCGGCGGGACGCACGATCTTCGCACTGGCAACAGGAACCGGCCGCGCCGCCATCGCGATCATGCGCATCAGCGGTCCGGACTGCGGCGCCATCGTGGGCAAGCTCTGCCGCGGCATCCTGCCGGCGCCGAGGCTGGCGGCCGTCCGCCGTCTGTGGCTGGCCGAGGATCTGCTCGACCGCGCGCTGGTGCTGTGGTTCCCGGCGCCATACAGCTACACCGGCGAGGATGCCGCCGAGTTGCAGTTGCATGCGGGGCCGGCCGTCATCCAGGCCGTGGCCGACGCCCTGGTGACACTCGGTGCCTATCCCGCGGAACCGGGCGAATTCACGCGCCGTGCCTTCCGTCATGGACGCCTCGATCTGCTGGAAGCCGAAGGCATTGCCGACCTGGTCGAGGCGGAGACGCAGGCACAGCGTCGCCAGGCCTTGCTGCAGACCGAAGGCGCCTTGAGCACGCTCTATGAGGACTGGAGCCAGCGCCTGCGCCTGGTGCTGGCACAGCAGGAAGCCCTGATCGATTTTCCCGACGAGGATCTGCCGGCTTCCGTCGAGACGGCCATGCTGGGTGAACTCGCAGCTCTTGCGGCCGGGATGCAGGCCCATCTGGCTGCCGGAGGACCAGGCGAGCGGTTGCGTCGCGGCCTTGTCTTCGCGGTCATCGGCGAGCCCAATGTCGGCAAATCCAGCCTGGTGAACGCGCTGGCACAGCGCGACGCGGCGATCATCTCGCCCATTCCCGGCACGACCCGGGACGCGCTGGAGATCCGGGTGATACTGGGCGATGTCCCGGTGACACTGGTCGACACCGCCGGCCTGCGCGACACGCAGGATCCGGTCGAAGCCGAAGGCGTGCGCCGGGCATTGCGTCACGCCGAACAGGCCGACCTCGTCATCCAGATCATCGATGCCGACAGCGGGCAGATCGTCGATGCCGACAGCGGGCGCATCGATACCGGCGATCTTGTCGTCTGCAACAAGATCGACCGCGCGCCGGCACCTGCCGGGATGCCGGGTGTCAGTGCCCTGACCGGAGCCGGCCTCGCCGAGTTCACCCGCCTCCTGTCGGAGCACGCACGCCGCCTGACCGCGCAAACCGGCGCTGCCCCCTTCACCAGGGCGCGACATCGCCTTGGGATCGGCGAGGCGACGACCCATCTCGTTCAGGCGATCCAGGCCGATTGGCCGGAGCTTCGCGGCGAGGAGCTTCGGCTGGCAATGCAGGCCCTGGGTAGACTGACAGGCACGATCGGTGTCGAAGACCTGCTAGACACCGTGTTCGGGCAATTCTGCATCGGCAAATGAGAAACGGCGAGCCAGCATGACCAGCCAGTATGATGTGATCGTGGTCGGCGGCGGCCATGCCGGTTGCGAGGCAGCCGCGGCATCGGCTCGCATGGGTGCCAGCACCCTGCTGATGACGCACTGCTACGACACCATCGGCGTGATGTCCTGCAACCCAGCCATCGGCGGTATCGGCAAGGGCCATCTGGTCCGCGAGATCGACGCGCTCGACGGGCTGATGGGACAAGCCGCCGATCGCGCCGGCATCCACTTCAAGCTGCTGAACCGTTCCAAGGGTCCCGCCGTGCAGGGACCGCGCGCCCAGACCGACCGCTCGCTCTACCGAGCGGCCATCCAGGCCCTGCTCGCGGAGACGCCGGACCTGACCATCCTGGAAGCGGCCGCGGACGATCTGATCCTCGACGATGGCGGCCATGTCCGCGGCGTCGTTTGCGCCGATGGCCAGCGGATCCACGCGGCCGCGATCGTGCTCACCGCAGGCACCTTCCTGCGTGGCGTCATCCACGTCGGTCTTCAGACCACGCCGGCCGGCCGCGTCGGTGAAGCGCCGGCAGCCCGCCTCGGCGCACGTCTGGAAGCGCTGGGACTGCCGATGGGACGCCTCAAGACCGGCACGCCTCCTCGCCTAGACCGCAGCAGCATCGACTGGGACAGCCTCGCCGAGGACCCCGGCGACCGGATCCCGGAACCCTTCAGCAGGCTGACGTCGCGCATCGACACGCCCCAGCTCTCCTGCCGCATCACCGCGACCACGCCGGCCACCCATGAGGTCATACGGCGCAATTTGCATCTATCAGCGGTCTATGGCGGTGCCATTGCCGGACGCGGGCCGCGCTACTGCCCCTCGATCGAGGACAAGGTCGTGCGCTTCGCCGAACGCACCAGCCACCAGATCTTTCTCGAAGCCGAAGCCCTGCCAGGCAATCCCGGCGGTGACCTGGTCTATCCGAACGGCATCTCCACCAGCCTGCCCGAGGACATCCAGCGCCTGCTGATCGCCACCATCCCGGGACTGGAGCGGGCCCGTATCATGCGTCCCGGCTACGCGGTCGAGTACGACTATGTCGACCCGCGCGCGTTACGGCCGAGCCTGGAGCTCAAGGCGTTGCCAGGCCTGTTCCTCGCCGGCCAGATCAACGGCACCACCGGCTACGAGGAGGCCGCAGCCCAGGGCATCCTTGCCGGCATCAACGCCGCGCGGCGGGCCGGCGGCAGTTCCTCCGTCACCATCGACCGCGGTGCCGGCTATCTGGGCGTGATGATCGACGACCTGACGACCCAGGGCGTGACCGAGCCCTACCGCATGTTCACCTCGCGCGCCGAATACCGCCTCACCCTGCGCGCCGACAACGCCGACCTCCGCCTGACGCGCCTGGGCATGGAATGGGGCTGCGTCGGCAGCACGCGCGCGCGGTTGTTCGCAGCCGATGAGGCCCTCATCGCCCAGGCTATGGACCGGGCGAGACAGGAGAGCTTCTCCTCCAGCCGCCTCAAGCAGGCTGGCATCGCCACCACGGCAGACGGCCGCCGGCGATCCATTCTCGACATCCTCGCGGGTTCTTCCGTCGCGATCGGATCCCTCGTCAGCCTGTCGCCCTGGCTGGGCGAATTGCCACCCCGGGTGCTCAAGCATGTCGAGACCGAGGCTCGCTACAGCGGCTACCTGGGCAGGCAGACCCGTGAGATCGGCCAGCTCGCGGCAGAGACAGCGCTCGTACTACCTCAGGATCTCGATTATAATGGTATCGGCGGGCTGAGCACCGAGATGCGTGAGCGTCTGGCCCTTGCCAGGCCCGTCAGCTTCAGCGCCGCTCAGCGTGTGCCCGGTATCACGCCTTCCGCCCTGATCGCCTTGCTGACCCATCTTCGGCCGCCGGATGCCCAGCCCACAGCCTGTGGATAGTTTCACGTGAAACATGGCCTGGACCCGCTCCTGGATGCCTTGCCGGCGGAGACCAGGGTCAGGCTCGACAGGTTCGCTGAACTGCTTGCCCGCTGGAACAGCCGGATCAACCTCATAGCGCCACGCGACCTGCCCAGCCTCTGGACCCGCCATGTCTCGGACAGCCTGCAGCTGATATCGCACATCCTGCCCCGCCTTCCGGTGATCGATCTTGGCTCCGGGGCTGGCTTTCCCGGCCTGATCATCGCCATCTGCACGAACAACCCGGTCACCCTGGTCGAGGCTGACACGCGCAAGGCCAGCTTCCTGCGTGAAGCGGCAAGGGAGACGGGCACGCGCGCGATCATCGTCAACGCCCGCATCGAGAAGGCCGATATCCCGCGAGCACCGATCATCACGGCGAGAGCCCTGGCGCCGCTGCCTCTGCTGCTGGATTGGGCCGTTCCCCATCTGCAGCCCGACGGGCTCTGCCTGTTCCTGAAGGGCCGCAAGGCCGAGGATGAATTGACCGACGCCTCGGCAAGATGGCACATGACGATCGCCCGAACACCAAGCCGGACCGATCCGGATGGCGTCATCCTGGCACTGAGCCACATCCGCCCTGTCCTGCCGGACGCCTGATCACGAGGCCATCATTCCGAACATCATCGCAATCGCGAACCAGAAGGGCGGCGTCGGCAAGACCACGACGGCGATCAATCTCGCAACCACCCTTGCCACCGCAGGCCGACGTGTCCTGCTGATCGACCTCGACCCGCAAGGCAACGCCTCGACCGGGCTGAGCGTCGAATATGGCGCCGGTCGCGCCGGCAGCTATGCCATGCTGGCGGAAAGCAAGCCGCTCGCCTCCCTGGTGCGGGAAACGATGGTCGCCGGCCTGTCCCTGCTGCCCGCCGACACCGAACTCGTAGGCGCCGAGATCGAGCTGGTGACCTACCCGCAACGGGAATTTCTGCTGCAACAGGCCCTGGCCAGCAGCGATGAGGCTGGCAGCAATGGGACACCACTTCCCTATGACTTCATCCTGATCGACTGCCCGCCAAGCCTCGGGCTGCTGACGCTCAACGCCCTGGTTGCGGCGGACGGCGTGCTGGTGCCGTTGCAATGCGAGTTCTTCGCCCTCGAAGGCGTCAGTCACCTGGTACGCACGATCGAACGCGTGCGCCGCGCCTTCAACCCGAAGCTGCAGCTTCAGGGCCTGGTGTTGACGATGTTCGACCGCCGGAACAATTTGTCCGAGCTCGTCGCGGAGGACGCGCGTGGCTTCTTCGGCGACCAGGTGTTCGAGACCTTGATACCGCGCAACATCCGCATCTCCGAAGCCCAGAGCCATGGCAAGCCCGCCCTGCTCTATGACCCTCGATCGAGCGGCTCCATCGCCTACACCAAATTGGCCGAGGAACTGGTCGATCGGATCCGGCGTGGCGCCACCAGGAAATCCCACGCATGATCAAGAAAGAGCCGCCGCCGTCACGCCTCGGCCGTGGTCTGGCGGCCCTGCTTGGGGAAGCGCCACCTTTCATATCGGATCGCCCGCACCCGGCACCAGCCTCACTGCACAGCCTGCCGATCGAGGCGCTCGAAGCCGGCCCGTTCCAGCCGCGGCAGGCCATGGAACCCGCGGCACTATCCGAGCTGGCTGCGTCGATACGCACGCGCGGCATCCTCCAGCCGATCCTGGCACGCCCGCATCCGGAGCGTGACGGGGTCTACCAGATCATTGCCGGCGAGCGCCGCTGGCGGGCGGCCCAACAGGCCGGCCTGCACGACGTGCCGGTGCATATACGCCCCCTCGACGATGGCGACGCGATGGCGGCTTCCCTGGTCGAGAATCTGCAGCGCCAGGACCTCAATCCGATCGAGGAGGCCGAGGGACTGCAACGCCTGATCGGCGAGTTCGGCTTGTCCCACGACGAGCTCGCCGGGGCGATCGGCAAGTCGCGCAGCCATGTGACCAACACCGTCCGCCTGCTGCAACTGCCGCAGACAGTCCGCAAGGAGGTGCAGAACGGCGCGTTGAGTGCGGGCCATGCCCGTGCCCTGCTCAGCCATCCCGACCCTGCCAAGGCCGCTCTCGCCGTCATCGCCCAGCGCCTGACGGTGCGTCAGACCGAAGCACTATCCCAGGCGCATCTCACCGCGTCTCGCATCGCCCCCGCATCCGCCCGCCTCAGGCTGGAAGACAATCCGCGCAAGGATCCCGAGATCCTCGCGCTGGAACGCAGCCTGCGCGAGAAACTCGGGCTGCGTGTACAGGTGCTGTATGACGGCAAGGGAGGCACCCTGCGCATCCATTATGACAATCTCGATCAGCTCGACGGCGTCCTGGCCCTGCTCAACCAGTAGAGCCGCCTTCGCAAGAAAGACAACACGCCCTACTTCCACTACGCCAAGCGGGCTGCTATAGCCCGCCACCCGCGGGAAATTGCGGGCGCATAGCTCAGTTGGTAGAGCAGCTGACTCTTAATCAGCGGGTCGTAGGTTCGAGCCCTACTGCGCCCACCACGGGCTTACCGATGCAGTCCAAGTGCGAGCAATACATCAGGTGAAAGCTGGCTGGTCGAGCTGAAGCCTCCGGGCTGTTGTCCGAAGCCCATCTGATCATCGAGCCCCCAGATCCCCCAGGATAGTCCAAGCTGTTCGGCGCCTGCGCGCACTGCCGCAAGATAGGCCAGCCGCGTCGGCGCCCGCAGCTTGTCGACCGCTCCGAACTCGGTCATCGCCACCGCGACATGATGCGCATGGCCCCAGCTCGCCGCACGCGCCAGATTCCTCGAAACCGACGCCGCATCCTGATGCATCGAGCACCAGTACTGCGCGATGGCCAGGGTATGGGCATCCTGTATCGCCGACACTTCGGCTCTGCACGAGGCCTGGTCTTTTGAAGGGAAAGGCAGATACCGCGCCAGCTGATCCTTGCGTATGGCCGGATCCCAGGATCCGAGCAGCGTCAGCAACTGCGGCTCGTAGGTATGGAAGCTGTAGACGACATCCGGATCCGCAACCGGCTGCAATTTCACGAGGCCGTCTATGCTGCTCCAGTTCGTGCCGGTCAGGATGATCGTGCTGTCCGGCAGGGCGGCACGCACGACTGCCAGAAGCTGGCCCTGGAACGCATCCCACTGCCTAGGATCATCGAAGCTCGGCTCGTTGACCAGTTCGGGAAAGGTCAGCCGCGTCGAAAACTGTTTCAGTGCCGGCGCCAGGTCGCGCCAGAAACCGAGCAGGTTCGCGCGAGCCTCCGCATTTCGTTGTAGGTTCCAATGCTGCATCAGTTCCGGATGCGGCTCGATCATCACCCCGAGCCCAGCCCGCTCGATCTTCCCCACCACGGCAGTGATGGCGGCAAGCTTTTCAGGCACGATATCCTGCCCCTGCATGACCTCCTCGGGACCGACAGCCAGGCGGATATAGGTGAATCCCGCCTGTTTCAGGGCCGCAATGCCGGCATCGCCCATATCCCCAAGCATGGCCTGAGCGTGGTTGTTCGGCGGAAACCGGAACCAGTGGGTGACATTGATGCCCCTCGCGAGCACGGCCAGCCGCGCCGGTGGAACGTCGGCACGGGCCGGAAGCAGGGTCGCCGAGGCACCACATAGCAGAGCGGCCAGACCACCACAAAAGGCGAGCCGCGTCCCGCGCCACGGCCTGTTCCGATTTCCTGCATGCAGCGTCATGAAAATCCCTTTTCCGGCGTTCAGAAGGGTTGCACGATCGCCATGATGACGACCACCAGCATCAGCACGGTCGGGATCTCGTTGGCCATGCGGTAGAAACGCTGCGGCCGGATGTTCCTGTCTTCCGCAAAATCACGACGCCAGGTGGCGCAAAAGCCGTGAAAACCCGCCATCAGTAGCACACCGCTCAGCTTCACCCACCACCAGCCGGCATGCCAGTCCACGGCACCTGGCGTCAGCACCAGCATGAGGCCGAACAGGAACGAGGCGATCATGGCCGGATTCATGATCTGCCTGAGCAGCTTGCGCTCCATCACCTTGAACAGCTCGCTCTGCGCCGAGCCGGCTTCCGCCATGCAGTGATAGACGAAAAGCCGCGGCAGATAGAACAGCCCCGCCATCCAGGCGATGACGGAAATCACATGCAGCGCCTTCTCCCACAGCAGGTAGGGACCCAGAGCGTAGATCAAGAGGCTGCACCCGACCGCATCGTCCCATCCAGGCGTGTAGCTCCATCCAGGCGCATGGCCTGGGCCATCATCAGTTCCATCCCACGCAGATGATCACTCCGGTGCAGGTCCGCAACTCCGACCCCTCCACCACCGGCCATTCCGGCGGCAGGATCTCAGACACGTCTCACCTGCTCCACCAGCGCTCCGACATGCTCCGGCGGGGTCTGCTGCAGCACGCCATGGCCGAGGTTGAAGACGTGCGGCCGCCCGCGCATCGCCTCGCGTATGGCGTCCGCTTCACGCGCCAGGGCCGCTCCACCCGCAACCAGGCACAGCGGATCGAGGTTGCCTTGTATCGCCATCCCCTCGGGCAGAAGTGCCGCGGCAAGCGTCAGGTCCGCACTGGTGTCCAGCGCCACCGCACTGACGCCGGTGCCGGCGGCATAGCGTCCGACCGACATGCCGGCAAGGCGCGGAAAACCGACGATCGGCACGTCCGGATATTGCGCCCGGATCGCGCCCACGATCGCCCGCGTCGGCGCGATCACCTGTCGCTCGAACTGCGCCGGCGGCAGCATGCCTGCCCAACTGTCGAACAGCACCACCGCTTCGGCTCCGGCGGCGATCTGGTCGCACAGCATGGCCGCCGTGCCCTGGGTCAGGATATCGATCAGCCGGTCGAACAGGGCCGGTTGCGAATAGGCCATGCCGCGGGTGACGGCGAACTCCTTCGAGCCGCCGCCCTCGACCATGTAGCAGGCGACCGTGAAGGGCGAGCCGGCAAACCCCAGCAGCGTCGTCTGGCCGCCTTCCGCCACTCCCACGCGCCCAGGAGCATCGAGCGTGGCTCGCAACCGCCTCAGCGCCTCCATGACCGGCGCCGTGCGCTCGCCTACCCGCGAGGGATCCAGTCGTGCCAGGTCAGCCTCGGTCCGCACCGGCTCCAGCACCGGGCCGGTGCCATCGACGAACTCCAGGCTCTGCCCCATCGCCCAGGGCAGGATGAGGATGTCGCTGAACAGGATCGCCCCATCCATCCCGAAGCGGCGGATCGGCTGCAATGTCAGCTCGGTGGCGATATCCGGAGTCATGCAGCGGGTAATGAAGTCCGCCTGCGCGCGCATCGCCCGGAATTCGGGAAGATAACGACCCGCCTGTCGCATCAGCCAGATCGGTGGGGGCCAGACCGCCTCGCCGTTCAAAACACGCAGCAGTCGCTTCGCAGTCATGCCCCACCTTCGCCCTGATGAGCACACCTCTAAACATGAAAGAAGAATAAAGAAATATGGGGATAGCAGTTGATGCCTGTGAATCACGGGGTACCCAGCTTTCGCAGAATGTACCCCGCTTTCCCCACAGAGTGTACAGATCCTGCATCCTGACCGGATCGAGAGGTTTCGGCTTTATCCCGAATCCACCGACAAGCGGCTGTGTACAACCCACCGCGACGCCGCTCGTCGCTTTCATCCCCAGTACTAGGTACTGATCTCCAATCAGTGCTTATCATCCCCAAGTACCCCGTTATCCTCACACCGATGAACCCATCCGATTCTTCACCAGTACTGTTGCAGGCGGCACTGCCCAAGTTGATCCTTGCCAGCGCTTCGCAGGCTCGCCTCACCCTGCTGCATGCCGCGGGACTGAAGGTTGCCGCCAGGCCGGCAGGCATCGACGAGACCGCGGTCAAGCGGGCAGCCCGCATCGAGGGTGCCGGCCCCGACCATACCGCCCTGCTGCTGGCCGATCTCAAGGCCAGGCATGTCCCGCAGCCGGACGCGATCGTCATCGGCGCCGACCAGCTTCTGGTGTGTGAAGGGCAGTGGTTCGACAAGCCGGCCGACGCGGCCCAAGCACGCCGGCATCTGCTCGCCCTGCGTGGCCGCTCGCACGAGCTGCACACCGCCATCAGCCTCCACTACCAGGGCCGCACCCTCTGGCAGCACGTCGCCCGGCCGCGCCTGACCATGCGGACCTTCTCCGACGAGATGCTCGCGGCCTATCTCGCCCTGGAAGGAGAGCATGTCCTGTCCAGCGTCGGCGCCTATCGCCTGGAGGGCCCCGGCATGCAGTTGTTCGCCGAGGTGGAGGGAGAGCATGCCGCGATACTGGGGCTGCCTCTGCTGGCATTGCTTGGTTTCCTGCGCGAATTTGGTCTCCTGCTGCGCTAGCCTCGCCGATGCTTCGGGACTTGCCACTGCTTCCAGCCCGGACTATATGCCCGCCACCCAAGTGCTTCCTCCCGGGGAAGCCGACCGGAAGACCGGGGCCATAGCTCAGTTGGGAGAGCGCCTGAATGGCATTCAGGAGGTCAGCGGTTCGATCCCGCTTGGCTCCACCATCCTGAGTCCTCCTGGCAGACGACCTTCGTGCACGCGTCAACGCGCTGTCCTGGTTTCATCAGATCGACTTCGGTAACGGTCTTGTCTCGCCGGGACCGGACAATTGCATGTTCCGAAGGCGTAAGCCTAGGCTCGGAACCGGGGATCGTCGGCCTGATCGTCCGACAACACCCGTCCGATCACGTCGGCCATCTCGATCGCAGTTCCGATGAAGCTGATCGGGCCGTCATAATCGATCGCGTTCTGCTGCATTCCCCTCTGCTTATGTCCAGGGTCGAGCACCATCGTGAGCCCCTTGGCCTGGTGGATGGCAGCCAGTCCGCGCGAGCCGTCATCCAGCGACCCCGACAGGACGACACCGATCACCCGCTGTCCGGCATGGAGTGCGAGGGAGTTGAACAACGTGTCCACGGTCCGGTTGCGCAGGCTGTTGCCGATGCCTGGCACGAGGTGCGCCAGGTTCTGGGCCACCAGGGTCAGATGTTCCTGGGGCTCCCCGATATAGCAGGTGCCCGGCTCGAAGTTCTGGCCCTCGGTGCTGATGACGACGGGCATCTCACATTGACGAGCCAGCACGTCGCGCAACTTGCTGATCTTGTCGGTCGGCCGGTGCAGCACGACCATGGTGACGGCTGGAACCGGCTGCGGCAACGCGTGGAGCAGATCCATGATGTCCTTCAGTCCCTCGCTTCCCGAGGCGCCGATCGCAAGGAAATAAGGCTGCATTTTATCCATACGAAGCCGTCACAACTCTATGATGTCCACCATATGCGCAAATGGAACAGATCGCTCGACAAAATCGTCAGTTCGGGAATAGTCGTGCCGAGGCTCTCCGGCGTGACACCTCGAACGCCATCAAGGCCCTGGGCCGCTAGAACTTCTCGACCCAGGGACGCAGCTCGACCTCGAGCGACCAGGCGTCGCGGGGCTGGCGGAGCAGGTCGAGATAGCATTGCGCGATCCCGTCAGGGCTGAGCGTGCTGTCCGGACGGTCCGGCGGGTCGGGTCGGACGGCGCTGCGCACCGCGCCGTCGATCACGACATGGGCGACATGGATGCCCTTGGGACCGAGCTCGCGCGCCGCACTCTGGGCAAGGCCGCGCAGCGCGAACTTGCCCATCGCGAAGGCCGACGAGAGCGGAAAGCCCTTGACGCTGGCCGAAGCGCCGGTGAGCAGGATCGCGCCGCGGCCCCTCGGGATCATGCGTCGTGCCGCCTGCTGGGTGGCGAGGAAGCCGCCGAACGCGCTGACCGCCATGGACTGCCGGACCGCCTCGGGGTCGAGCTCGGCGATCGGGCCATGCGCGCGGGCGCCGGCGTTGTAGATGACCATGTCGGGTTCGCCGAGGCGGCTGTCCATCTCGTCGAACAGCCGCGCCACCGCCGCCGGGTCGGTGGCGTCGGCGGCGAACGCCTGGCCGCCGATCTCGTCGGCGAGCGGGCCGAGTTTCCCGGCGTTGCGCGCGGCCAGCCCGACCTTGCAGCCGGCACCGGTCAGCAGGCGCGCCAGGGAGGCGCTGATGCCGACGCCCGCGCCGATGATCAGGGCTGTGCCGTAGGGAATGTCTGCCACTCAAAGAGCCTTACAAGGGATCGACCGGATGCGGTGACTGATCATAGGCGCCCCAGACCGACTGGTCGAAGCCCATCATGGTGCCGGTCATCAACCCGGACTCGTCGGAGGCCAGGAAGGCGATCGCGCGCGCCGCTTCCGCGGGATCGATCAGGCGGCCGGAGGGCTGGGCAGCCGCCGCCTGTTCCAGCCAGTCTTCCGATTTTCCGTGATGCTCGCGCTGGATGCGGTCCTCGCCTTCGGAGGCCATCCAGCCGAGGTTGAGGCCGTTGACCCGGATGCGGTTGCGCAATAGGGCGTGCGCGGTGTTGCGGGTGAGCGTGTCCAGGGCGCCCTTGGATGCCGAGTAGGCGGCCAGGAAGGACTGGCCGCCCATCGCCGACATCGAGGAGACATTGACAATCGTGCCGTGGACCGCATCACGTCGCATTAGGGCGACGGCATCCTGCATCAGGAAGAACGGCGCCCGCACGTTGACGGCGAACATGCGGTCGAACAGCGCCGGCGAGGTGTCCAGTATGGTGCCGCGATCGGTGATGGCCGCGACATTGATCAGGCTGTCGAGGCGGCCGAAGCGGCGGTCCGCGCTGGCGATGACGGTGCGGCAATCCTCCACGCGCTCGAGATCGGCCTTCACGTAGAGCACTGCCGTGTCCGTCTCGCGTTGGATCGCCGCAGCCTGGACCGCGCCTTTCTCCGCCCCGCGTCCGCAGATCACGATGCCAGCGGCGCCGCGTTCGGCGAGCAGGCGCGCCGTGGCGGCGCCAAGCCCCTGCGTGCCACCGGTCACGACGATGATCTTCCCATCGAGCCTGCTCATCCGTTCCTCCGTTCGAGTGACATGTCGAGACGAGCCGGCTCCCAATTCTCCGCCAGCGCACGATGCACCAGCGCCTGCTGGGACACGGGCGCCAGGCCGCCGGCCGGCGGGTCACGATCCAGGTCGGCGGGAAACGGATAGCCCTCCGACGAGGCCGCGACCACGTGAGCCAGCCCGGCGTCGTCGATCCGACGAGTGGCGCGCATCGACAGCAGCACCGGATAGAGCGTCCGGCTCATGCGGGTGCGGTCGATGCTTTCCATCGCGCGTCCGAAAGCCGACGAGATCTGCAGCAGGTTGGCCATCCGCCGGATGTTCGCCGAGCGGTTGTGGCCCGCGGCATGGAACAGGGCAGGGTTGAAGAAGATGGCGTCGCCCTTGCGCAGGGGAAGCTGGATGTGGTGCCTGTCGAAATACTCGCGGAACTCCGGACGGCCGGTCGCGAGATAGCCGGGCTCGTAGGTCTGCGAATAGGGCAGGTAGAGCGTCGGCCCGCTCTCGACCGGCATGTCGCAATGGGCGACGGCGCCCTGCAGGGTCAGGCACGGCGATAGGCGATGCACATGCGCTGGATAGCGCTCCATCTCCGCCACCGACTGGAAGCCGAGATGATAGTCGCGATGAGCGGATTGGGCGGCGCCCCCGGGATTGACGACGTTGACCTGGGACGTGACCTGATAGGCCGGACCGAGCCACGCCTCGCTGATCAGGGCGATGCTGGCGTTGGCGTAATAGGCGGCGAAGGTCTCGGGATCGAGCAGGCAGAGTTTTTCCAGGGCGTTCCAGACACGGTCGTTGGCGCCGGGCTTGGCGAAATGGTCGGCCGCCATGGCCCCTGAAGCCCGTTGTGCTGCGATGATCTGGTCGAAGCGGGCGGTCGCGGCGCCGACCACGGCGAGGTCGGTCATGGCGCCGCGCAGCACGACGAGGCCCGGCCCGTGCATCATGACATTCGACCATTCGGCAAGCAGGGCCTGACGCTGCTCGGGCACCAGGGCCGCGCTGCGTATCTGCGCGCCGTCATAGACCGGGACGTGGCGGACGATCTCGGTGGCCCACGGATAGTCCGCCGGATCCGTCTCGCGTCCCTGCTGGCGGGCGAAGTCCTCGATGTCGCAGCCGGCCATCTTCAGCCAGGCGCTGTCATGGCGAAGCCGCAATGGCGTATCGGTCTTCATGATCCTTGCCTCCCGTCGTTGTCCGCCCCTTGAGGCGATCATAGACGCTTGATTTCCGGCGGTCGCATCTGGGCATCGTCGAGATCAGCAAAGGTCGGGTCTTCATCGGTCATGATCCGGACAGTGACAATCTCGCCCCGCCTCGCGCCGGCCGGATCACCGTCATGCTGCATCATGCCCTCGCAGACTTGAACCAGGACGAGTTCGATGATCATCCGTATCGACCTATCAGGGAGGAGGTCAACTCCATACATTGACATAACTGTTGCGGATGCGCTAGATACCCTGTGTTATTTTGAGACGCTGGTTCGTCCTGAGGTAGTCACCTGAGGGGACGTCATGGCCGTCATCGAAACAGACACATGGGCACAGCCCGCGGTCGATCTCACCAGTTGCGATCGTGAGCCGATACATCTCATCGGTGCCATCCAGCCCTTCGGTTTTCTTGTCGCTCTCTCGCCCGACTGGATCATCATGCGGGTGTCGGCGAATGCCGCGGACCATCTCGGACGCTCCGTCGACGCGTTGCTGGGAGCATCGTTCGGTGAGGTGATCGACGCCAGAGCGGTCCATACGATACGCAACCGGCTTTCGTGGCTGCATGACAACGATGCCGTCGAGCGCGCCTTCGCCATACAGTTGCAGGAAGGCGGCGGCCGGTTCGACCTTGCCGTTCACAAGGCAGGGCAGACGATCATCATCGAGGCCGAGCCGAGCCAAGTGCCTGGCGAGCTCAACGCGGGCACGATGGTCCGCTCGATGCTGGACCGCATGCAGGGGCAGGACAGCCTCACGCGCGAGGCGGCGCGGCTGATACAGGCGCTGACCGGCTTCGACCGCGTGATGATCTACCGCTTCCATCCCGATGGTTCGGGCGAGGTCATCGCCGAACGCGCGCGCGCCGGCCTGGAGCCTTTCCTGGGACTGCGTTATCCCGCCGCCGACATCCCGCTCCAGGCACGCGCCCTGCTGGTGCGCAATCCGGTGCGTATGCTGGCCGACGTGGCAGCCGAGCCGAGCCCGATCCTGCTTCGCGGCGACGGATCGGAGCCGCCGCTCGACCTTTCGATGAGCGTCCTGCGCGCGCACTCGGCAATGCACATCGAATATCTGCGGAACATGGGCGTCCGCGCCACGATGACGCTTTCGCTGCTTCGCGACGGCAGGTTGTGGGGGTTGGTCTCGTGCCACCACATGACGCCGCACCATGTCGGCTTCGAGCAGCGGACCACGGCCGAGTTGTTCGCGCAGATGCTGTCATTCCTGATCGAGAAGCGCGAACACGACGCCCTTGCCCGCTACGAGACCTACACGCGGGAGATCCACGACCAGCTGGTTGCCGCCGTGGTCGAGAAAGGTTCTGTCGCCGAAAGCATCGTGGCACTGGCCGATCGCGTGGCTCAACTGGTGCCGAGCGACGGCATCGGTATCTGCGTCGATGGCCATGTGACACTCAAGGGTGTCACGCCGACGCACCAGGAGTTCGCGCTGCTGCGGCAATTCCTGGATCATGTCGTGGCAGGCGAGGTCTATGCCACGGAGGAACTGGGTCAGGTCCATGCGCCTGCGCGTGATTTCGCGCAACGCGCAGCCGGGATGCTGGTGATCCCGATTTCGCGTTCGACCAGAGATTACCTGGTGTTCTTCCGCCGGGAGATGGCACGCGCGGTGACCTGGGCAGGCGAGCCGGGGAAGATCCTGGTCATGGGGTCGAGCGGCGCACGTCTCTCGCCGCGCAAGAGCTTCGAGGCGTGGCGCGAGATCGTGCGCGGTCATTCGACGCCGTGGAGTGCGGCCGAACTGCGTGCGGCGGAAGCGCTGCGCAACACGCTGATCGAGGTCGTGCTGCAACTGGCCGGAACGACCGAGAAGGAGCGCCTGGCGGCGACACAGAAGCAGGAATTGCTGATCGCCGAGCTCAACCATCGTGTCCGCAACATACTCGGTCTCATTCGCGGCCTGGTGACACAGAGCGGGATGAGCGCCGTCGACGTCGACAGTTTCGCCGCCGTGCTTGGCGACCGTGTCCATGCCCTGGCGCGCGCGCATGACCAGATCACCGCCAAGAACTGGGGTCCCAGCTCGCTCGCGGAGCTGATTGCCACCGAAGCCGGCGCCTATCTTGGTGGGAGTGCCGTTCGCGTCCATGCCAGCGGGCCGGCCGTGCTGCTGCAGCCGCAGGCCTTCTCGACTGTGGCGCTGGTCATCCACGAACTCATGACCAATGCCGCGAAATACGGCGCCCTGCGCGGCGAGCACGGACAGGTCACGATCGGGTGGGTGCTGAACCCCGCCGGCGATGTCATGCTGGCCTGGAGCGAGACCGATGGACCGCCGGTCGCGGCACCCGCGCGGCGTGGCTTCGGCACGACGATCATCGAACGCTCGATCCCGCACGAGCTTGGCGGCGAAGCTGATCTCGATTACGCGCCGGCGGGCTTGCAGGCACGGTTCAGGCTGCCCTCGCGCCACGTCGTCATCGGTGAAGCGGCGGACGCGGATCCGGCCGCAACCGTCACCGCCGTCGTGGCTCCGTCCGCCCAGCTGTCCGGCACGGTGCTGCTGGTCGAGGACAACATGATCATCGCCCTGAATGGCGAGGATATACTGCTCGCACTCGGCGCCGAACGGGTCGTCGTGGCCAGCAATGTCGATGACGCGCTGCGCCAGCTCGAACTCGAAGTGCCGAAATTTGCAGTCCTCGACATCAACCTCGGCCATGAACTGATCTGGCCGGTAGCGACGCGGCTGCGCGAGCTGCGCGTACGGCATCTCTTCGCGACCGGCTATGGCGAGGGCTTCGATTATCCCGCCGAGCATCGCAATACGCCGTCGATCACCAAGCCCTACTCTTCAGACTCGATCGCGCGTGCGTTGGGCGAGATTATTGGCGTGGCTTCAGGAGCGTGAAACCGATGTGGAAATCGAGCCGGTAGTTTGGCACGGAGAGGTTCTCATCCCGGATTCGCTCCCTGTACTCACGCCCTTTGTCTTTTCTTGGGAATTTCTCGATCTGCTGAAGCTGAAGTGCTTCCGACATCTGCGGTCGTCCAAATCTTTTGCTTCAAATAAGATCTGCTATGATACCAACTGGTCTTGAGCTTGACCTATGAAAGGCCAAGGCTCTGCCCTGGACCCGCTCAAGGCGAAGCCTTGAGAATCCAATTCTATCCATGGATTGGTTTGCAAAGGCCGAGGCCTTTGGCGGGTCTGGGCAGAGCCCAGCCTTACCTTCCAACGGTCAATCTTACCGCCGACGAGCGCGTCGATCGGGCCGGCACGCCGCTCGGCAACGGCAAGCGGCACGGTGGCGAGGTCCGTCATGTTTCACGCCGCATTCTTGCGCAGCGCGCGGGTGAAGCGTGGGCCTGCCTCGGTAAAGCCGGTGGCGCGGCAGAAGTCATGCAAATCCGCCCGCCCGGTCGCGGCCGACAGTTCCAGCGTGCCACAGCCGGCGACGCGGGCGGCCTGGGCAGCGGCCTTCACCAGCAGTCGGCCGATGCCGCGTCGGCGTTCGTGGGCGCCGACCAGGAGCGTGGTGATCTGGGCAGTGGGCTGGGCCGCATAGAGCGTCCGGTACCAGTGCAGCACGACCAGGCCGCTCGGCGGTCCCCACTCCAGGGCCACCAGGGCGGTGCCTGGTCCGTCGCGGAGGGCCTCGATCCGCTCGGCCAGGATGCGGGCGGGGATCGGGTGGCCGCTCGCCGTCAGCAACTCGGACAGGCCGGGCGCTTCGGCGGCAGTGGCGGCGCGGATCTCCAGCCCATAGCGGGTGGTCAATTTGGTCCTCCTTGGCGTGTCCGATCAGGTCCGAGCGAAGGCGACCGTGAACAGCGCCGGGCCGACCATGATCCACATGACATAATCCCCGACCCGTCCGCTATGCAGGATGCCCAGCTCCTGCTGGAGTAGTCTGCCGGCCAGCCTCGACTGCGGTGCCGGGTCAACCGTCGACGCCTGTCGAACGGCATGCCGACCAGCGCAGACGGCATTCGCGCTTGCCGAGCGCGGGTTGCGGGCCCCCGTGGTCCGCCTTCTACGCTCGACCGGCAGGCCGGCGTGCCCGCGAAGTCCCTGACGCCCGAAGAAGCTGGGACGCATTTCGGCGGCCTGGCGATGTGGGTGGCTGGCAATGGTCCCGCCTCCAACGCGCGGACCAGGGCAGTTCTCGGATGATGACCGCCTTGTTCGGCTGCGCGTCTCCAGCGACCTGAACAGTCAAGAGCTGCTTTCAGAACTGAGGCTCTACCATTTTGATGCTCGACTCATACCAAACGGTCTTGAGCTTGACCTATAAAAGATCAGGGCTCTGCCCTGGACCCGCTCAAGGCGAAGCCTTGAGAATCCAATCATAGCCATGGATTGGTTCCCAAAGGCCGAGGCCTTTGGCGGGTCTGGGCAGAGCCCAGCCTTACCTTCCGACAATCAATCTCATCGCCAGTTGGTATCATACGCGGGACGCAGGTTGCGGATCTGCCCGACGACGGTAAATTCCGGCCTGAGCCGGGGGGATTGGATGAGCGTTCTATGGTGCCAGGGGATGTTCGCCAGCGGTTCGACCTGGCTCTACAACGTGGCGCTGGCGGTGGCGAACGAGCTTGAGCCGCGATGCCGGGTCGAGGGGCGGTTCGTGTTCGACCGGGCGGATACCATCGGCCTGGAAGCACCGGGCATCCGGCATGTCGTGAAGGCGCATCAGGCAAGGCATGGCGTCGGCGGCATCGCTGCTCGTGCGGAGGCACTGCTGGTCACGTTGCGCGATCCACGCGACGCCGTGGTCTCGCTGATGCAATATCAGGGTTTCTCGTTTCATCGTGCATTGCTGAATGTCGGCTACGCGGCGGAAGCGTGCCTGCTGCTGGCGTCCAACCCGCGCGCCGTCACGCTGCATTACGAGCTGGGTTTCGTCGACGATCCCGGCACGATCGACGGCATCGCCGAGCATCTGGGCGGAAGCATTTCGCGACAGCGGCGGGACGGAATTTTTGCCGCCACGCGACGGCCGGCGATCGAGGCCTTCATCTCGCGGCTGGAAGCGAGACCGAGCACCATCACGGACCGGGATGGCGACGTCTATGACCTTGCCAGCCACTGGCACCGGCACCATGCCGGACGGACCGGCGAGACTGGCCGCTGGCGCAGGCTGCTCTATCCCGCGCAGGTCAACGGCATCGAGGCTGCCCTGCGCGAGTGGATGGAGTGCTTCGGCTACCAGGCTGGCTATGCGATACAGTTCGCTCATGGACCAGCGGATGCAGGACCGGACCGGCCTCGTGCCCATGCGGCATATGGCTGAAGACGGCCAGGAACGGAAGGACGATCATGTCACCTTGCACGATAGCCTCGTCATGGCGGGTATCAGGGCTTGTCGCATTGCTGAGCCTGGTTCTGGCCCTGGCGGCGGGCTGTTCCGAGGCGCCCCCCTCGAGTGCGAACGCAAGCCCGTTCTATCTGGCCCCGTCGTCGGAGCAGAGCGCGTCCTCGCCGGCGGGGCAGCAGACGGATTCTTTCCATAACAGGCGGCAGCCGGGCAACTCGTCACCGATGCAGGACATGCCTGGGACAGACGCCAATCCCTCTCCTGCCGGATCGCCTGGCGGCGGGATCCCGCCCGGCAACGGCTCGATGTCGTTCGGCTCGGGGGGCGGAGGATAGACAGGCGCCGTCGGTCTCGATCCCTGGCTCCACCACCGCCTGTATCTCTCAGGCAGCGATGGCAGTCCAGAAGTTGTGGAAGGATCCTAGAGTCCCTGGCTCGTCGCCCACTGGGCGATCAGGAAGTTGGCGTAGCCGGGCTGCTCGTAGATGCTGGCATGCTCGGCGTCCGGGATGATCCCGAGTTGCGCGTTCGGGATCGCCGCCTTGGCGGTCTCGCTGACCTCGGTCGAGTAGATCGGGTCGTCGAGACCGACCAGCAGCAACGTCGGCACCGCGATAGTGGGCAGCAGGGCGACATAGCTGGGACGGGTTGCCAGCGCCTGGCCGCCGCCGATCACGCCGTCGACCGAACCCTCGGCGAGGATGTCCATCATCGTCGTGGTGGCGGGCACGTTGATCAGCCGTTCGAGGCCGGTGATCATCTGCGGGGTGATGGTGGAGACGATCGACGGCACGCCCAGCGTCTGCGCCTGCACGCCGAAAGCCGGAAATTCAGCCTGCTCGACGATGCTGGCCGGCATCGGGTTGCTGTCGATCAGGATCATCCCGAGGAAGCGCGTGGGTGCCTCGTTATACAGCTCCAGCGTGATCTGGCCGCCCATCGAGTGGCCGCCGATGATCGCCTTCTGGATGTTGAGGTGATCCATCAGCGCGAGGATGTCGGCCGCATAGGTCGCGATGGAACCGCCGGCATTGGGCGTCGTGCTCTTGCCGAAGCCGCGCAGGTCCGGGGTGATCACCCGGAACTGGCTGGCGAGCCCGGAATATTGGCCCTGGAACAGCTGGCCGGATAGCGGGAAGCCGTGGATCAGCAGCAGCGGCGTGCCCGATCCGCCGGAATCCTGGTAGAAGATGGTGGCGCCGTTGACGGTGATGGACTGGCCCACGCGCTGGTCGGCCGCCTGTGCCTGGGCCGCCGTGGGTATCGGCAGCGGCGTCTGGGCGACGGTCTGGGTCGACAGCATCGTGGCGCCGAACAGGCCGAGCAGGGCGCCCAGGCTTGGGATGGATATCCGGGTCGTCATAAGCTTCCTCCTGGTTGTAGCCGAACCTCGACGCGTGGTCGCGGCGGCAACAACATCGCCGTGCGACGGTTTCCTCCGCCGGTCCGCGCAATGTGTTCGTAGACGCTTGTGCAACGGATGCAAAACCAGCCAGCATGACGCGGGCCTGGTATGCACTTTCGGCGCTTCCCGGCGTTGCGGTCCCGCGAACCAGGAGCGTGCCATGGATGCCGGCCAGAACTACGTCCATTACGGCCCGAGCGTCGAAACCATCGCGCCGGACGAGGACCAGACCATCGAGGCGATCATCGCCTCGATGACCCATGAGAGCCAGATCACCAACGAGCGCTACCACCATGCGATACGCGCCTCGCACGCCAAGAGCCACGGCCTGCTGAAGGGCGAGCTGATCGTGCTGAGCGGCCTGCCGGAGCCGCTGCGGCAGGGGCTGTTCGCCCATGACGGCAGCTATCCGGTGGCGGTGCGCATGGCGGTGGGTCCCGGGGAATTGCTGTCGGATGCGGTGTCGACGCATCGCGGCATCGCCATCAAGGTGTTCGGGGCCGAAGGGCCGAAGCTGCCTGGCCATGAGGACGCGGTGACGCAGGATTTCGTGCTCGCCTCGGGACCGGCATTCCCCCAGCCCGACGCGGCCGGCTTCCTCAAGAGCATGAAGGGGCTGGAGCGCGCCACCAGCAAGTCGGAAGGCTTCAAGCAGACGGTAGCCACCGCGGCGCGCGTCGCCAATGCCGTGATCGGCGGCAGCAGCAAGACGCTGGACTTCTTCGGCCATCCGCCGATCCATCCGCTGGCCGACACCTATTACAGCCAGGCGCCGATGCGCTACGGCGACTATATCGCCAAGATCGCGGTGGCCCCGGTATCGCCCGAGCTGGTGGCGATGCGCCATGACAAGCTCGACGTCGGCCAGGATCCCGACGCCTTCCGGCATGCCGTAGTGGAGTTCCTGCGCAGCCATTACGCCGAGTTCGAGCTGCGCGTGCAGCTCTGCACCGACCTCGATCGCATGCCGGTGGAGGATGCCTCGAAGATCTGGCCGGAAGACGAGAGCCCCTACGTGGCCGTGGCCCGTCTCGTTCTGCCGCCGCAGGATGCCTACAGCGCCGCGCGCCAAGCCTATATGGACGACGTGCTGTCGTTCCGGCCGGCCCATAGCCTGGAAGCCCATCGCCCGCTCGGCTCGCTGATGCGGGCACGGCTGAAGACGTATTCGAGACTGTCGGCCTTTCGTCATCAGCAGAATGGCGTGGCCCAGCATGAGCCGCGCGGCCTGGATGAAATTCCCGATTGATACGGTAAGGCTGGGCTCTGCCCAGACCCGCCAAAGGCCTTGGCCTTTGGAAACCAATCTGTAGATATGATCGGATTCTCAAGGCTCGCCTTGAGCGGGTCAAGGGCAGAGCCCTTGCCTTCCCGTCTGAACCTCGGATAGGTGCCCCTGATCCTTCTGCTGTCGACCTTGCTTCTGCTTGCCGCCGCCGTGGTGCCGCGGCTGTTCCCGCGTCTCCCATTGTGGCTACGCGTGACCTGGCGGATTGCCGTGTTCGTGCTGCTCACGCTGCTCACGCAGCAGATGCTCGGCTCGCCGCTGCGTCCGCACTTCCAGACGGCCCGTGCCGGCGAGCAGTTCTGGCAACAGCTTATCGAGGCGGCCTGGTGGCTGATCGCCGCCCAGGTCGCCGTCGCCGTGGTGCGGCTGATGGTGGTGCTGGAGCACCGGCCGCGTGAGACGCAGATCGTCTCCGACCTGCTGGCCGGCGTGATCTATATCGCCGCCCTCCTGGCCATCGTCAATTTCGCCTTCGGGGTGCCGATCCGTGGGCTGCTGGTGACCTCCGGCGCCATCGCCATCGTGCTCGGCCTGGCCCTGCAGAGCACGATGTCGGACGTGTTCTCCGGCATCGCGGTGGGGCTCGAGCGGCCCTACAAGGCCGGCGACCTGCTCTGGGTGGAAGGCGGCATCGAGGGCCACGTCATCCAGGTCAACTGGCGCTCGACGCGGATCGCCACCAGCGACAACACCACCGCGGCGGTGCCGAACAGCATCATCGCCAAGGCCCGGCTGATCAACCGCAGCTCGCCGACGACGATACGCGGCGACACCGTCGTGATCAGGCTGGATGCCGCCGCGACGCCGGAGCATTGCATCGATGCCCTGACCGCCGCCACCCAGGTCTGCCGCATCATGCTTGCCGTGCCCAATCCGAGCATTGCCTGCGTCGGACTGCAGGGGGACGGGGTTGCCTACGAGATCGGATTCTCGGTCGCCTCCACCGAACAGCTCGGCCCGGCCCGCAGCGAGATCTACGCCCAGATCCACCGGCATCTGCGCCATGCCGGCATCGCCATTGCCGTGGCTGGCCTTGCGACCCTGCCGCCGGTGCCGGTGCCGACCCCGATCGACCTGCTGGAGCAGTCCGAGCTGTTCGGCGACATCCAGGCCGATCAGCGCAACCTGCTGGCCGGACATTTCGTCCCGGTCTGGCTGCAGCCCGGCGATACCCTGATCCGGGAGGGAGCCGAACCGGACGCGCTGTTCGTCATTGCGTCGGGCGTCGTCGAGATCACCGTCGATACCGGAGGCACACCCCGCGTCGTCTATCGCATGAGCCCCGGAGAGAGCCTGGGAGCCATCGGCCTGATTACCGGCAAACCCTATCGGGCGACGGCGACCGCGCTGACCCCGCTGAAAGCCTACCGGCTCGGCAAGGATGATATCGATGCCGCGATCAAGGCGATGCCGGTGCTGGCGGCGGCGCTGGACGCGCTGGCGCAGCGGGGGCAGGCCAGGCTCGATCGGACCGTCGCCGCGGATGAGGGCGCCGACCCGACCCACCCGAAGCTGTTCATCTCGAGGCTGCGCAACTTCCTGCATCTGCTGGGCAGCTAGGCCGGGCAATTTATTACGTTTGTTCGTGCATTCGATCATTCTGCCGGAACGCTCTAGCACTCGTGAAGGCTGAGTGCTAAAGTCCTTTCGGACCAATAACCAGTGCCGGGTCAGGAGCTGCATGTGCGGCGGCCACCCGGTGCCTTCCCAATCCATCCAGGATCAAAAGCATGAAATTCCGTCCTCTGCACGACCGCGTCGTCGTCCGTCGCATCACGGCTGAAGAGAAGACCCGCGGCGGCATCATCATCCCCGACACCGCCCAGGAGAAGCCGATGGAAGGCGAAGTCATCGCCGTCGGCCCGGGCGCACGCAGCGAGACCGGCGAGATCGTCGCCCTCGACGTCAAGGCCGGCGACCGCATCCTGTTCGGCAAGTGGTCGGGTACCGAAGTGAAGCTCGACGGCGAAGAGCTCCTGATCATGAAGGAGGGCGACATCATGGGCGTCGTCGAGGGCACCCCCTCCGAGAAGAAGATCGCCGCCTGATCCCACAGGCTCCCCGCCTGTCGATATAAGCTCATCAAGAAAGAAAAAATTCATGGCCAGTAAAGACGTGCGCTTCGGCGCAGATGCACGCAGCCGCATGCTACGCGGTGTCGATATCCTCGCCGACGCGGTGAAGGTGACGTTGGGTCCCAAGGGCCGCAATGTCGTCATCGACAAGAGCTACGGCGCGCCGCGCATCACCAAGGACGGCGTCACCGTCGCCAAGGAAATCGAGCTTTCCGACAAGTTCGAGAACATGGGCGCGCAGATGGTGCGTGAAGTCGCCAGCAAGACCAACGACGTGGCCGGCGACGGCACCACGACGGCGATCGTGCTCGCGCAGTCCATCATCCGCGAGGGCGGCAAGGCCGTCTCCGCCGGCATGAACCCGATGGACCTCAAGCGCGGCATCGACCATGCGGTCGCCGCCGTCGTCGCGGAACTCGCCAAGCGGACCAAGAAGATCACCACCGAGGCGGAGACCGCCCAGGTCGGCACGATCAGCGCCAACGGCGAAGTCGAGATCGGCCGCATGATCGCCGAGGCGATGCAGAAGGTCGGCAACGAGGGCGTCATCACCGTCGAGGAAGCCAAGGGCATCCAGACCGAGCTCGATGTCGTCGAGGGCATGCAGTTCGATCGCGGCTATATGAGCCCGTACTTCATCACCAACGCCGAGAAGATGACGGCCCAGCTCGACGACCCGTACATCCTCATCCACGAGAAGAAGCTGTCGAGCCTGCAGCCGCTGCTGCCGCTGCTCGAAGCCGTCGTGCAGTCCAGCCGTCCGCTGCTGATCATTGCCGAGGACGTCGAGGGCGAAGCGCTCGCGACCCTGGTCGTGAACAAGCTGCGCGGCGGCCTGAAGGTCGCGGCCGTAAAGGCGCCGGGCTTCGGCGATCGTCGCAAGGCGATGCTCGAGGACCTCGCCATCCTGACCGGCGGCACCGTGATCAGCGAAGATCTGGGCATCAAGCTCGAGACCGTCACGCTGGACATGCTCGGCCGGGCCAAGAAGGTGCTGATCGAGAAGGAGAACACCACGATCGTCGAGGGCGTCGGCAAGTCCGAGGACATCAAGGGCCGTTGCGCCCAGATCCGGGCCCAGGTCGAGGAGACCACGTCCGACTATGA
>CAXSEE010000016.1:6548-37156 GCA_964235615.1 uncultured Acetobacteraceae bacterium | reverse complement strand
GTGCCGCTTCCCTTCGAGCCGAAAGCCCAGACCCAGCTCAGCGAGGCGGCGCGGATCATGCTGCGCGACCTCGCCGCCGAGTTGGCACCAATCGAGCCGTTCGATGCCGTGGAGATCGACGCCGCCCTGCGCCGCTTCGCCGAGCGGCGCGAACTCAAGCTCGGCCAGGTGGCGCAGCCGTTGCGCGCCGCCGTCACCGGCAGCACCATGAGCCCGGGCATCGACGCCACCCTGGCCGCACTCGGCCGCGACGAGACGTTGGCCCGGATCGGCGCCGTCTCCAAGGCCGAACGAACTCCCCATGGCTGACAGCGGCCGCTTCTTCGCCGGCCAGGAGGGCACCGACGGCCATCGCCACCTGCTCGGCCTGCAGGGCATGCATCCCACCCGTATCGAGCCCTTCCTCGATCTCGCCGAGAGCTACGTGCTGCTCAACCGCCAGCGCAAGACGCAGCGCGACCTGCTGCGCGGACGCACCCTGATCAACCTGTTCTTCGAGGACTCTACGCGCACCCGCACCAGCTTCGAGCTGGCCGGCAAGCGGCTGGGTGCGGACGTGATCAACATGTCGGTCTCGACCTCGTCGGTGAACAAGGGCGAGACCCTGCTCGACACCGCCGCCACGCTGAACGCCATGCGCACCGACCTGCTGGTCGTGCGTCACAGCCAATCCGGCGCCCCCGCCCTGCTCGCCCAGAAGGTCGAGGCCAGCGTGATCAACGCCGGCGACGGCACCCACGAGCATCCGACGCAAGCCCTGCTCGACGCGCTGACCATACGCCGGCGCTGCGGCCGCTTGCAGGGGCTGACGGTGGCGATCTGCGGCGACATCAGCCACAGCCGGGTGGCGCGCTCGAACATCCACCTGCTGACCGCGATGGGCAGCCAGGTGCGGGTGATCGGGCCGCCCACCCTGATGCCGACGGAGATCGACCGGTTGGGGGTCGAAATGTTCCACGACATGGAGACCGGTCTGCGCGACGTCGACGTGGTGATGATGCTTCGGCTCCAGCGCGAGCGCATGCAGTCCGGCCTGGTGCCGAGCGAACGCGAGTATTTCCGCTTCTTTGGTCTCGATGCGGCACGCCTGGCGCTAGCGAAGCCGGACGCGCTGGTGATGCATCCGGGGCCGATGAACCGTGGCGTCGAGATCGACAGCGCCGTCGCCGACCATCGCCAGAGCGTCATCCAGGAACAGGTCGAGATGGGCGTCGCGGTGCGCATGGCCGTGCTCGACCGGCTCTCGCGGGGACGCAACACGTGAGCGGCCAGGTGCTGTTCGATAACGTCCGGCTGCTCGATCCGGCGACCGGCCTGGATCGGCCCGGCCGGCTTCTGTTGCATCGCGGCCTGATCGAGGATCTCGACCTGCCATCCGATGCCGCCGCTCCCGAGGGCGCGCACGTGATCGACGGCAACGGCGCGATCCTCTGCCCCGGCCTGGTCGACATGCGGGCCAGCGTCGGCGAACCCGGCCATGAATACCGCGAGACCATCGCCTCCGCCGCCGAGGCCGCCGCATGGGGCGGCATCACCACCCTGGCGCTGCTGCCAAACACCAGGCCGGCGATCGACGACCCGGCCCTGGTGCGTCTGCTGCGCGCACGCGGCGACGAGACCGGCATGGTCACCATCATGCCCTATGGCGCCGTCACCCGAGGCTGCCGCGGCGAGGAGATGGCCGAGCTTGGCCTGCTGCGGGAGGCCGGCGCGGTCGCCTTCACCGACGGCATCCATGCCATCGCCGATACGCGGCTGATGCGCAACGCGCTCTCCTACGCGCGCGGCTTCGGGGCCATGGTGATCCAGCATCCCGAGGACCCGTCGCTGGCACGTCACGGCAGCGCCACCGAGGGCGAGCTGGCCACCCGCCTCGGCCTGCCCGGCATCCCCGCGGCGGCGGAGGCGATCCTGGTGGCGCGCGACCTGATGCTGGCCCGGCTGACAGGTGGGGCTTTGCATTTCGGCCATGTCTCGACGGCGGCGGCGCTGGCGCTGATCCGGCGCGCCAAGTCCGATGGGCTGGCGGTCACCTGCGATACAGCCCCGCCCTATTTCGACCTCAACGAGACCGCGATCGGCGACTTCCGCACCTTCGCCAAGCTCTCGCCGCCGTTGCGCGCCGAGGCCGACCGGCTCGCGGTCTGTGCAGCACTGGCCGACGGCACCATCGATGCGATCGCCTCGGACCACATGCCGCGCGACGCCGACGACAAGCGGCTGCCCTTCGCCCAGGCCGCGTCCGGCGGCGTCGGCCTGACCACGTTGCTGGGCGTCACCCTGGCGCGCGTGCATGACGGGACCCTCGGCCTGCTGGCCGCCATCGACCTGCTGACCGCCAGGCCCGCGCGCGTGCTCGGGATCCAGGCCGGACGGCTCGCGCGCGGCCAGCCGGCCGATCTCTGCCTGTTCGACCTGGAGCGTGCCTGGCAGGTCCAGTCCGGCCAGATGCGTGGACGCGCCCAGAACACCCCGTTCGACGGCCGTGCCCTCGAAGGCCGCGTCATCGGCACCTGGAAGGCCGGGCGGCGCGTCTGGGGATGAACCCGACCCTCGCCGCGAGCGCGATCCTCGCCTACCTGATCGGCAGCATCCCGTTCGGCCTGCTCCTGACCGCCGCCGCCGGCCTCGGCGACATACGCAAGCTCGGCTCCGGCAACATCGGCGCCACCAACGTGCTGCGCACCGGCCGTCGTGGCCTGGCCGCGGCCACGCTGCTGCTCGACGGGCTGAAGGGTGCGGCGGCGGTCTGGATCGGGCTCCTGCTGCTGCCTGCCCCCCTCGTCGCGGCGACGGCCGCCATTTTCGTCGCCTTGGGTCACTGCTTTCCTGTATGGCTTCGTTTCGCCGGCGGAAAGGGAGTGGCCACCATGCTCGGGATAGCGCTTGCACTGGACTGGCGCGCGGGACTGATCTGCATCGCGCTCTGGCTGGCCATCGCGCGGCTGACCCGGATCTCGTCGGCCGGCGGCATCGGCAGCGCCGTAGCCCTGCCGGTCCTGCTGCTGGCACTCGGAGCCAACGCCGTCCTCGTCGTCGCCGGGCTGGTGGTCGCCCTGCTCGTGCTGGGACGCCATCACGCCAACATCGGCCGCTTGCTGGCCGGGACCGAGCCGCGCATCGGCCGCGGCCCCGCATGAGTCATCCCGAACTCGCGCACCGCCTCCGGCTGACCCGCAGCGAGGGCATCGGGCCGGCCAGCTACCGCCGCCTGATGCTGCAATTCGAGACCGCGGCGGAGGCACTCGAAGCCTTGCCCGGCATGGTGCGGCGTGCCGGCCGCGATGCCCGCATCCCCTCCCGCCAGGCGATCGACGACGAGATCGGCGCCGTGCTGGCGATGGGCGGCCATTTCGTGATCCTCGGCGAGGCCGCCTATCCGCCGCTGCTGGCGCAACTGCCCGACGCCCCGCCGGCGCTGGCGGTGCTCGGCGACATCAATGTCCTGCATCGCCGGTCGGTGGCCATCGTCGGCTCGCGCAACGCCTCGTCGAACGGCCTGCGCATCGCCGAAGCCCTTGCCGCCGAGCTGGGCGACCATAACCTGGTCATCGTCTCCGGCCTGGCGCGCGGCATCGACGGCGCCGCCCACCGCGGCGCGCTGCATGTCGGGCCAACCGTGGCCTGCATCGCCGGCGGGCTCGACCAGCCCTATCCGCCGGATCATGCCGACCTCCAGGCGCAGATCGCGCAGCTCGGCGCGGTGGTGGCGGAGGCGCCGTTCGGGACCGTCCCGCAGAGCAAGCATTTCCCGCAGCGCAACCGGATCATCGCCGGTCTGTCGCTCGGCTGCGTGGTGATCGAGGCGGCGCCACGCTCGGGCAGCCTGATCACCGCGGACCTCGCCCTGACCTACGGGCGCCCGCTGTTCGCAGTACCCGGCTCGCCGCTCGACCCGCGCTGCAGGGGCTCCAACAACCTGATCCGCCAGGGCGCGCGGCTGACCGAGGGCGCCGCCGACGTGCTCGCCGAACTCCCCGAGCCGCCCAAGCTCGGCCCGACCGGTTATGCCGAAGGCCTCGAGACGATGGTCCCGGGTTGGCGCCTCAGCCCGCCGCCGCCTCAGGCCGAGATCGACCAGACCCGCGCCGAGCTGCTCGAACTGTTGGGCCCGGCACCGGTGCCGGTTGACGATCTGCTGCGTCGCTGCCAGTTCTCAGTGAATGTCGTGCTGGCTGTACTGACTGAACTGGAGCTTGGCGGCTGGATAGAATCCCTGCCGGGCAATCGAGTAAGCCTTATTGGACAGGCTTCTCCCGCTGATACGGAGGGGGCTTGCAGCGCCGGCTGAACACGTCCATCACCGGGCGTTGAATTGTTCGGAGACGGAATGACCGACGTCGTCGTGGTTGAATCGCCGGCAAAAGCGAAGACCATCAACAAGTATCTGGGGGACGGCTACACCGTCCTGGCCTCGTTCGGCCACGTGCGCGACCTGCCGCCCAAGGATGGCAGCGTCCGCCCCGACGAGGGCTTCGCGATGGACTGGCAGGCCGACGAGCGCGGCAACCGGCAGATCGCCGCCATCGCCAAGGCGTTGCGCGGGGCCAAGCGGCTGTTCCTGGCGACCGATCCGGACCGCGAGGGCGAGGCGATCTCGTGGCACGTGCGCGCCATGCTCGAGGAGAAGAACCTCCTGCGCGGCGTCGAGGTGCAGCGGGTGACGTTCAACGAGATCACCAAGGGCGCCATCACCTATGCCATGGCCAACCCGCGCGAGCTCGACCAGCCGCTGATCGAGGCCTACCTCGCCCGTCGCGCGCTGGATTACCTGGTCGGCTTCACCCTCTCCCCGGTGCTGTGGCGCAAGCTGCCGGGCAGCCGTTCGGCGGGACGCGTGCAGTCGGTGGCGTTGCGCCTGATCTGCGAGCGCGAGGCCGAGATCGAGCGCTTCAAGCCGCGCGAATACTGGACCATCCTGGCCCATCTGGCGACGCCGGCCGGAGCGCCCTTCATCGCCCGCCTCACCCATCTCGACGGCCGCAAGCTCGACCAGTTCGACCTCAACGCCGAGCCGTTGGCGCTGGCCGCGAAAGCCGCGGTCGAGGCCGGGCAGTTCAGCGTGGACACGGTCGAGCGCCGCAAGGTCAAGCGCAACCCGCCGCCGCCCTTCACCACCTCGACCCTGCAGCAGGAGGCCAGCCGCAAGCTCGGCATGGGCGCCCAGGCGACGATGCGCGCCGCCCAGCAACTCTATGAGGGCATCGAGCTCGGCGGCGAGACCGTGGGCCTGATCACCTACATGCGCACCGACGGCGTGCAGATGGCCCGCGAGGCGGTGGACTCTATCCGGGTCCATATCAGGGAGAGCTTCGGCCCCGACTATCTGCCGGGTGTCGCGCGCGAGTATTCGACCAAGGCCAAGAACGCCCAGGAAGCCCATGAGGCGGTGCGTCCGACCGATGTCGCGCGCCGGCCCGAGGATGTCGGGCGTTATCTGTCCGACGAGCTGAGGCGCCTGTACGAGCTGGTCTGGAAGCGCGCCGTCGCCAGCCAGATGCAGTCCGCCGAGCTCGACCAGGTCAGCGTCGAGATCACCGAGCCCACGGCGAAGGCCAAGCTGCGCGCGACCGGCTCGATCATCGCCTTCAACGGCTTCCTCAAGCTGTATTCGGAGGGCCGCGACGACAGCAAGGAGGCCGGCGCCGAGGCGGAGGACGACACCCGCATGCTGCCGCCGATGCGCGAGCGCGATCCGCTGAAGGGCGGCGCCGTCGATGCCGACCAGCATTTCACCCAGCCGGCGCCGCGCTTCTCCGAGGCCTCCCTGGTCAAGAAGATGGAGGAGATCGGCATCGGCCGTCCCTCCACCTACGCCTCGATCCTGACCGTGCTGCGCGACCGCGAGTATGTGCGTCTGGAAAGCAAGCGCTTCATCCCCGAGGATCGCGGCCGGCTGGTCACCGCCTTCCTGACCAGCTTCTTCGAGCGCTACGTCGATCCGCATTTCACCGCCGGGCTGGAGGAGCGCCTCGACGACATCTCCGACGGCCGTGCCGACTGGCGCGACGTGATGGCGAAGTTCTGGGAGGACTTCTCGCACGCGGTCCTGCAGACCAAGGACCTCAAGATCTCCGACGTGATCGACGCGCTCGACGCCGACCTGGGGCCGCATTTCTTCCCCGAACCGGCGGACGGTTCCGATCCGCGCCGCTGCACCGCCTGCGGCAACGGCCGGCTCGGGTTGAAACTCGGGCGCTACGGCTCGTTCATCGGCTGCTCGAACTACCCGGCCTGCCAGTTCACCCGGCGCCTGGTGGTGGACAGCGAGGGCGAAGGCGGCGAGACGCTGAAGGAGGGCAAGCGGCTGCTCGGAGCCCATCCCGACACCGGCGAGGAGATCACCGTCAAGCGCGGTCCCTGGGGGCTGTATGTGCAGCAGGGCGAACCCGACCCCGAGGATAAAAAAAGCAAGGTGCGGCGCTCGACCCTGCCCAAGGGCATCGAGGGCGATAGCGTGACGCTCGACCAGGCGGTGGGATTGCTGTCGCTGCCGCGCATCGTCGGCATCCATCCGGAGCTCGGCGAGGCGATGGAGGCAGGCATCGGCCGGTTCGGGCCGTACGTGAAGATGGGCGGCATCTTCGCCTCGCTCGACAAGGATGACGACGTGCTGTCGGTCGGCATCAACCGGGCGGTCGACGTGATCGGCAAGAAGCTCGCCTCGGTGCGCAACCTCGGCGAGCATCCCAAGGATCGCGAGCCGGTGATGGTCCGCAAGGGCCGCTTCGGACCCTATTTCCAGCATGGCCAGATGGTTGCCAACCTGCCGCGCGACAAGACGATGGAGGATGTTACCCTGGCCGAGGGCGTCGCCCTGCTGACCGAGAAGGGCAAGTATCTCAAGCCGAAAGGCAAGAAGGGCGCCAAGCCGAAACCGAAGGCCAAACCCAAGGTGATAGCCACGGCCGAGCCGGCCAGGGCCGTGAAAGCCGTCAAAGCCGTCAAAGCCAAGGCCAAGCCCAAGACCGCGAAGACGGCTGCGAAAGCTCCTGCCCGGGTCAAGGCGGCAGCGAAGGAGACCACCAGATCCGCCCGAAAACTGGCCAGCCCGGCGGAGTGAGATGAAGTCGCGGCGCTCGACCAGCCAAGAGCCTCCCGCTTCCCAGGAGCCGGCCCCCGATCCGGCCCCCGATACTGACGGCAGCCGCATCATGGGCCAGCTTCCGACCCCGGATGCGCTGCGCCGCTTCGTGAGCGAATCCTCCAGCCGCGTCGGCAAGCGGGAGGTGTCCCGCGCCTTCGGCCTCGGTCCGGAGCATCGTGCCGACCTGCGCGACCTGTTGCGCGGGATGGGCGCCACCGGTGCGATCACCCCGGCCGGTGCGAAGCGTTTTTCAGCTCCGGGACGGCTGGCGGACGCGATGGTGGTGCTGGTCACCGGCACCGATCCCGAAGGCGATCCGATCGCGCGCCCGGTCGGATGGGAGGGGCCGGGCGCTGCGCCGATGGTGCTGATGCATCCCGAGCCCCGTGGCCAACCAGCGCTGGCTCCCGGCGAGCGGGTGCTGGCGCGTCTGCGCCGGGTCGGCCCCGGCCGCTACGAGGGCCGCACCATCAAGCGGCTGTCCGACAGCCCCGGCCGCATCCTCGGAGTTTTCCGCGCCCCACCCGCGCCCGATCCCGGCCAGAAGCTGCGTCGCCCCGAAGCCGGCCGCCTGGTGCCCACCGACCGTCGCCAGAAGGCGGAGTGGAGCATCCCCCCTGGCGAGACGCTCGGCGCCGAACCAGACGAGATCATCCTGGCCGAGCCGCTGCCCTCGCTCGGCTACGGCCTCAAGCCGGCCCGGGTGATCGAGCGGCTCGGCCGCATGGGCGATGCGCGCTCGGTCAGCCTGATCTGCCTGCATATCCACGACATCCCGCAGGAGTTTCCGCCCAGGGCGCTGGCCGAGGCCGAGGCCGCGCGCGAGACGGGACTTGCCGGCCGCACCGACCTGCGCCCGCTCCCCCTGGTCACCATCGACGGCGAGGATGCGCGCGACTTCGACGACGCGGTGTTTGCCGAACCATCGGGCAATGGCTGGCGGCTGCTGGTCGCGATCGCCGACGTCGCGCATTACGTGGCCCCCGGCTCGCCGCTCGACCGCGAGGCCTACAAGCGCGGCAACTCGGTCTATTTTCCTGACCGGGTGGTGCCGATGCTGCCGGAGGCGCTGTCGAACGGCTGGTGCTCGCTGCGTCCGGGCGAGAATCGCGGCTGCCTGTTCGCCGAGCTGGTCATCGACGCCGAGGGCCGCAAGCTCTCGCACCGGTTCGGCCGCGGCCTGATGCGCAGCGCCGCCCGCCTGACCTATTCCCAGTTGCAGCAGGCGCACGACGCCGGCACGTCACTGGAAGGCGTGCCCGCCGAACTGCCGGCCGCCCTCTACGGCGCCTACCGGGCGTTGCTGACGGCAAGGGCGCGTCGCGGCACGCTGGATCTCGACCTGCCCGAGCGCCGGGTCGAGTTGAACGACGCCGGCCAGGTTACCGCCATCACGCCGCGTGCCCGCCTGGACAGCCATCGGCTGATCGAGGAGTTCATGGTGCTGGCCAACGTCGCCGCGGCGCAGGAGCTGCGGCGGTCGAGGCAGCCCTGCATGTATCGCATCCACGCCCCGCCTTCGCCGGAAAAGCTCGAAGCCTTGCGCGACTTTCTCTCGACGCTGGGTCTGTCGCTGAAACCTTCGGGAGAGCTGCGCCCGGCGGACCTGGATGCGATCCTGCGGGAGGTCGCCGGCACCGAGCAGGGGCCGCAGGTCAACGAGGTGGTGCTGCGCTCGCAGAGCCAGGCCGAGTACAGCCCGGACAACATCGGCCATTTCGGCCTCGCCTTGCCGGAATATGCGCATTTCACCTCGCCGATCCGGCGCTATGCCGATCTGCTGGTGCATCGCGCCCTGATCGCCGGCATGGGGCACGGGTCCGCACCCGCATCACACCCCAATCAGCAGGGCGACCTCGAGCAGCAGGGTGCGCATATCACTGCGACCGAGCGGCGCGCCGCCCTCGCCGAGCGTGACGCCGTCGAGCGTTACATTGCTGCACACATGTCCGACAAAATCGGTTCCCACTTCCCGGCGCGTATTTCCGGCGTGACCCGTTTCGGACTTTTCGTCACACTGACCGATAGCGGCGCCAGCGGGCTGGTTCCCATCTCCAGCCTTCCGGACGACTTCTGGATGCATGACGAGGGTTCACATGCCTTGACCGGCCGACGCTCCGGACGATCCTACCACCTGACCCAGACGGTCGAGGTGCGGCTGGTCGAGGCGGCGCCCGTCACCGGCGGACTGTTGTTCGCAATCGTTTCTCCGGCGGCGAACCCCCGTCGCGAGATGCCGCGACGGGAAGGCACCGCACGCCGTCCGTGATCTGCATGACCTGGCAACTGCGGCTGCGCGCGGCCGTGCTGGTGCTCGTGCTGCTCTGGCTGCCGGAGCCTGGCTTCGCCCAGAACCCAGCAGGCAGCCCTGCCCCGGGTCAGCCCGGGTTCGATCCCGCCGTGGTGGCGAACGTGATCGGCGCGGCGCTCAATTTCCTCGGTCCCCGGACGCTGGACGCCTACAGCAACCGCCAGTTCACCTTGTGGGGCCTGAACGGGCTGACCGCGATCGACCCGTCGCTGACCATCGAGGCCCATGCCGACATCATTCGCCTGGTGACGCCGCGAGGCGTGCTGCATGCCCAGAAGGCCCCCCCGGATGCGGACCTCGTCGCCTGGACCCGGGCTGCCGTCGCGATGGCCGCCGCCGCGTGGGACGCGTCCACGCAGATCCGTGCTTCCGGCCAGCAGGCGCTGATCCAGAGCTTCTTCGACGAGCTGTTCAACCATCTCGATCCGTATTCGCGCTACATCGCGCCGGCTCCCGCAACCACCGACCGCACCGCGCGCAACGGCGCCGAGGCCAGCGCCGGCATCACCGTCAACCGCGTCGGACGCACCGCCCTGATCAGCGCGGTGAACGCCAACGGGCCGGCCTGGGCGGCAGGTGTCTCCGCCGGCATGCGGCTGCTCGCGGTCGACGGCCATTCCACGCGCAACCAGGACGAGGCCACCATCGCCGGCTGGCTGCATGGCGCCGAAGGCAGCAGCGTGGTCCTCGGCGTTGCACCGGTGGGCCACGGGGCGGCGCAGAACGTCACCCTGACCCGCGCCCAGGTGCCGCCGGAAACGGTGTTCGCCTTTTCCAGCGGCGACATCGTCGTGCTGCGCGTGACCGGCTTCTCCGCCGACACCGCCCAGGAGATGAGCCAGTTCCTGGACCAGGCGATGCAGCCGGATGCCGGGGCCAGCCTTGCGAGCCACGTGCATGGGCTGATCTTCGACCTGCGCGGCAACCGCGGCGGATTGCTGCAGCAGGCGGTGACCTCGGTCGCGCTGGTGCTCGACCATGGCGTGGCCGTGGTCACGCGCGGGCGCGACCCGCGGTCGAACCATGTCTGGAGCGTCCAGGGCGGCGACCTCACCGGCGGCATCCCGATCGTCGTGCTGGTGGACGGGCGCACCGCCAGCGCTGCCGAGATCATGGCCGCTGCCCTGGCCGACCACCGCCGCGCCGTGGTGGTCGGCAGCGCCACATTGGGCAAGGGGCTGGTGCAGACCATCGCCCAGCTGCCGGACGGCGGCGAGCTGTTCGTCACCTGGAGCCGGGTGATCGCGCCGTTGGGTTGGCCGCTGCAGGGCCTTGGGGTTATGCCGCAGCTCTGCACCAGCCTCGGCCAGGCGGCGCTGGACCGGGCACTCGCCGATCTCGGCGACGGCATCGAGGATAATGCCGGGGCGATACGCGACTCGCGTCGTGCGCGCTCGCCGCTGCCGGTGTCGCGCATCCTGGAGATACGCAACGCCTGCCCGGCGGCGATCGGCGGGGACGCCGACCTCGATGCGGCGCGTGCCCTGATCGAGGACCCCGCGCGGTATCGGACGGCTATCATTCCGGACGATGCCTGGATCTCGGCGCATGTGGAGTGAAGGATCTGTCCGATGAGTGAGCCACGGCTGAAGACTGCCATCTGGGTTTCCGCGGCGGTACGGCGTGCCGACCAGCTTGGCCGATCCGGAATGGTGCTGCGGCGCGGTGATGGCGATTCAGGCGGCGTGCTGGCGGTGCTGCGCAACCACGCGGGAGGGATTGTGGTGCTGAGCCAGATGCGCGGGATGGACGGCGCCGCCGCCTGGATGCGCGCCACCGGAACGGCTCCGATCGGCCAGGAAGCCGCGGACGCCTATGTGGCACGCCAGGTGGCACGCGATCCCGACCTGTGGGTGATCGAGTTCGACGCCCCCGACCTCATGCCACCGTTCGAGGCGGTGATCCTTTGAGGCCGGTAAATAGCTGAATGGCAACGGCGACCCGGTCAACAACCAGAGCTGTTGGCGTATCCGGTTCTGGCGAACAGGCCGTTCTCGCAATCGAGGGCGATCGGCTACAAACGCATGATTAAGCAGTTCCTCAAGGCTTCGACTTAACCGCGAGGTAACGCCATGGCCGCTCGGATAGACGATCGAAGTTATGACCGGATCCTTGTGGCGACCTAGCTAGCGGTGCTGAGTTCTGGTCACCATGCACTCGATCAGCATCATCTTCTCAAGCATTTAGAGCATCAGCAAGTCTATACAACTGCCATGGACGGCTAATTTCGACGCTCAGTTACATGCCGTGGCATTTAAGCAACATTGTTTGCTGCGTCTTGGGCAGAGTGTCATGCCCCCATTGCAGATGAGCCATGTTCTATCGCATAAAAGTCTGGTAAGGTTTCACGTATTGAGGACGTATTGATCCTGGCTGTGTTCATTCCTTTACTTGCGAATGTGTTACGAATGCTGCCCTGAGGCCTCATCAGGCCTTCTGATCTCAAAACACAAGGCGGCTTTAAAAGTAGAAGTGAAGCTGCATTCAACTTCCATATCAACCCTGTCGTCGGCCTGCTCACGATGAGCCATGGCTGGAGTTTTAAAAGATGTTGCGATCTAGCCACCTCACTTCACGCGCAGGCTTGAAAGGATCGATCGCGGCGCTGGCACTGGCACCAATCCTGGGTGCCGCTCCGGCTCTTGCGCAGATCACCGGGACCCCGCTTGAAGCCACTAGCGCCGCGACTTCGGCAGGCACGTCCGCCCCCGCCGCCGAGAGCATCGAGGTCACTGGTTCGCGTCTGCGCACCAGCAACGTCACCAGTGAAGCGCCGATCACCGTGATCACCTCCAAGCAGATCGAGCAGTCCAGTTCGCAGACCATCGAGGACGTGCTCAAGAAGATCCCTTCGATCGGCACGGATGGCAACTTCTCCACCACCAATAACGGCGCCAACGGCTCGTCCTGCCTTGACCTGTTCAATCTCGGCATTACCCGCACCCTGGTGCTGGTGGACGGGCGTCGCTTCGTCCACTCCGGCTACGGGACCGGCAGCGACTGCGTCGATCTTGACACCATCCCGATCCAGATGGTCGATCGCATCGAGATCCTGAAGGATGGCGCCTCGACCATCTACGGCGCCGACGCCGTCGCCGGCGTGATCAACATCATCATGAAGAAGGACTTCTCCGGCACGCAGATCAACCTCGGCGGCAACATCACCGCGTCCGGCGACGACAAGCAGGGCGACATCTCCGGCATCACCGGTTTCGACTTCGCTCAAGGCCGCGGCAATTTCGAGCTGACCGGGCATTACCTGCAACGTCAGCCGGTGCTGCAGCAGGACCGCGACTGGTCCGATCCGGTCGTTGCCGCCGATAATGGTCCTGGCGAACCCTACACGATCGGCTCGGGTTACCCGGTCAACGGGCGCTACTTCGGCTCGGCAACGGCTACGCCGGCGGAGGGCGCCTTCGCATCCGGAGAAGGCGGTACCGTCGTCAATGGCAAGGTCGTTCCGTTCATCAATAGCTATATGGGCGCAAACGGCTCCACGCCGAACATCAACGGCCGCTATGATTATGGCCACGATACCTACCTCTCCGACTACGAGTCGCAAGGCAACGTCGCGGCAGAGTCGCACTTCGACGTCAACGACCACCTCACTGCCTACGCATCGGCGTTCTACACGCACAAGGAGACCGAGACGCAGCTCTCGGGCCAGCCGGTGACCGGCAACCCGAACACCGCCCAGTCGCTGATCATCCCGCAAGGCAACCCATACGCCGAGGCGCTGGGCGTCGACGAGCCGCTGAGCGGCTATCGCCGGACCACCGATCTGGGTCCTCGTCAAACCGAGACCGGTACCGACACCTGGCAGGCCACCGTCGGCGCGCGTGGCAACATCACCGGCAACTGGGACTATGACAGCTACTTCACCTACGGCTATTCCAACACGACCATCCACCAAACCAACCAGATCAACGCCACTAGGCTCGAGAACTCGCTTGGTTCCGACAGCAACCCCGCCGACCCGTTTAACGCCAGCCTCTGCCAGGCATCACAGGGCTGCGCCTTGCTCAACCCGTTCGGCGCCGGCAACATCAGCGCGGCGGCTGCCAACTATGTAGGGTTCACGGCGAGTTCGAACGCGTATTATCAATTCCGCGACTATGGCGGCAGCGTCACCAACAACAAGCTGCTGAAGCTGCCGTATGGTCCACTCGGTCTGGCGGTAGGCTTCGAGTATCGCCAGGAGAACGGCGCCTATCATCCCGACGCGTTTGTCGAGGCCGGCCAGTCGACCGCGGCACAGCAGTTCCCCACCGGAGGCGGCTTCGACGTCGGCGAGGTGTTCGGCGAGCTGAATATTCCGCTCCTGAAGAATCTCGTCATGGCCAAGGATCTGTCCGCGGACATCTCCGGCCGCTGGTCCGACTACAACACCTTCGGCGGCGTGCAGAACTTCAAGGCCGGCCTGAACTGGTCTCCGTCTCCGGATATCCGTTTCCGCGCCAACCTCGGCACCTCGGTGCGTCAGCCTGCGGTCGTCGAGGCCTTCGGCGGCGACACGCTGGCCTTCGAGCAAGGCAACGATCCGTGCGCGCAGATATCGAGCTACGGTGCCCTCTCTGGCAACGTCGCAGCCAACTGCGCCAAACAGGGTGTCCCCGCCGGCTTCCAGCAGGCCGGTGCCGGCCAGATCCCGACACTGGTTGGCGGCAACCCGAAGCTCAGCCCCGAGAGCTCGCGCACCTACACGATCGGCAGCGTGCTGACGCCCCGTTTCCTGCCGAACTTCAACGCCGAGATCGATTACTTCCACACCTCGATCAACAACTCGATCGGCGAGGTGCCGGTGCAGTATGTCGAGGACCAGTGCTATACCAGTGTCGATCTCAGCAGCCCGTACTGCGCCAGCGCGGGGCAGCGAAACGCCTCCAAACAGGTTGCCCTGGCCAGCGCCCCCTATGAGAACCTGGGTGTGACGCGCACGAACGGCATCGATTTCGACATGAGCTACCTGATCAGGCTGCGCGGAAACAACACGCTGAGCTTCACCAACGAACTGGTCGACACCATCGGCTACACGGAGCAGCTTACCCTCAATGGCCCGTTCGTTAATCTGAAAGGCACGTTGAACACGGTGCTTGGCGGCGGCCTCTATCCCGTCGGCGTGCCGGTGATCCGCGACAACGTCACCACCACCTATGCCAAGGACGGTTTCAGCTTCAGCTGGACCGTTCGCTATATCGACGGCATGACCTACAACGAAGGCGGGACAAACCTCAACGCCGCCGCTCAGCGCTTCTACAAGACCAACGAGGTGTTCTACCACGACATCGTCGCGACCTATAACTTCAAGAAGGTCCAGCTGGTCGGCGGCATCGACAACCTGCTCGACCGCACGCCGCCCTTCGCGCTCGACTCGTCGACCAATACCGCCCCCAGCGTCTATGACGTCTTCGGCCGCTTGTTTTATGCAAGGCTGCAGGTCAGGTTCTGATCCTTCGACTACGGAGCCATGACAGGAGGCTGTGCGACCATGCGTCGCACAGCCTTTTTCATGTCAGATGTCTGGCGGCAGTTCGCGCAGCATTGGCCGGAGCTGATCGGCGTGGTCGCGCCAGCGGCCGATGCCATCCGCATTGATCGGCCGCCGCACCTGCGCGCGGCTGGCACTGCCGACCCGGCGGTCCTGCTCGAAAAACAGCTCGCACGCCGCATCATAGGGCAGATCCAGGAACTCGAGCGTGCGGCGCAGCGTCGCGTCAAAATCCGCGATCCATTCCGAATGGTCCAGCACCAGAATCGCCGACGGCAGGCAAGCCTGCCAATGCGCCAGCAGCCGCTGCTGCGCCGCCATGTACCAGCCGAGGTCGGCCAGGTCGTGCGCATACGGATGATGTCCGATGAAACGATGCTTGAAGATGGAGAGCCCTACGTCGCGCAGGTCGCGCGTGCAGCAGATGATCCGCGCCCCCGGCAGCAGTGTCGCGATGAAGCCGAGCTGGAAGATGTTGTCCGGCATCTTGTCCAGTACCCGCGACGCGTCCGGCGCCAGCGCGTGCAGATCTTCCACGTAAGCGTGTGACGCGGCCGTGAGGGTTGCCGTATCGAGCGTCGCGGCGCGCATCATGGCGGTGCTGGCCACCGCGGTGCCGGTGAGCCGCATCATCATCTCGCGCATCGCCAGCCGCTCGCCGGCTCCATGCACGGCGTGGTGAGCGCTGAGGATCTGTTCCAGCAGCGTGGTGCCGGTACGCGGCAGCCCGACGATGAAGACCGGGACCGGATCGGCGGTCTCGGCGCGCGGCCCCCTCGCGAGACGGTCCGCATCGAAGCTCCGGGTGATCGCCGTCAGGTAGCGTTCATGCGCACTGCGCGAGAACGGTTGCGCCAGCTTCAGAAGCGAATGGCCGCGCTGCCAATGCGCGAAGGCCGTCGCGTATCGCGATGCTTTGTGATGAAGTTCAGCCAGATCGAAATGCGCGTCGATCCGCAGCTCGATTGTCCCGGCCTCCCTTATCCCGATCAGCCGCTCGACCTTGTTTGCCAGGATATCCGCCTCCGGGCGTCGTCTCCTTAGTGCCAGCACCAGCTGCTGCCATGTGAGCAGCAGCTCCAGTTCCTGGACCGGATGGCGCTCGGCTTGGCCAATTTCGCGATCCGCTTCCTCGTCGCGGCCGAGCGCGATCAGCGCCTGCGCCCGTTCCGCATGCCAGCGCGACCGGAGCGGCCCGGGCGGCGGTGGGGCGTGTGCGTCGAGTAAGGCCAGTGCCGGTGCCGCCTCGTCGCCAAGCAATAATCGGCTGGCAAGCGCCACCCTGGCGACGTGGCTGTCAGGATCGCTATCCAGCACTGCCCGCAGACGGGCTGTCGCCGCCAGCGGCTGGCCGCAGAGATGGTCGGTCAGGGCCAGCTCGCATTGCGCCAGCGCATGCAGCGGCTGCAGGCCGAGCGCCTCGCTGAAAGCGGTGCGCGCCTCCATCACCTTGTCGAGTCGCATGCAGCTCCGGCCGAGCGTCAACCAGGCTTCGGCCAGATCAGCCGGCGGCGGCGCATCCGCCGTCTGCAGCACAGCCAGCGCCGATAACCGTGACGCATGCTCCGCTTCGAGCAGCCGAGGGGCAAGCGACAAGGCACGTCGCGCTGCAGCGAGCGCATCCTCCGGCCGACCAGTTTTCAGCAGCGCACGCGACAAATGGATCAGCGGCGCCGGGTCGCCTGGTGCTAGCCCGGATGCCATCGCGAGAATGCGAGCAGCGCCATCGTAGCGCCCGGCGGCATGTAGTCCGATCCCGTACCAGGTTGCGGAGACGGCATCGCCTGGTGCGAGCGCCGTAGCCCGCGCCAGCGAGGGCAGGCCGTCCGCCGACGCCCCGGTGCGCACGAGGGCCATTCCGTGAAGACGATGCAGGGTAGCATCGCCGGGGTTCCCGGCCAGTAGGGGAGCTAGCATTTGCGCGGCCGTATTGTAGTCGCCGGCCTCGAAGCACTGGATGGCTGCCTCCCGCGTGTGTAGGCGACGCGTTTCAGCCGTCATCGGATTGGAATGGCAGTGTCACTTTCCTCCCGTCAGGCAGGGCCGCTTCAGGATGGAACGGCACGACCATTATCGTTCGATCCAGGCGAGGGTCGATCGTGGATGGACGGGCTCGACGGTGCCATGCTTTCATCGCAATGCAACAAGGAAGGTTGTCATGAACAAAGTTATCGTAATCGCGGCTGGATGCGCCTGCCTGCTGGGTATTGCCGGATGCGACAACACCTACACGCCAGGAATGCATCACCAGGACACGGCTTCGACTGGCAGCATGCTGTCCGGCACCGATACCGGCGTCAATGCTAATGGCAACACGAACAATCCGTCGATCACATCGAACCTCGGTAACGGTAGCCGCGGCGGCGGGCATTAAACGCCCCGCCTATCCAGTAACCGGGGCATATGACGAGATCATGGACTGGCTCCGCAACGGGTTCCCTGGGCGTTGACACGCGTTTCGGCCGATGTGGCCGCTCGGACACCGATCCGGCTGAACCTTCGATGCCTGCCTCGTCAGAGTTCGACAGCCCTTCTACCGCACGTAAAAACCCGGTAGAGGCGGATCAGCAGGCCGCGTAGCGCGTTACGCGTCCGGCTCAGGCGGGAGACGGAATGATGACGCGCATGTCGATATTGCTGGCCGGCAGCGCGCTCGCGCTTCCGATCGTGCTGGCCGGCGCCGTCCTGACCGCCCCCCGTGCCCATGCCCAGCCGGTCAGCGGCATCTATGTCGGCCTCGGCGGCGGCGCCAACTACCTTCAGGACGAGACCGTCCGGCTGTCACCCTCCTTTCCCTCAGGCAAGGACAGCTTCGACTTCGGCTATACCGGCGTCGGCAGCCTTGGCTACGGCTTCGGCAATGGCGTGCGGATCGAGATCGAAGGCAACTACCGCGACAACAATATCCGCCATTTCCTCGGCACCAGCTTCCCGACCGAAGCCGGCGGGCACCAGGAAAACTACGGCGGCATGGTCAACGCCCTGTTCGACATGGATATCGGCAAGAGCTGGCTCTACCCCTATTTCGGCCTCGGCGCCGGCTACGGCTGGACCCGCATGGATACCCACTACGCCGCCACCGACTTCCCCTACGCCCAGAGCACCGGCGGCACCTTCGGCAACCTGGCCTACCAGGCGATGTTCGGGCTGTCGCTGCCCGTGCCCTGGGTGGTCGGACTGTCGATGACCGCGGAATACCGCTTCTTCTCGGTGCTCGGCCCGGAACGCTTCTCCGGCCTCGCCACCACCGGCGCCTCGGGCAACCAGGACATCACCACCGACTATAACCACTCTGTCCTGCTCGGGCTGCGCTACGAGTTCAACCCGGCCCCGCCGCCGCCACCTCCGGCGCCGCCTGCCGAGGACGTGACGCCGGCGCCGGCGCCCTCACGCACCTACCTGGTGTTCTTCGACTGGGACCGCTCGGACCTGTCCGACCGCGCCCGGATGATCATCGCCGAGGCGGCGCAGGCCTCCACCCGCGTGCAGATCACACGCGTCGAGGTCAACGGCTATACCGACAACTCCGCGGCTCGTCCCGGCGCCCGCGGCGAGGCCTATAACCAGGCGCTGTCGCTCCGCCGGGCTCAGGCGGTGCAGTCCGAACTGGTGCGCGACGGCGTGCAGGCCGCCTCGATCGACATCCACGGCTTCGGCGAGAATAATCCGCTGGTGGCGACTGGACCCAATACCAAGGAGCCTCAGAATCGCCGGGTCGAGATCGTTATGCGCTAGCTGGGACCGGATCCGTCAGCCCAGGCCGGCGAATAGCGACGTCGACAGATAGCGCTCCGCGAACGAGGGGATGATCGCCACGATCTGCTTGCCCTGGTGCGACGGGTTGCGCGCCAGCGCGAGGGCCGCGTGCAGCGCCGCACCGGACGAGATGCCGATCGGTATGCCCTCGATCCTTGCGCAACGCCTGGCCGCCGCGATCGCCTCGCGCTCGGACACCGTCACGACCCCGTCCAGGGCGCTGAGATCCAGCACGCTGGGACAGAAGCCGGGACCGATCCCCTGGATGCCGTGCGGCCCGGGCTCGTCGCCGTTCAGCACCGCGCTCTCGGCCGGCTCCACGCCATAGACCAGCAATCCGGGACGGCGCGGCTTCAGGGTCCTGGCGATGCCGGTGGCGGTGCCGCCGGTGCCGATGCCGGCCACCACCATATCGACGCGGCCCTCGGTGTCGGTCCAGATCTCCTCGGCGGTGGTCTGGGCGTGTATGTCCGGGTTGGCCGGGTTGTCGAACTGCCTCGGCATCCAGGCATCGGGGGTGACGGCCAGTATCTCGTTGGCCCGCGCGATGGCGCCGGCCATGCCCAGCCTTGCCGGGGTCAGCTCGAGCTGCACATCCATCAGCCGCAGCATCTTGCGCCGCTCGACCGAGGCGCCTTCCGGCATCGTCACGATCAGCCGGTAGCCGCGCGAGGCGGCGACAAAGGCGAGCGCGATGCCGGTATTGCCCGAGGTGGGTTCGACCAGGACGGTGCGACCGGGAGTGATCAGCCCGTCGCGTTCGGCGCGCAACAGCATCGCCGCCCCGATCCGGTCCTTCACCGAGCCGAGCGGATTGAAGAACTCCAGTTTCAGCGCCACGTCGGCGAGCAGTCCGTCCTCCCCGGTCAGGCGCGGCAGGGCTACCAGCGGCGTACCCCCGATGGTCTCGACGATGCTGGCATAGATCCGCCCGCGCGGTGCCGCGAACGCCGTGAAGCCGGGTGCCGCCGCCGCAGGCCGGGCACTGCCTACCGAGGAGGAGGAGTAATCATCCGGCGCCGTGGTCCGGCTATGTTTCTTCATCGTTGCCTCGCATTCAATAACACCAACCAACAGCGTGGATCATGGCGGTCGCCTCTGATATAGTGGGACGATGTGCCGACCGGAAGCGGCGGGCCAACCAGAAGGACAGGAACCATGCTGCTTCGGCGTGACCGGGCCATGATCGCGGTGCTCATCATGCTGGACGTCGCCTTCCATGCCGGGCGTGCCGGCACTGTCAGTGCCGCCGATATCGCCGAGCGGGCTGGCCTGGCCCGCCGGGGAATCGAGCCCCTGTTGCAGACCTTGTCGCGCTCTGCCCTGCTGGAGAGCGTGCGCGGGCCGCGCGGCGGCTACCGGCTCGGCCGGCCACGCCGGGACATCAAGCTGTCCGACATCATGGAGATCGCCATCTCCGAGGACGCCGGCAACGAGGACGGACCGATCGGCGAGCTGTTCGCCCGCGTGGTCGAGCCGGCCTGGAAGGAGCTCGACGACACCCTGCGCGCCAGGCTGCAGGAGCTCAGCCTGGACGACCTGATCCGCCGGGCGGAGGGCGCCGGCCTCAGGCGCCCCCTGGCGGAACCGATCAGCTTCTCCATATAGAGCGCCGACGCAGATATCGGGACAAAGCAAGACGTGGCTGATCAAGTCGTGACCGAGAAGAAGCTCTCCGGAGTCGAGACCCTCAAGCAGGTCAGCCACGGCCTTCGTGGACGGCTGGCCGAGGAACTCGCCGAGGGCGGCATCCAGGTCAGCGAGGATGCCTACAACCTGCTGAAGTTCCACGGCAGCTACGAGCAGTTCGACCGCGACACCGCGACCGCGTTGAAGCAGCAGAAGCTGGAGAAGGAATACCAGTTCATGGCGCGCGTGCGCATCCCGGGCGGTGTCCTGGATGCGTCGCGCTACCTGGCCCTCGATGCGATCGCCGACAGCTATGCCAACGGCACGCTGCGCATCACCTCGCGCCAGGGCATCCAGTTCCACGGCATCCTGAAGGGCGAGCTCAAGCCCGCGATCGCGGCGGTCAACCATGGGCTGATGACCACCATGTCGGCCTGCGGCGACGTCGTGCGCAACCTGATGGCGACACCGGCGCCGAGGCGCGACCGCCGCCACGCGCAGGTGCATGCCGACGTCGAGCTGCTGTCGCGCGCGCTGCTGCCGAGAAGCCGCGCCTATTACCAGATCTTCCTCGACGAGGAGCCGGTCGCCGGCGCCGACGAGGAGGAGACCCTGTTCGGCGCCACCTACCTGCCGCGCAAGTTCAAGATCGGCATCGCCCTGCCGGACGACAACAGCGTCGACGTGCTCTCGAACGATCTCGGCATCATCGCCCATTTCGCGGCCGACGACCGGCTCGAGGGCTACACCATCGCCGTCGGCGGCGGCCTTGGCATGACGCATAACAACGCCCGCACCTTCCCGCGCCTCGCGACCCCGGTATGCTTCGTGCCGCCCGGGGAGCTGCTGGCGATCTGCGAGGCGGTGATCCGGTTGCAGCGCGACAACGGCGACCGCACCGACCGTCGCCGCGCGCGGCTAAAGTATGTGGTCAACGACCACGGCATCGAGTGGGTGGCCGACACGCTGGCCGGCTATTTCGGCAAAGCACTGACGCCGCCGCGGCCGTTGCCGGCACTCGATGTGCCCGAGCTGCTCGGCTGGCACGAGCAGGGCGACGGCCGGTTGTGGGTCGGCGTGCCGGTGCTGTCCGGCCGCATCCAGGATGCCGGTGACGTCCGACTTCGCACCGCGTTGCGCGAGATCATGACCCGCTTCGGTGTCGATCCGATCTTCACCGCCCAGCAGGACGTGCTGCTGTCCAACGTGCGTGCGACCGACCGCGAGGCGATCGACGCGATCCTGCGCGAGCATGGCGTGACGGCGGCCGAAGACATGACGCCGTTCGCCCGCTTCGCCCTCGCCTGCCCGGCGCTGCCCACATGCGGCCTGGCGCTGACCGAAGCCGAGCGCGTCCAGGGGCCGATGATCGAGATGTTCGAGACCCTGCTGGCCCGGCACGGCCTGTCGCAGGAGCGCATCAGCCTGCGCGTGACCGGCTGCCCGAACGGCTGCGTGCGCTCCTACGCCGGCGACATCGGGCTGGTCGGCCGCGTTCCCGGCTTTTACGCGATCTATGTCGGCGGCGATTTCAACGGCACGCGGCTGTCCTTCCGCCTGCTCGACCGGGTCGCGTACGCGCAGCTCAGCGTCAAGTTCGGTGCGCTGCTGGCAGCCTTCGCGCATGATCGGGAAGGTTCGGAAGGGTTCGGCGACTTCTGCGACCGGCTCGGCCGCGACGCTCTGCTGGCTCTGACCGGCGACAGCGACAGCAAGGCCGCCTGAGCGTCACAACCCCCGCCGCGGTGGGTGGACGGCCAGGTCGACGAGGCAGCTTCGCACGATCGGGGCGCAATAGGCGTCCGGCGCCAGCGTCCCATTCTTTTCTCCCGAATAGAGGATGCGCGTCGCAACACCTCCATCCACCCGGACGGTGATGTGGCAATAGCCGCCATTGGTGATCGAGAAGCCGCCCACCACCGGCGGCGAGAAGCTCAGCGACGAACTCGACGTGGCATACCAGGTCAGCACGTCGGTGCCGGGGAAGCTGCGCTGCTGATCGGGCGCGCCGAGGCAGCCGACCAGATCGACTTCCCTCAAACCCAGAAGCTGGGTCTTGGCATGCTGGGCAATCATGGAGTCATGCACGGCACAGCCGCTCAGAAGCAGGGACAGGGCAGCCAGGCAGGTCCTGATCAAGCGTGCGGTTCCATGATCTAAACCTCGACTTCATTGCGGCCTAGCGGCACATGAGGCGCCATGCAAGCACCCTTCCTCTCGGCGGCGGACTTCGACTTCACCCTGCCCGACGCGCGCATCGCTCACGCACCGGCGCGTCCGCGCGACACCGCCCGCCTGCTGGAGGTCGGACCCTCCGGCCTGTCCGACCGGATTATTCGCGACCTCCCCGCACGGCTGCAGCCCGGCGACGTGCTGGTCGCCAACGACACCGCGGTGATCCCGGCACAGCTTCGCGCGCGACGCGGCGAGGCCCGTGTCGGCGTCACCCTGGACCATCTCCTGCCTGACGGAAGCTGGCACGCGCTGCTGCGCAATGCCAGGCGCGTGCGACCGGGAGACACGCTGGGCTTCGAGGGCGCCACCGACACCGCCGACGTGCTGTCGCGCGACAACGAGGGCGGCGCGGTGCTGCGCTTCTCCTGCGACGGACCCGATTTCGACCGCTTCCTGCACATCGCGGGAGCGCTGGCGCTGCCGCCCTACATCGCGCGCCCGCTGGGTCCCACCGAGGCCGACAGAAGCGACTACCAGACCGTGTTCGCCTCGCACGACGGCGCCGTCGCGGCACCCACCGCGGGGCTGCATTTCACGCCTGAGCTGCTGGCGGCCCTGGACGGGCGTGGCGTGCAGCGGGCGACCGTCACCCTGCATGTCGGCGCCGGCACCTTCCTGCCGATGCGCAACGACGACGTCGCCGCGCATACCATGCATCCCGAACGCGGCATCGTGACACCCGATACGGCTGCCGTCATCAACCGGGCGCGCGCGTCGGGCGGGCGCATCGTCGCCGTCGGCACCACCAGCCTGCGCCTGCTGGAGAGTGCCGCCGACGAGCAGGGCGTCGTGCACGCCCATGATGCCGACACGCGCTTGTTCATCCGGCCCGGACACCGCTTCCGCACCGCCGAGATGCTGCTGACCAACTTCCATCTGCCGCGCTCGACCCTGTTCATGCTGGTCTGCGCCTTTGCCGGCACCGAACGCATGAAAGCCGCCTACGCCCACGCCATCGCCGCGGAATACCGCTTCTACTCGTACGGCGATGCCTGCCTGCTGCATCGCTCGACGCCATGAGCTTCCATTGGGAGAGTTTCGCCCAGGACGGGGCCGCCCGCGCCGGCATCCTGCATACCGCGCATGGCGACGTGCCCACGCCGACCTTCATGCCGGTCGGCACCGCCGGCACGGTCAAGGCGATGACCATGGACGCGGTACGATCCACCGGCGCCGGCATCGTGCTCGGCAACACCTACCACCTGATGCTGCGGCCGGGTGCGGAGCGGGTCCGCGAGCTCGGCGGCCTGCACCGATTCATGGATTGGCCCGGACCGATCCTGACGGATTCGGGCGGGTTCCAGGTGATGTCTCTCGGGAGCTTGCGAAAGCTCGACCAGGATGGGGTGACGTTCCGTTCGCATATCGACGGCAGCGCGCACCGGCTGACCCCAGAACGCTCGACGCAGATCCAGCATGCGCTCGACGCCACCATCACCATGTGCTTCGACGAATGCACGCAATTGCCCGCAACCGTCGAGACTGTGCGCGCCTCGATGGAGCTGTCGATGCGCTGGGCCGAGCGCTCGCGCGATGCCTTCATCCAGCGCGAGGGGTATGCGCAGTTCGGCATCGTCCAGGGCGGCACCGAGCCGGAACTGCGGGCTGAGAGCGTGCGCGCGCTGACCACGATCGGCTTCGAGGGCTACGCGATCGGCGGCCTGGCCGTCGGCGAGGGCCAGGCGCTGATGTTCGCGACCCTGGACGCGACGACGAAGCTGATGGCGCACGACCGGCCGCGCTACCTGATGGGCGTCGGCACGCCGGACGACCTGCTCGGCAGCGTCATGCGCGGCATCGACATGTTCGACTGCGTCATGCCGACACGCGCCGGACGCACCGGGCGCGCCTACACCGCGGCGGGCACGCTCAACCTGCGCAACGCCCGCCATGCCGGCGATCCCGGTCCGATCGAAACAGGCTGTCCCTGTCTCGCCTGCAGCCGTCACAGCCGGGCCTATCTGCATCATCTGTTCCGCGCGGACGAGATGCTCGGTCCGATGCTGCTGACCTGGCACAACCTGACCTATTACCAGTCGCTGATGCGCGGTATCCGGGGCGCCATCATCGAGCGGCGCCTGACGTCCCACGCGGAGGCGTTGCGCGCGCGCTGGTCGGAAGGCGACCCGCCGCCATGATGCCCCCTCCTGGCATAACCTCCTTGCGCGACCGCATACGCGACCGCGCGCTGGCGCTCGGCTTCGATGCGGTCGGCTTCACCGAGGCGAGCCTGGGTGCCGAGGCACGCTCGCGCCTGGTGGATTTCCTGGCCAGCGGCGCGCATGGCGAGATGAGCTGGCTGGCCGACCGCCAGGAGCAGCGTGCCGACCCGCGGGCGCTGTGGCCGGAAGCGCGCAGCGTGATCGCGCTGGGTCTGTCCTACGCGCCGGACGAGGACCCGCGCTCGATCCAGGCGCGGCCGGATCGTGGCGGAATCTCGGTCTATGCCCGCAACCGTGACTATCACGACGTGGTCAAGGGCATGCTCAAGCATTTGGCCCAGTTCATCGTGAAGGTTGGGGTCGATGTCCCTGGCGGGCCGCGGGTGAAGGTGTTCGTCGATACCGCGCCGGTGATGGAGAAGCCGCTCGCCGAGCGCGCCGGGCTGGGCTGGCAGGGCAAGCACACCAACCTGGTCTCGCGCGACCACGGCTCCTGGCTGTTCCTCGGCGAGATCTACACCACGCTCGAACTGCCGCCCTCGGAGCCGCGTGCCGGCAGTTGCGGCAGTTGCACCGCCTGCCTGAACGCCTGCCCCACCGACGCCTTCCCCGAGCCCTACAAGCTCGATGCGCGCCGCTGCATCTCGTACCTGACCATCGAGCATGCCGGGCCGATCCCGCATGAGTTCCGCGCCGCCATCGGCAACCGGATCTACGGCTGCGACGACTGCCTCGCGGTGTGCCCCTGGAACCGCTTCGCCGGCGTCGCCCGCGAGGCCAAGTTTCTCGCGCGCGCGGACCTGCGCGCGCCCAGCCTCGCCGACCTCGCCGCACTCGATGACGGCGGTTTCCGCGCCCTGTTCAGCGGCTCCCCGATCAAGCGCATCGGCCGCAACCGCTTCGTGCGCAACGTGCTGATCGCCATCGGCAACTCTGGCGACCCGTCGCTGGCGGAGATGGCGCGGCGGCTCACTGGCGATCCCGATCCGGTGGTGGCGGAGGCGGCCGAATGGGCGTTGTTGCATCTCCATGGGTCGCGTCTGCATGGGTAGGGCGGCCTGGTTGCTCAAGCGCAGCCTGTCGCTCTCCGGACACCGCACCTCAGTCGCCCTGGAGCCCGAGTTCTGGCAGGCCCTCGAGCGGATCGCGCTGGACGAGAGCGTCGCCTTGTCCGCGCTGATCGCCCGCATCGATGCCGAGCGCGACCCGCACCGCCCTCTCGCCTCGGCCTTGCGTTTGTATGCCCTGGTTCGCAGGTCTTGAGCGTAATCCACAAATAAAGACGCCGCGTGATGAAATACTTCTCCAGGTTGCATGAAATAAAGCGACACTTCCCAAAGTTGTTAACCTTTCGGAAAGCTCCTTCCGCCATTTTGGTGTTGCGGCCAACAGGGTCCGCCACAAGTCCAGGCAGGAAAAAACCGATGCTCCCGACACAGATCTCCGGAAACGACGTCTCCGCCTTCCCGGTCAGCCCGCTCACGCTCTCGCATCAGCTTCTGGCCTTGGCCGAGCAGGCGGACGGCGCCGGCTTGTCGCAAAGTGCGCGCCTGCTGCTGAAACTCGCGCAGCGCGTATGCGTCGATCGTCCACGTTATCTGCCGGTCTGAGGCATGGCGCTGCAGGGAGCGGGGTTAGGCAGTTCCTTGGCCGATGCCTCCTGCGCATGATATTGGCGAGGACATGGCGATCTGGGGTAAACTCTTCGGCGGTGTGACCGGCTTCGCGATGGGCGGGCCGATAGGGGCCGCGTTGGGTGCTGCCCTCGGCCATGCCGCGGACCGGGGCGCGTTGCTGGACCCTCCTCCGGGAGGCTGGACGAGCATGGTCGGCGGCGACATGACCGGTCGCATCCGGCCCGATCCGGGTGGTGCCGCGGCACGGGTAGCGGCACGCATGGCCGCCGTGCTCGGCAAGAAGGACCAGTTGTTCGCCATCGTCGCGGTGGTGCTGTCGGCCAAGCTCGCAAAATGCGATGGGCCGGTGAACCGACGCGAGATCGACACCTTCAAGCGCTGCTTCCGCATCCCGCCGGAGTCCACTCGCGAGATCGGCCGGCTGTTCGACCAGGCGCGCAGCCGTACCGACGACTTCGAGCCCTTCGTCGCCGAACTGACCCGGGCCTTCTCCGACCAGCGCCTGGTGCTGGAGGATGTGCTGGTGGCCCTGTTCGCCATCGCCAGGGCCGATGGACCGCTGAACGACCAGGAGACCGACTTCCTGCGACGCGTGCATCGGGTCATGGGCCTGTCTCCGGCCTCGTGGGAGCGGGCCGACAGCGGCGCCGCCCGGCCCAGTTCCAACGAGCCCGACGCCTACGCCGTGCTCGGCCTGGCACCGGGGGCCACCGACGAGGAGATCCGGCTGACCTGGCGGCGGCTGATGCGCGAGAATCATCCGGACTCCATGACCGCCCGCGGCGTGCCGGAGGCGATCATCGCCAAGACCGGCGACAAGGTGGCGCGGATCAACGCCGCCTGGGACCGTATCAAGCGAGAGCGCGGCCTCTGAACCCGCCGATCCGGCTGCCCAGCCCGAACCAGCGGGATCGTCCGGAGACTGTCACGGTCGATACGCTGATCCTGCATTACACCGGCATGAAGACCGGCGCCGAGGCGATCGCGCGTCTGCGGGACCCCGAGGCGGAGGTCTCGTCCCACTATGTCATCGAGGAGGACGGACGCATCTTCCAGCTTGTCGAGGAGCATCGGCGGGCGGCTCATGCCGGGATCTCGGTTTGGCGCGGCCGGGAGATGCTCAACGACAGCTCGATCGGCATCGAGATCGTCAATCCAGGGCATGAATGGGGATACCGGATCTTCCCATCGGCACAGATCGAGGCGTTGCGCGGGCTCTGCCTCGGGGTCATGGGCCGCCATCCGATCCCGCCGTCGCGCGTGCTCGGGCATAGCGACGTCGCCCCCGACCGCAAGCAGGACCCCGGCGAGCTGTTCCCGTGGGAGACGCTCGCGCGCGACGGCATCGGCATCTGGCCGCATGGTGTCGCCGATCTCGGCCAGGACGATCCGCTCACGGATCGCGGCCAACTGGCATCGACCCGGCACGCCCTGGGCCGCATCGGCTATGCCATGGAGGAAGACGGCGACATGGACGAGAAACTGGCGACCGTGCTGCGGGCCTTCCAGCGCCACTGGCGACCCGAGGCGGTCAACGGGAAGGCCGATCGCGGCACCAGGGCTCGCCTCGCCGCGGTGGCCAGGCTTTGAGCCAGCCAAGCTCGATCATGCTGACACGCGAGGGAGAACGCCTTCGCGAGGCCCGCAACGGTGTCGCCTGGCGACGCTGGGGACCGTATCCGAGCGACCGCCAGTGGGGCACGGTGCGGGAAGACTACAGCCCGAACGGCGACGCCTGGACCAGCCTGCCGCACGACCATGCACGCTCGCGGGCATATCGCTGGGGCGAGGATGCGCTGGCCGGTTTCGGCGAGGAGAAACTGCGCTGGTGCCTGGGGCTGGGGCTGTGGAACAAGCGCGACCCGATCCTCAAGGAGCGCCTGTTCGGCCTGAACAACTCGGAAGGCAATCACGGCGAGGACGTCAAGGAACTCTACTACCACTTGGATGCGACGCCGACGCATTCGTACATGAAGTTCCTCTATAAATATCCCCAGGCTCCCTACCCCTATGATGAACTCGTGGCCGAGAACGCCAGGCGCGGCCAGGATGCGCCCGAATACGAGCTGGTCGACACCGGCGTGTTCGCGGGGCAGCGCTATTTCGACGTGTTCGTCGAATATGCCAAGGCATCGCCGGACGACATCCTGATACGCATCCGCATCGTCAACCATGGACCCGACGACGCCGCCGTGGCCGTGCTGCCGCAGCTCTGGTCGCGCAACAACTGGGTCTGGCTCGACGGCGTCGCGAAACCTTCGTTGGAAGCGGTCTCCGAGCGCGAGGTGCGTATGTCGCATCCGCGCCTGAACGAGATGCGCCTCACGGCCGAGACTTCCGACCGGCTGCTGTTCTGCGACAACGAGACCAACGTCAACCGGCTCTACGGAGAGAAGGCCCACGGCTTCTTCAAGGATGGGATCAACGATTTCATCGTCGACGGTGCGGCCCACGCCATCAACCCCGAGCGGCGCGGCACCAAATGCGCCGCCCTGCACGACCTCACCATCCCCGCAGGTGCTGCGCATGTGCTGCGCCTGCGCCTGCGTCCGGCAACCGAGACATCCCCTGCCTTCGATGATTTCGACAGCGTGTTCCAGACCCGGCTCGACGAGGCGGATGGGTTCTACGCCGCCCTGCAGGCCGGCGACGACGATGCCGACCGCAGGCTGGTGCAGAGGCAGGCGCTCGCCGGGATGCTCTGGTCGAAGCAGTTCTATTACTACGACGTGCATCTCTGGCTCGACGGCGACCCGAAAGGACCGACGCCGCCTCCCGGCCGTGGGACCTTGCGCAACGGCGACTGGCGTCATCTGCGATCCGCCGACATCATGTCGATGCCGGACAAGTGGGAATATCCCTGGTTCGCCTCGTGGGACCTCGCCCTGCAATGCCCGGTGCTGGCGGTCGTCGATCCGGATTTTGCCAAGGATCAGATCCTGCTGCTGACGCGCGAATGGTTCATCCATCCCAACGCGGCACTGCCGGCCTACGAGTGGTCGTTCAACGACGCCAACCCGCCGCTGCACGCCTGGGCCGCCTGGCGCGTCTACGAGATGGACCGAGAGATCAACGGCGTCGCCGACACCGTCTTTCTCAAGCGCGTCTTCAACAAGATGATGATGAATTTCACCTGGTGGGTGAACCGCAAGGACGCCTCCGGACGCAACGTGTTCCAGGGCGGCTTTCTTGGCTTGGACAACATCGCCATCTTCGACCGCTCGGCGCCGCTGCCCACCGGCGGCGAGTTGTCGCAGTCGGACGGCACCGCCTGGATGGCCATGTATGCCCTGGCGATGCTGCATATCGCCATCGAGCTGGCGCTCGCGGACAGTGCCTACGAGGATGTCGCGGCGAAGTTCTTCGAGCATTTCCTGCTGATCGCCTCTGCCGAAGCGATCAGCCTGTGGGACGAGCAGGACCAGTTCTTCTACGACCAGCTCGTCTTTGCGGACGGCGACAAGATCCCGCTGCGCGCCCGCTCGATGGTCGGGCTGATCCCGATGTTCGCGGTCTCCATCTCACTGGGTGAGCAGATCGAGCGGCTGCCGCAGCTCAAGCGGCAGATGGACTGGTTCCTGGAACATCGTCCCGACCTCGCCGACCTGGTTTCGCACTGGGAGGTGCCCGGGTCCGGCGACACCATCCTGTTCTCGCTGCTGCGCACCCATCGCCTGACCGCGATCCTGCGCTACATGCTCGACGAGACCGAGTTCCTGTCGCCGCACGGCGTTCGCGCGGTCTCGAAAGTGCACGAGCAGAAGCCGTATCGGCTGAGTTGGGGAGGCCAGAGCTTCGAGCTCGGCTACTGGCCGGCGGAGTCGCGTTCGCGCCTGTTCGGCGGCAACTCGAACTGGCGTGGCCCGGTCTGGATGCCGGTCAATTATCTGCTGATCGAGAGCCTGCGCCGCATGTATCGCTATTACGGCGAGGGGCTGAAGGTGGAATGCCCGACCGGCTCGGGGATCATGATGAGCCTGCATGACGTCGCCGACGAGCTGTCCCGCCGGCTGGTCACCCTGTTCACCCGAGATGCTGACGGACGCCGGCCGGTGCATGGCGACAACCCGCTGCTGCAGGAAGATCCGAACTTCAAGGATCTTGTCCTGTTCTACGAGTATTTCGACGGCGACAATGGCCGCGGCGTCGGCGCCTCGCACCAGACCGGCTGGTCGGGACTGGTCGCGCTGCTGATCCAGCAACTGAACGAGCGATCAGCCTGAAGTCCCGCGCGGGACCAGCAACGTATAGCCCGACTGCATCACGCCCGGCCGGTATGTCTCCAGCAGCGTGCGCATGAAGG
>CAXSEE010000016.1:0-6448 GCA_964235615.1 uncultured Acetobacteraceae bacterium | reverse complement strand
TAGCCCGACTGCATCACGCCCGGCCGGTATGTCTCCAGCAGCGTGCGCATGAAGGCGGCGCTGAAACGCCGGCGCGCCTTTGTCGTCACAATATCGCCCATGTCGGGAGACCCGATCTCGATCATGACGAACTGCCGCCGCCGCAGCATGGACAGGATGTCGGCCTCGTCGAGCTTGCCGGCGAGGATCTGGTCATGGACGTAATAGCTGTCGAAGCCGAGCGGCTGGTGCGCGTCGAAACACAGCAGGAGGTCTTCGCACAGGACCGGCCCCTTCTGCTCGCCGACAACATGCACCAGCCTCTCGAAGTCGCGCTCCTGCCCGGCCAGCAGCGGAAGCGCCTTGGCGTCGTGCCTCAAGACGTGCGGCACCTGCACGAAGATCGCCGACAGGGCCACCAGCAGCCAGACGCCGAGAACAGGGCCGGAGGCAGCAGCAGCAGACACAGCAGCGGAGACCGCGATGCTGGTGATGAAGAGAGACTCGAAGAAGATGTTCCGGGCCACGCCGTCGCCGCATGCGAACCCCAAGGCAATGAGATGGGTCAGGCCGAACGCCAGGACGATCAGGCCGCTGGCGGACCGCAGCGGCTGCGCGCGCGCCCATAGGATCGCCATCGCCAGGGGGGCTGCGAAGTTCGCGCAATAGACGCCGAACGCGAGCAGCCCCTCCCTCGGCAGGAATGCGCGCGGGCGCAGCAGATGCTGGATGAAGAACCGGCCGTCCCACCACCATGTCGCGACCAGGCACAGGCCGGCCAACGCCATGCCCGCCGCGCACCAGACCGCCAGCGCCCTGGCCTGCCGCCGCCACAGCATGTGCAGCAGCACCGCCAGCGGAAACGCCAGCAGGTTGTTCTTGGTGAACACGCCGATGGTGAAGCAGACCGCCGACAGCAGCAGCCAGGAAGTCCGGTCCCCCACAAGCAGAGTACGCATGTAGGCCCATAGCCCGGCCACCGCGAACAGCATCGCGAACAGCTGGGGATCGTTCATGCCGATCCGGTCCTGCGAATACAGCATCAGCGAGGCGACGAAGAACAACCCCGAGAATGCCGAAGCCGGCCAGGACAGCCGGAGCGAGCGGCTGATGCCGCAGGCCAGCACGCCCAGCAGGATCACCGAAACCAGGGAAAGCAGTCGCCCGGCATCGTTGAAACCCAATCCCAGCCGGGGTGCCGTGCCGACCAGGTGGAACCAGATGGGGGGATAGTTGGTCACGTGAAACCCCGGCGGGCTGCCATAGAGCGGTTGCCCCGCCGCCGCCTGCGCCTCCCGATAGGCGTTCCAGCCCTCGTTGTAATTGACCGATGCCGCACCGGCGAGGCGCGCTACCGGAAGAGGCAGCAACAGCGCCACCGTTGCGAGCAGGACCAGGCTCGCGGCGATCCACGGAGACGTCCTTGCCGCGCGGCTGGCTGGGGTCACGGGCAAGGCACCGCGTCTCGTCCTGGAAACGCGTGCATAAAAACTCCTTTGACGTTATAACGGCTCATGACGCCTGCACAACAACTCTCGAGACTGAAAGCCTTTCAGGCACCGCTGGACGGCGTCGCCGCCTGGCAGGTGGTGTCGACCTTCACTCTCTATCTGGCTCTGGTGGCCTTGATGTATGCCAGCGTGGGCGTCTCGGCCTGGCTGACCTTGGTCCTCGCGATACCGGCCAGCGGCCTGATCGTGCGCATCTTCATGCTCCAGCATGACTGCGGGCATAACTCCTTTTTCCGGTCGGCACGCCTCAACGGCGTTGTCGGCGTCGCCTGCAGCCTGGTGACCTTGACGCCCTTCGCCTACTGGAAGCGCCTGCACGCCCGGCACCACAGCGACTGGAACAACCTCGACAACCGCGGCATTCCGGCCGACTTCTACTCGGACTGCCTGACCGTCGCCGAATACGCCGCACTCACGCCGCGAAGGCGATGGCTCTACCGGGTGACCCATCATGCGCTGCTGGTCCATTTCCTGCTGCCGCCCGTCGTGTTCCTGCTGCTCTACCGGCTGCCCTTCGACACCCCGGCTTCGTGCCGTCGCGAGCGCATCAGCGTCTATCTGCTGAATGTCTTCCTGGTTGGCCTGTTTGCCGGACTGGTGGAGGTATTCGGGATCCGCAGCGTCATGCTGGTGCATCTGCCGGCCATCGCCCTGTCCGCCATCATCGGGATCTGGCTGTTCTCGGTGCAGCATCGGTTCGAGGAGGCGCAATGGGTCAGAAAACAGGACTGGCATCTGGTCGAGGCCGCCCTGCAGGGCACGTCCTATCTGAAGCTGCCGCCGATCCTGCAGTGGTTCAGCGGCAGCATCGGCGTGCATCACGTGCATCATATGCGCCCCCGCATCCCGAACTACCGGTTGCAGGCATGTCATGACGCCTGCCCGGAAGTGACCGGGAGTGCCACCATACTGACCTTGCGCGAGGCCCTGAAGGCGCCCAGCTACGCGCTCTGGGACGAGGGCCTGAACCGTATGGTCCCCTTTTCCGCTTAATCCTCGGCCCGCTTAATCCTCGGCTCGCTTGACCCTGGACCCCACCTGACCTGTGGGCTGCGCCGCGAGCCATCGGCAATAGCCGGAGATCCGCCATGCTGCCAGACAAGTCCATCCGCAGGACGGCCATCCTGTGCCTCCTGCTCGCGATGGCAGCCTGTGCCACGCAACCGACCGGGCCGGATCCCGCCGTGACTCGCTTCAACGGCATATACCAGGGCACGCAGACCAGCCAAGCGACCGGACCGGATTGCGTCGCGGGTTCCCGGCCGGTGCAGTTCCGCGTCACCGACGGCCATGTCTGGAACCACAGGCATGGCCGCCATCGCCGCATGGATGGCAATGTCGACGCCCAGGGCAGGGTCACGATGGAGGATGAGGGTGGAGACCTGCAGATAACCGCCACGATCGCGGACGGCCGGTTCACCGGCAGCGAGACGACGGCTCCGGCGCACAGCAAGACATCTCCCCTGGAGGCCGACGCGGCGCTCTCCTGCCTATCCCTGATCGAGGCGGCACGGTCCTCCGTCCAGGACGCCGGACCCGATCGGTAGCGATGACGGGGTGTCCGTCATCTCACAGTCCTGTGATCGGCAAGACGCTTTTACATCTGTATGAAGACGGCCCTTGTTGCGATAATGAACTAATTGCCACTCATGTCCCGTTTAGTTCGAAGCCGCCGTTCCAGCGGCAAGGAAGCCATGGGTCCGGACAAAGGGCGAACTGTTCGGAGTATATCTGTTGGCTAATGCGGAAGACCGCGATCATCTGAAGCTGCTTCGACAGGAGGCCACGCTCGCGAAGTTCGGGGAGCTTGCCCTCAAATCCGACAATCCCGACGAGATCCTGACCGAAGCCTGCCGCCTGGTGGGAGATGCCTTGAATACCGACCTCGCCAAGGTCATGGAACTGCAGGACGACGGCCAGACATTGTTCGTGCGCGCCGGCGTGGGTTGGAAGCCGGGCGTCGTCGGCGAGGTGACGCTCAGCGTGTCCGACAACACCTCCGAAGGGCTGGCGTTGAAGACCGGCGAGCCCATGATCTCGCCCGACATCAGCCAGGAGACGCGGTTCGCCTACCCGGCTTTCCTGACCGACAACGGCGTCAAGGCGGTTGCCAACGTGATCATCATCGGCGGCAAGGAGCGGCCGCCCTTCGGCATATTGCAGATCGACAGCCGCACGCCACGCCGCTTCACCGCCGACGACATCGCCTTCCTGCGCAGCTATGCCAACCTGCTGGCCGCAGCGGTGGACCGCCTGCGCGTCATCGGGGAGATGCGCAACAGGGAGGCGCGGCTGCATTTCGCCCTGGAGGCCGGCATGCTGGGCAGTTGGGATTTCGACCTCGCCACCGGCAACGCCACGCGCACGCCGCGATACGACCAGATCTTCGGCTATCCGGGACCACCGCCGGCCTGGAACTACGAGACCTTTCTCGACCATGTCGTGCCGGAGGATCGCGAGCACGTCGCCAGCGCCTTCCGCCATGCGGTCGACGCCCAGGAGGAATGGCATTTCGAGTGCCGCATCCGCCGCGCCAACGACGGCGAGATACGCTGGGTCGAGGCACGCGGCCGGCCGGATGGCGGGCAGGGCAACCATCCGCCCACTCATCTGCTGGGCATCATGGGCGACGTCACGGAGCGCAAGCATGCAGAGGAAGCAATGCTCCGCTACAACGTGATGCTGGAAGCCAGTGTCGCCGAACGCACCAGCGAACTCACCCGCAGGACCGAGGAGCTGACGGTGGCGAATGCCAGGCTGGAGGCGGAGGCCGAGGAACGCGGGCGTATCGAGGAAGCGCTGCGCCAGGCACAGAAGATGGAAGCGGTCGGCCAACTGACCGGAGGTCTCGCCCATGACTTCAACAACATGCTGCAGGGCATATCGGGCAGCCTGGAAATGATGCGCATCCGCACCAGCCAGGGACGCACGGGAGACTTCGGCCGCTACATCGACACGGCGCTGGGATCGACCAACCGTGCGGCGGCACTGACCCATCGCCTGCTCGCCTTTTCGCGACGGCAGACCCTGGATCCCAAGCCGACCAGCCTGGATAAGCTGGTACGAGGCATGGAGGAGCTGCTGCGACGCACCCTGCCGCAGAACGTCACCCTGGAAGCAAGCCTGACGGCTGAGCCCTGGTCGTGTCTGTGCGACTTCCACCAGCTCGAGAGCGCGCTGCTCAACCTCGTCATCAACGCCCGGGACGCCATGCCGGACGGCGGCCACCTGCTGATCGAGGTCACCAACAGCGTTCTTCGTGACCGGCGGGGTGCCGCCAGGGAGATGCCGCGACAGGAAGTGCCGCCCGGCGAGTATGTCGCCATGTCGGTCGCCGATACCGGCACCGGCATGACCCCGGAGGTGATCCTGCGCGCGTTCGATCCCTTCTTCACGACCAAGCCGATGGGCGAGGGCACCGGCCTCGGATTATCCATGATCTACGGCTTCGTGCAGCAATCCGGCGGCCACGTGCGCCTGCGCAGCGAGGTCGGACAGGGCACCACCGTGACGATCTACCTGCCGCGCTTCGTGGGACCCGATGCCGGCGCACTTGACGATAGCGTGACCGCCAGCCTGCCCGCCTCGACCGCGGCCAGCGTCGTGCTGATGGTCGAGGACGAGCCTGACGTGCGGATGGTCGTTCGCGATATCCTGTCGGACCTCGGCTACGCGGTGCTGGAGGCGGAAGATGGCCGGACCGCGCAGGCGATCCTGGCCTCGGGGGTTCGCATCGATCTCCTGCTGACGGACGTCGGACTGCCCGGTGGCCTGAACGGCCGGCAGCTCGCGGACGCGGCGCGGCAGTCGCGGCCCGAGCTGAAGGTGCTGTTCATCACCGGCTATGCCGAGAGCATGCTCGTCGACAGCGGCCAGATGGAGCAGGGCATGCAGGTGATGACCAAGCCCTTTGCGTTGGAAATGCTGGTCTCCAGGATCCGGGACATCATCGCCAGCTGACTTGGCGATCCGGCTCCGGGGTGCCGACCAGGAAAGGTCACGTCGATGAAGACGGCCAGATGCCGTATATGTGTCGGCCCGGGTCGCGCAACTGCGAACGCCAGAGAAACCAGACCTCCGATGGCTTCACAATCGTTTTACAGAACTAGGCTCGGCTCACGAGCTCGTCCAAGGCACGTATTAGTTTTTCCTGATCAGCGTCGCCAATCACCTCTAGAACGTCTTTCAGACGAGAAACCGGCACTGTGACGATGTCCGTGGCGTTCGCGAAGACCTCTTGCCCCTGCACGACCATGTGAGGCGTTAGATAATGATCAGGTGGCGAGCCTGGATGCCTTGCATTCAACGGCATCATCGTTCTTCCAGGTAATCGACTTAAACGTGACGATTGAATTTGCACAAGAAACGGGATTTCCAGATTACGCCCCGGGTTTCTGTAGACGCTGAACTGCGACACCCCTTAATCAACCTAGATTCGAGAACTCATCGCTCATGAAGCCGTGCTGATCGTGGAACGTGGCCAGGGCGTCCAGGACTTCGATGAGCTTCGTATCCTCGGCTCGTTTCCTGGCCTCATCATTCTGAATGAAGCCAGCCAGCAGCTCTTCAACCGTTCCCGATAGATTTCGAGTGGCCATTTTTGCACGTGCCAGCAGATCCTCGTTTATAGACAGATTGACTGCCTTGCGAGGAGCACTTCGATCATAGATCGGCGCCATGAAGCCCGTAGTCGAATGCTTTCCCACCCATTCATCTCCTTGCGCACAAAATGCGCGTAGCGTGCGCATCTCATGCGCATCATGTGATGATCCAGATCAATAGGTCAACTGAGAGGCTTGATACGACGATTTTCGGTCATGTGACACCAACCGGTCTTGAGCTTGACCTATGAAAGACCAAGGCTCTGCCCTAGCCTCCCCCCGGCGAAGCCCTGAGAATCCAATGGATTGGTTTCCAAAGGCCGACGCCTTTGGCGGGTCTGGGCAGAGCCCAGCCTT
>CAXSEE010000015.1:0-37409 GCA_964235615.1 uncultured Acetobacteraceae bacterium | reverse complement strand
AGGCTGGGCTCTGCCCAGACCCGCCAAAGGCCTCGGCCTTTGGAAACCAATCTATCGATGGAATTGGATTCTCTAGGCTTTGCCTTGGTCTTTCATGCGTCAAGCTCAAGCCGTCTCCTGCCCATGGCGTAGATGGGTGCCATTCACGGCCGCGGCGCTCATGAAGGCTGGTCGACCCAACCTTTGCCGGCCAGGCCCACGTCGACCAGGGCCTGGTGGATCTGGATCTCATGGATCTGGTTCGTGTCGACGAGGCTTTTCTCGATCTGGCCGATCAAGGTCTTTTCGCGCAGCAGAAGGACTTCGATCTCGGCACGGGGCACCGGCCGGCTGAAGTAATAGCCCTGTATGTCGTCGCAGCCTTCCCGGATCAGCGCGCTGAGCTGGACAGCGGTCTCGACCCCCTCTGCCATCACGGCCATGCCGAGGCTGTGTCCCAAAGTGATGATGGCCCGCACGATGGCCGTGTCCTGGACCGCGACACCCAGGTCGCGCACGAAGGACTGGTCGATCTTCAACCGGTCGACGGGAAAATTCTTGATGTAGTTCAGCGAGGAATAGCCGGTCCCGAAGTCGTCGATCGCGACCCGCACGCCGAGTGCCCGCAGGGAGGCAAGCACCGACGATGCGGCTTCGAGGTCTTCCACCAAGTCGCTCTCGATGAGTTCCAGCTCCAGCAGTTTCGGGTCGAGCTGCGTCTGCGCCAGCACCTCGATGACCATGCCGAGGATCCCGCGCTTGCCGAGATCGGTCGGCGACAGATTGACGCCGATGCTTACCCGGGGCATCCCGCTGTCATGCCAGCGCGCGACATCCGCGCAGGCGTGGCGCAGCACCCACTCGTCGATCATCGGGATCAGGCCGCTCTCGCTCGCGGCAGGCAGGAAGTCACCGGGCATGACCAGCCCGTATCCCGGCCGGTTCCAGCGCAACAGGGCCTCGACACCACTGATACGGCCGGAGGTGAGCGTCACCTGCGGCTGATAATGCAGCACGAACTCGTCGTTGGCGAGAGCGTGGCGGAGGTCGGCCTTGATCTGGACGACCCGGCCGACCCGCTCGTTCAGGTCGGGCACGAACAGCCTGTAGCCGGCGCGTCCTTCGGTCTTGGCCTGATACATCGCGAGGTCGGCGCTGCGCAGCAGTTCCTCGACCTCCGAGCCATCCTGCGGATAACGCGCGATGCCGATGCTGCAGCTTATCCGTATATACTCGCCGCCATGCAGGAAGGGCGCGCGCATTGCCGAGATAAGCCGGTCGGCGAGGGCTTCCGGGTCGCTGCCGCCGCCGCGATCGTGCGGATTGACCTGCAGGATGGCGAACTCGTCGCCGCCCAGGCGGGCGACCAGATCGTCCGGCCCGATCAGCGAGGCCAGCCGACGCCCCACCTCCTTGAGCAGAAGGTCGCCGGTCTGATGGCCGAGCCGGTCGTTCGCAGCCTTGAAATGGTCGAGATCGATGAAATGCAGCGCCAGCGCCGCTTCACCGGAGGGTCCGGCGTTGCGCGCCGCCATGGCCAGCCGCCGCTCCAGCCGGTCGCGGAGCAGGGCCCGGTTCGGCAGGCCGGTCAGGCTGTCGTGATTGGCGATATGCAACAGATGCTGCTCGGCACGCTTGCGCTCGGTGATGTCGAGCGAGGTGGTCAGCACGCAGGACGTCCCGGCCTGGCCATTCTTCAACGGCGACTTCGTGGTCAGCAGGATGCGGTGGGCGCCGGTCCGGTCGACCACCTCCTCCTCGAAGCCAGGTAATGCGTTACCGGTACGAAACACCATCTGGTCCAGCGAGCGGCTCCGGATCTCGTAGTCCGTCCCGAATACCTGCACGACGCTCTGCCCGACCAGGGCAACCGGCGACGCGCCGGCCAGCAGCCCGTGCATGGCGTTGACGAAGACGTAACGGCCCTCGCGGTCGGTGGCGCTGATGAAGGCGGGGACGGTATCGATCACCTGTATCAGCGACTCCCGGCTGTCTCGCAGCATCCTCTCACGCGTACGCTCGCTGTCCTGCAGGTCGTGCTCCAGCTTTCGCGCCCGATCCTGCAGCATCAGATGCTGGTTGTGCATGCGCAGCATGTTGCGCGCGCGAGTGACGAACTCGGCATGATCGACCGGGCTGCGCAGGAAGTCGGTCGCACCCGCCTGCAGGGCCGCGAGCCGGAAGGCACGGTCGTCGTAGGCGGTGATGACGAGCACGGGCACGTCCGCGCAACCCGGCGTCTCGCGGAAGCGGCGGGTGAAGTGGGCGCCGTCGAGCTTCGGCATCTTGTAGTCGGTGATGACCAGGTCGGGCACCATCCCGCCGATCCAGGCAAGAGCCTCGATCGGATCGCCAAACGTCTGCACCGTGACCGCGGTCTCGATGGTGCCTGCCAAGCGCGCATAGAGATGCCGGTTGCTGGCGAGGTCGTCGAGGATGGCGATCAACGTCATTGCGGCACCGACACCGGTAGCCTCAGCTTCCGCTGCGCCGTCGCATCCTCATCGGCCGGCAACAACATTATAACGGCAGCCTGCTTGGAATGGTCTTTTTCATCGTTAGCATCTTCATCTACTTCTATCGAGATGGACAGCCATCCACGCCATGACGGCGGTCAATGGTAGCCAAGTCGCTAACGTTATCGAAACAAAAAATTTCGATGGGGATAAAGTGACCTGAAGTCGCAGCGGGCCTCGTCCCGTTGATGATTGTGTTCGCTTTTTGTTCTTGACATGAGGCCGATCTGGAAGCCAGTTTGGGGCTGGTCCGGGGCTGGGTCAGCCTCGAGATAAGGTCTCGATGCGGGAAGGGAGTGCTTGTCGATGCAGCAACCGGCCATCACGGCTCCGTCGGCCATACGCAAGGGACGCGGCGTTTCAGCCAATTGCGGCAACCGCTTCGACCGCCTCGATGTGCAGCCCTTCGACGACGGCTGGGACAGCATCGCCGAGGAGAGCCTGGTGCCGCCTCCGGTTGCCACCAGCCTGACACCCGACAAGAGCCGGAGTGCCATCTCCTGGAACGCCTCGCCCGATCTCGGCTTCGACCGGGCGATCAATCCCTATCGCGGCTGCGAGCATGGCTGCGTCTATTGCTATGCCCGTCCGAGCCACGCCTATCTCGGCTATTCGCCCGGTCTCGATTTCGAGACCAAGCTGACCTTCAAGCCGGATATCGCGAAGCTGCTGGAGCGCGAGCTGAGCAAGCCGGGCTATGCGCCCCGTCCGATCGCACTCGGCTCGAACACCGATCCCTATCAGCCGGTGGAACGCACCCTGGCTCTCACCCGGTCGGTGCTGGAGGTGCTGGAACGCTTCGGCCACCCGCTCAGCATCGTCACCAAGTCGTCCGGCGTGCTGCGCGACAGCGATATCCTCGCACGGATGGCGGGCAGGGGACTGGTCCGGGTGTGGCTGTCGGTCACCACGCTCGATCCCGAGCTGGCCCGGCGCATGGAGCCGCGTGCCGCGACACCTTCCCGTCGTTTGGCGGCGGTTGCCTTGCTCGCCGAGGCGGGCATTCCCGCGGGTGTGCTGGCGGCGCCGATGATCCCCGGCCTGAACGACAGCGAACTCGAACATATACTGGAGGCAGCCCACGCGGCGGGTGCGCGCGATGCGGGCTATACCCTGCTGCGTCTGCCGCTCGAAGTGCGGGAGATGTTCGAAACCTGGCTGCACCAGCATTATCCGCGCCGCGCGCAGCATGTGCTGAACCTGATACGCGAGACCCGGGCCGGAGTGCTGAACGACAGTCGCTTCGGGCACCGCTTCCGCGGCCAGGGCGTCTATGCCGACATGCTCGCGCAACGCTTCGCCCGGGTCTCGCGGCGCCTGGGGCTGACCGATCGCATGACGCTGGAGACGATGCATTTCCAGCCGCCTGAACCCGTTGCCGGATCAGGCGGCCGCAAGGTGGCGGGCGCGCAGCTCGCGCTGTTCTAGAGTTGTGATGCCCGGCGTCGTATCTGGCTCAGTGACGGCAGGGGCGGCCGCATCCGGGGACGCGGCAGAAAGGGCGCGCGCGCCATCAATCCGGCCAGCAGCACCGCCGGAGCGGCCAGCGTCGTCACACCCAGCACACCGAGGCCGACCATGCCGGCCAGTGCGGTATCACGCTGGCGGCTGGTCCAGAACTCACGCCGGGTGCTCTTGACCCGTTCGGCGAAGCGGCCGTCGATGCCGGGATCGCCGGGCACCGGCGCGAACAGGTTGCCTTCCGGGGTGGTGGGCGCCTCCTGGTCCACGAGCTGGGCACTCCACATCGAGGCAGCCGCACGGTCGAGCAGGCCGGGCACCACGGTCTGGCCAAGGGCCATTTGCAAGGTGGAACGGCCGACCAGTATCTCGCGCCGCCGGTGCTCGGCGGCGAACAGCACGGCTGCGGCGCAGAGGCGCGGGTCGAACACCGGGTCGGGCGCGTTCTGCCGGCTGCCGGTGTGGTTGCGCGCCCAGTCGAACTGCGGCGTGTTCACCGCAGGCAGATAGACGATCGTAAGCTGGATGCCTTTCAGCCCGTCATGGATCAGCTCCGCGCGCACGCTGTCGGTGAAGCCGCGCACTGCCGCCTTGGCGCCGCAATAGGCCGATTGCAGCGGCGCCGAGCGTATGCCGAGCCCGGAACTGATCTGGATGATTGTGCCCCGGTCGCGCGGGGTCATGTAGCGCAGGGCGGCCAGCGTGCCATGCACCTGTCCCAGGTAGGTCACGTCGGTCACGCGACGGTATTCTTCCGGAGTGATGCTGGCGGCCGGGCTGATCACGGTCGCCATCGCGTTGTTCACCCAGGCGTCGATCGGCCCGAGCTCGAGCTCGAAACGGGCAGCGGCGGCATCCACCGCCGCGGCATCCGCGACGTCCGCCTGGATCGCGAGGGCGGTGACGCCGAGACCGCGCAGCTCGGCCTCCGTGCTTCGCAGCCGCTCTTCGTCGCGGGCGATGATGCCGATGGACCATCCCTTGGCGGCGAAGGCACGCGCCGTGGCTCGGCCGATGCCGACGGTCCCGCCGGTCACTACCACGACCTTGTTCATGCCAAGACCTTGTTCATCAACGCGTTCCTGCCTGTTCTCAGCCACAACTCCGGCCAGTCCACAATGTTCGGGACATACGTCGGCGCATCGCACAAAATGATAGGCCGTCGCGAAGCTGGAGCCAAGGAACAGGGACAAGGGATGATCAAGTTCTATTACAACCTGGCGCCGAATCCGATGAAGGTGGCGCTGTTCCTGGAAGAGGCCGGGCTGGAATACGAGGCGATACCCGTGGACACAGGCAGGGGCGAGCAGTTCGCGCCGGCGTATGCGGCGCTCAATCCGAACAACAAGGTGCCGACGATCATCGATGACGATGCGACAGGGGGTGCTGCGACGGTGTTCGACAGCAATGCCATCCTGCTCTACCTCGGCGAGAAGACCGGCCTGTTCATGCCTACCGACACGCTCAGGTCACGTGGAAAACTGCTGTCCTGGCTGATGTTCGTGGCCAGCGGCATCGGGCCGTATTCCGGACAGGCGGTGCATTTCCGGCATTTCGCGCCGGAGCCGAAGGATTACGCGTCCGCCCGCTATCTGTTCGAGGCGAGGCGGCATTTCGGCATCCTGGAAGCCCAGCTGGCACAGCGTCCCTGGATGATGGGCGATGACTATACGATCGTGGACATGGCCGTCTGGGGGTGGGCTCGCATGGTGCCGTTCATCATGGGCGCCTCTCCCAAGGATGCGGCCGTATGGGAGCAGTTCCCCAACCTCAAGCGGCTGATGGACGCGATCGCCGCTCGTCCGGCCAGCAGCCGCGTCGAGGCGCTCAAGGGGCGGCACGCCTTCAAGGCCGGGTTCGACCAGGAGACGAGGCGGCATCTGTTCCGTCACATCTCCGAGCCGGTGGTTTGAGCGTCGTGCGCGCAGGCCTGCGCATGTGCTCCTGGGGCCGTGCCTCGCTCGCCGCCATCCTGCTGCTCGCCTCGACTTCGGCGTCGGAGGCGAGACGGCATCGGGCGCATCATGCCGAGGCGGGCGCCTTCGACTATTACCTGCTGAGCCTGAGCGTCACGCCGAGCTTCTGCGCGCTCTCCCCGGCCAACCAGGCCAAGACGGAATGCCGCACCCTGACCGATAGCGCCTACCGGCAGACGCCGTTGACCGTGCACGGGCTATGGCCGAACCTCGCCGCCGTCAGCGTCAACCGGCAGCCGCAGCATTGCCCCGGACCGCCGCTCGACGGCCTGCCGGAAGATCTGCAGGCGCGGCTGCGTCTCTACATGCCTGGCGGGGCGGGCCTGGCGCGGCATGAGTGGGAGCGGCACGGCACCTGCTCGGGGCTTTCGCCGGAGGCCTATTTCGGCACGATGGTCCGTCTCGCCCAGTCCGCCAACAGCACGATCGGCACAGCGCTCCGCGACGACGGCATGCTCGGACACAACGTGCGGATCGGCGATCTGGTGGGCAAGATCGCGGGCGGGGATCCGGCGCTGGCCCGTGCCATGGTCGTCGGTTGCAGTTTCCCGCGCGGCGGCTCAGGCAGTGGTCAGGCGTTGATCGAGGAGGTCAGGATCACCCTGTCGAAGGATTTCAGACCGATACCTGCCGAAAGCGTCGGCCTGCGCCAGAACTCCGGCTGCCCGCAGGGTGCCGGCTTCCTGCCGGCTTGAGCCCCCAGTAAGGCTGGGCTCTGCCCAGACCCGCCAAAGGCCAAGGCCTTTGGAAACCAATCCATGAATAGAATTGGATTCTCAAGGCTTTGCCTTGAGCGGGTCCAGGGCAGCGTCCTGGCCTTTCATAGGTCAAGCCCAAGGCTGGTTGGTATGAGTTCACGGCAGCACCACCACGCCCTTGTGCTTGGCTTTCTGTTCCGGCTCGACGTGGATGTTGATCAGCGCCTCGCCGAGTTCGTGCCGCAGCGCGATCTCGATGCGGTCGCAGATCTCGTGCGCGGCCAGCACCGCCATCTGCCCAGGCACCACCAGATGGAACTCGATGAAGGTCATGGAGCCGACGCTGCGCGTGCGCACGTCATGCGCCTCGATCGCGCCATCGGCATTCTCGGCGATCACGCGGCGGATTTCCGCCACCGCCTCCGGGTTGGTGACCTCGTCCATCAGCCCGCCGATCGAGATCCGGACCATCTCGAAGCCGACACGCAGGATGTTCATCGCCACGAGGGCGGCCAGGAGGGGGTCCAGCCATAGCCTGCCGGTCAGCGGCAGCAGCGCGAAGCCGGCCAGCAGGGCGGCCGAGGTCCAGACATCCGACATCACATGCTGACCGCCGGCGGCCAATGCCGGCGAGCGCCGGCGGCGGCCGACCCGGGTCAGCAGCAGCGCCCAGGCGCAGTTCAGCACGCCGGCGGCGGCGTTGAGGGCGATGCCCTGTATCGGCGCGCGCGGCATATGCGGATGCTGCCAGCCGAGCCAGGCCTGATGGGCGATCGCGAACGACGTGAGCAGCACCAGCACGCCTTCCGCCACCGCCGACAGATATTCCGCCTTGTAATGGCCGTAGGGGTGGTTGGCGTCAGCCGGCCTGGCGCTGACCGACAGCGCCAGCACGCCGCCCCCCGCGGCGACGACGTTGATGATGCATTCGATCGCGTCGGAATAAAGCGCCACGCTGCCGGTCACCGCGTAGGCCGCGTATTTCAGCGACAAGGCGATGAGGCTGACGGCGACGCTGCCCCAGCCCAGCTTCAGCAACTGGCTCATCGGCAGGGTTAGACCGTGCCCGCCGGCGCCAGCGCGCAGGGACCTGCCTGCCCATGCTCGATCTGGAAGGTCGCGTGCCCGATGCCGTAGCGACGGCGCAGGTCCTCGGCGACACGGTGCAGCAGCGCGTCATCGGTGGGCAGGTCGGGCCGGACCAGATGCGCCGTAAGGGCGGTCTCGGTCGTCGACATGCCCCAGATGTGCAGGTCGTGCACGTCGATGACGCCGGGAAGCTGGCGCAGGAAACGCTCCACCCCGGCGCTGTCGATGCCGGGAGGCACGGCGTCCAGCGCGAGGTCGAGCGAGCCGCGCAGCAGCGACCAGGTGCCGGCGACGATCACCGCGGCCACCAGCAGGCTGATCACCGGGTCGATCCACAGCCAGCCCGTGAACCAGATCAGCGCCCCCGCGACCACCACGGCGAGCGCCATCAGCGCGTCCGAGGCCATGTGCAGGAAGGTGGCGCGTATGTTCAGGTCGCCGCGGCGGCCCGAGGCGAACAGCAGCGCCGTGCCGCCGTTGACCAGGATGCCGACGCCGGCGACGATCATGACGATGTTGCCGGCGACCGCCTCCGGCGTGATCAGCCGGCGGACCGCCTCCCAGGCAATGCCGCCGGTGACGACGAGCAGCACGACCGCGTTGCTCAGCGCCGACAGGATCGAGGAGCGGCGCAGGCCGTAGGTGAAGCGGCTCGAGGGCAGCCGCCGGCCGAGGCTCTCGGCGATCCAGGCGGTGGCCAGTCCGAGCACGTCGCCGAGATTGTGCCCGGCATCGGCAAGCAGGGAGAGCGAGTGCGCCAGCACGCCGAACACCGCCTCGCCGGCGACATAGGCGACATTCACGGCGATACCGATGGCGAAGGCGCGTCCGAAGCTCGCCGGCGCATGGTGATGGCCGCCCGGTCCATGCCGGTGGCCGCCACCGCCATGATCATGCCCGTGCTCATGATCATGCCCGTGTCCATGATCAAGCTTGGGGTCGTTATGGTTAGGCGCTCGCGTCATGACCTCGCCGTCCGGAACCGTTGCCGCCGCTTCGATACGAGATCGGGCGGCAGGATGGTAGCGCGATGATCGGGGTGGCGGGTCACTGCATGGCTGGGTTACAGAGCGCCGGATGCTGCGACTGAATGAACTCAAGCTGCCCCTCGACCATGGTCCGGACGCGCTCCGCCAGGCGGTCATCGAACGCCTCGGCCTGGAGACGGACGAGCTGATCTCGCTGAGCATCGCCCGCAGCGGCCATGACGCACGCAAGCGCGGCGCGATCAGCCTCGTCTATCACGTCGACCTGGAGCTCCGCCACGAGGCGGCGGTGCTGGCCCGCTGCCATGACGCCAAGCTGATCGCGACGCCGGACACGCGCTACCGCTTCGTCGCTTCACCCGCCCGGCCGCCGGCGCATCGTCCGGTGGTGATCGGCGCCGGCCCGTGCGGGCTGCTGGCGGCCCTGGTGCTGGCGCAGATGGGACTGCGGCCGATCATCCTCGAGCGGGGCCGGCTGGTGCGCCGGCGCACGGTCGACACCTTCGCCTTCTGGCGCCGCGGCGAGCTGACCGCCGAGAGCAACGTGCAGTTCGGCGAGGGCGGCGCCGGCACCTTCTCCGACGGCAAGCTGTACAGCCAGATCGGTGACCCGCACCATTATGGCCGCAAGGTGCTGGAGGAGTTCGTCCGCGCCGGAGCACCCGAGGAGATACTGTCCGCCGCCAAGCCGCATATCGGCACCTTCCGGCTGGTCAGCATGGTCGAGAGCCTGCGCCGGAGCATCGAGGAGCTCGGCGGCGAGTACCGCTTCGAGACCCGCGTGACCGGGTTGCACATCGCCGGCACGCGCGAAGGCCAGCGCCGGATCGTCGGCCTCGGGCTGCAGGATGGCTCGGTGATCGAGACCGGCCAGGTGATCCTGGCCATCGGCCATAGTGCCCGGGACAGCTTCGAGGCCATCCATGCGGCCGGTGTGGCGATGATCGCCAAGCCGCTGTCGATCGGGGTGCGCATCGAGCATCCGCAGTCGCTGATCGATGCCGCGCGCTTCGGCGATGCCGCGAGACATCCCAGGCTCGGCGCCGCCGACTACAAGCTCGTGCATCACGCAGCCAACGGACGCAGCGTCTACAGCTTCTGCATGTGTCCCGGCGGCACGGTGGTCGCGGCGGCGTCCGAGCCCGGCCGGGTGGTGACCAACGGCATGAGCCAGTATTCGCGTGCCGAGCGCAACGCGAACGCCGGGATCGTGGTCGGGCTGACGCCGGCGGATTTCCGTCCCCATGGCGGCGCCGATCCCGAGGGCCCGCTGGCCGGGATCGGCTTCCAGCGATACTGGGAGGCGAAAGCCTTCGAGGCGGGAGGCCGCGGCTATCACGCGCCGGCGCAGCGTGTCGGCGACTTCCTGGCCGGACGGGCCTCGACCAGCCTGGGCGGCGTGATCCCTTCGTACAAGCCGGGCGTCACGCCGACCGATCTCGCGGCGTGCCTGCCCGATTATGCGGTGGAGGCCATCCGCGAGGCGTTGCCGCAGTTCGACCGGCGGATACGCGGCTTCGCCCTCGAGGATGCGGTGATGACCGGGGTGGAGACGCGCACCTCGTCGCCGTTGCGCATCCCGCGCGGCGACGATGGCCAGAGCGTGAACACGTCCGGCCTGTTCCCGGCTGGGGAAGGGGCAGGCTATGCGGGCGGCATCCTCTCCGCCGGCGTCGATGGCATCCGCGCGGCAGAAGCGGTGGCACGTGTTATGGTCACGGCAACGCAATAATGTCGCCGTGTTCACAATAAAGACATTTTGAGAGATTTAATGTACAGGACATGTTCACTCACATCCTGAGCGGAACCTGAATATGCGCCTGACTGGACTCTCTGTATCGCTGGTGGCGGCAGGTTTGGCCGCCACAGCGTCTGCCCATGCCGCGACGATGCAACTGGTGTCCGCCGTGGCACCCGCTCAGTCCGTCGGCTTCGACGTCATCCTGCCGTTGCGCGACCACGCCGGCCTCGAGGCGCTGCTCAAGGCGCAGCATGATCCGGCATCGCCGTCGTTCCACCAATGGATCACGCCGCAGCAATTCGCCCAGCGTTTCGGTCCCGATGCGGCGACGGTGAGCCGGGTCGCCACCAGCTATGCGGTCCAGGGACTGACTGTCGAGGCGCATTCGCGCAGCCTGCACCTGACCGGCAGCACGGCTCTGGTCAACAAGGTGCTGGGCACCAGCCTGATGATGGGCGTTGCGCCGGACGGACACCGGCGCATGATCGCCGCCCAGACCCCGACGCTCACCGATGCCGCCACGAAGGCCGGCGCGGTGGTGCTCGACTTCTCGCCGAACACCAGCACCGCGCACACCTACTCGCGCCGTGTGGATGGCGTGGCAGTCCCCTTCGCCGCCGCGGACAACCGCATGTCGACCACCGGCGGCTACTGGTTCACCGACCTCAAGCAGGCCTACCAGTATCCGTCGTATCAGACCAAGGTGACGGTCGGCGGCAAGAGCCAGCGCCTGGACGGCACCGGCACCACCATAGGCATCCTGATGTCGAGCGATATCTACGACAGCGACGTCAAGGCGGTGTTCGACCACGAGAAATTCAGCCAGAACGCCGGCGTGGCCGATCCGACGCTGTACAAGCGGGTCTATGTCAACGGCGGCGCCACCACTAGCAGCCCCGCACTCGACGAGGCCTCGCTCGATGTGCAGGAGTCGCTCACCGGTGCTCCAGGCTCGCACGTGGTGCTGTACGACATCCCCGACCTGTCCGACCAGAGCGTCGTCTCCGGCTATATCACCATCGACGAAGCCAACGAGGCGGATGTGGTCAGCTCGTCCTTCGGCGGTTGCGAACTGCCCTATGCCGAGAACACCTACATCATCAACATCCAGCACGAGTTGTTCCAGCAGGGCAACACGCAGGGCATCAGCTTCCTGGCCAGTTCCGGCGACGAGGCCGGCCTGGAATGCCCGACCTCCAACTACGTGCTGAACGGCACCAACGGGACCTTCATCCCGAGCGTGTCGGAACCGGCGGCGGACAGCGCCGTGACCGCGGTCGGCGGCACCAACGTGGTGACGACACACACGGCCGGCTCGCTCAACTCCGCCTATGTCGGCGAGAATGCCTGGTCCGATCCGGAAATCCCCTATGACATCTACGGCCTCGGCGCGACCGTTTCCGGTGGTTCCTGGGGTGCCGGCGGCGGGCTCAGCACGATCTTCGCGCGGCCGTCCTACCAGAGCCTGAGCGACACCGGTTCCACGACCCAGAGAGCTCTGCCGGATATCGGCATGCAGGTCGGCGGCTGTCCGGCCGGCCTCTCCAAGCTTCCCTGCAACGGCGGCGACCGGTCCATCGACGGCTACGGCAACACCCAGCGCTCCTACGTCATCGTCGCCATCAACGGCACATTCTACGGCCTGATCGGTACCAGCGTGTCATCGCCCGAGCTGGCAGGCGCCACCGCCCTGCTGATCGAGCAGCACGGACGCATGGGCAACCTGAACAACTATATCTACTCGGCCTCGGCAACCCAGAAGATCTACGGCGGCGCATTGCAGTTGCCGCAGACGGTCTTCCATCGCGTCACTTCCGGTTACAACGGTGTCGTGACGAACGCCAAGTTCGGCCCCACCTTCAACTATACGACCGGTGTCGGCACGCCGATCGTGTATCGTTATATCGGCGCATCGAACGCGAAGCCGGCGGGCATGCCCCAAACTGCCAGTAACCCCTAGGCTGCCAGTAACCCGCAAAGCTGCTTCGTCCGAACCTACGGCACGGTGATCTGGCCTTCGAGCCAGGGATCCGTGCCTAGGATACGCGGCAGGCATCCTTCCACCAGCACATGCCTGACCTTGTCGGCGATGGAGCGTGGCAGCGTGCCAAGCTCCCGCGCCCGCGCGATCAGCGTCAGCCGCCGGGCGAGCCCGGGACCCGGCAGCCGATGGCAAGACACCCGGCCGGGATCGATCGCCGCCTCATGCAGGCAGAGCGGCGTGCTGACCGCCCAGCCCTGTCCCGTCGCCACCGCCTCGCTGACCCCGAACGGCGTGTCGAACTCCTGGCCGGGCGGCAGCTCGAGACGGAGCCGCCGCAGATGCCGCTCGATGTCCACGCCGGTGCCGGAACGCGCCGTGTAGCGGATGAAGCGGAGCCGGGAGGCCAGCTCGCCCATCTGCTCCACGCTCTGCGGGGGTGCCTGTCCGGCTGGGCAGAGCAGCACGTACGGCTCCTCGATCAGTGGCCAGCGCTCCAGTCCCTGGATGTCGGCGAGGTCGTCGACACCCAGCGACAGGTCGATCTGACGGGTCAGCAGGGCAGTGCTGTGCGACGCGGTCAGGCCGGACAGGAAGATCGCCTGCGTCGCCCGCCCGGCGAGATCGGCCGCCAGCGCCGGCAGCACCGCCCGTTGCAGGCTGTCCACCAGGCCGATGCGCACCAGCAACAGCCTGGTGTCGCTGCCCTGTCGCAGCAGGGGTTCGATCTGCCTGGCCTCGGACAGCAGGAATGCGGCCCGGTCACGCAGCATCAGGCCGGACGGGGTCAGGGCCAGCGGGCGCATCAGCCGGTCGAACAGGGTCACGCCGATGCGTGTCTCCAGCTCCGCGATGACCTGCGACACGGCGGGCTGGGTCAGGCCGAGCTGGCGCGCGGCGGCAACCATCGTCTTGGTCTCGCAGAGGGCAAGAAACACCTCCAGCGCGCGCAGGTCGAACGGGAGCTTCTCCGCCCCGAGCTTCATCTAGCTGGAGGCTTCACAGTGCCTGTTGAGTCATTCCGGTACGAGCATTCCTGCCTTGACCGCGGGCCGCTCGCCGACGCGGGCCATCCAGCCATCGATGCCGGGCTTGTTGGCCAGGCTTTCGCCGAGGGCGGCCGCCATCATCGAGGTAGCGCCGAACATCCAGGGGTAGGCCGCGATATCGGCGATCGAGTAGCTCTCGCCACCCAGATAGGGCGATGTCGTCAGCCTGCGCTCCATCACGCCGAGCAGGCGGTCCGCCTCGGTCGTGAAGCGCTCGATCGCCGCCGGGACCTTCTCCTTCGACATCAGGGCGAAGAAGCCGAGCTGGCCGAGCATGGGGCCGAGACCGCCGATCTGCCAGTGCAGCCACTCCAGCGCCTTGAACCGCTCGGGACCGGAAGGGGCGAGGAAACGGCCGCTCTTCTCGGCGAGATAGGTCAGGATGGCGCCGCTCTCGAACACCGACACCGGCCCGTCCACGCCATCGGTATCGACGATCGCCGGGATCTTGTTGTTCGGCGAGATCGCCAGGAACGCGGGCGAGAACTGCGCTTTCTTGGAGAAATCGATTGGATGCACGCTGTAGGGCATGCCCAGTTCTTCCAGCATGATCGAGACCTTCCGCCCGTTCGGCGTCTTCCAGGTATAGAGTTCGATCAAGATGTCTCTCCATGGATGATGCCGCTACCGGATGCCGTCCCATATGCGGAAGAGTTTGCTTCCGGAGGCTTTCATGCGCGGCTTGCCATTGCTTGTTATGATCCTGACAGGACTTGCCGGATGTGCCAACGGGCCGATACGACAGCCGGGAGAGACCCAGGCCGCCTGCGTCCATCGTCTCTACGACTATCCCACGCGGTCCGCGCCGTTCCCGACCGCCGTCGGCGAGTGCAGCGGCCCCGGCCCGATCGACCTCACCGGCGACCGCTATTACCAGCTTCTCGCCAGCAGCCTGAACCTGCCCTACACGACCCGCGACCCCAAGCGCGACGCCACGATCATCGAGACGGGCAGCCGCATCCCGCAGCCGACGAACCAGCCGCCGCCGCCTGAGCTGAGCCTTCACTGAACTCTATAAGAAAAACTTATACAGATTCCTGGCGCGGTTCCGTCTACGAAAACACCCATGGGATATTCAATCGTCTCGGTGATGCGCGAGGCTCTGCGCGGACAACGCGGCTGGACACCGGTCTGGCGCGAACCGGCACCAGCCGCCCATTACGACATCATTATCGTCGGCGGCGGCGGGCATGGGCTGGCAACGGCGCATTACCTCGCCAGCCGCTACGGCATGCGAAACATCGCGGTGCTGGAGAAAAGCTGGATCGGTTCCGGCAATGTCGGGCGCAACACCACCATCATCCGCTCGAACTACGGCCTGCCCGGCAACATCCCGTTCTACGAGCGCTCCCTGCAACTCTGGGAAGGCCTGGAGCAGGACATCAACTACAACGCCATGGTCAGCCAGCGCGGCGTGCTGAACCTGTTCCACTCCGATGCGCAGCGGGATGGCTATGCCCGTCGCGGCAACGCCATGCGCCTGCACGGGATCGACGCGGAACTGCTCGACGCGGCCGCCGTGCGCCGCAAGCTGCCGTTCCTGGATTACGACAACGCCCGCTTCCCGATACGCGGCGGCCTGCTCCAGCCACGCGGCGGCACGGTGCGCCATGACGCCGTCGCCTGGGGCTACGCACGCGCCGCCGACCAGCGCGGGGTCGACCTGATCCAGCAGTGCGAGGTCACCGGCATACGCGTCGAGGCTGGCCGCGCCGTCGGCGTCGAGACCAGCCGCGGCTTCATCGGCGCTGATCGCATCGGCCTCGCCTGCGCCGGCGACAGCTCGCGCGTCGCCGCGATGGCGGGATTGCGCTTGCCGATCGAGAGCCACGTGCTGCAGGCCTTCGTCTCCGAAGGGCTCAAGCCCTTCATCGATTGCGTGGTCACCTTCGGCGCCGGGCATTTCTACATCAGCCAGTCCGACAAGGGCGGCCTGGTGTTCGGCGGCGATATCGACGGCTACAACTCCTACGCCCGGCGCGGCAACCTCGCCGTGGTCGAGGATGTCTGCGAAGGCGGCATGGCGCTGATGCCGGCCATCGGCCGCGCCCGGATGCTGCGTCAGTGGGGCGGCATCGTCGACATGTCGATGGACGGCAGCCCGATCATCGACCGCACCCCGGTCGAGGGGCTCTATCTCAACGCCGGCTGGTGCTACGGCGGCTTCAAGGCGACGCCTGCCTCGGGGGAATGCTTCGCGCATCTGCTGGCTACCGACACGCCTCATCCCGTCGCCCAGGCATTTCGCCTCGATCGGTTCGCGAGCGGCCACGTCATTGACGAGAAGGGGGCCGGAGCACGGCCCAACCTGCATTGAGATTGAACTGTCCCTTCTGCGGCGCGCGCAATGTCGAGGAATTCTCCTATCTCGGCGACGCGAAGCCGCAACGGCCACGGGATGGCGGTGCGTCGGCTACCTCGGAGTGGGTCGATTACGTCTATCTGCGCGACAATCCGGCGGGGCCGATGCATGAGCTCTGGTATCACGAGGCCGGCTGCCAGTCCTGGCTGGTGGCCGAGCGCGATACCCGCACGCATGCGATAGGTATGGTTCGGCAGGCCCGCGATGCTTGACCGGGTAATCAATACGTCGCAGCCGTTCCGGCTGGGGCTCGGCGGCCGGATCGACCGGTCGCAGACGCTGCGGTTCAGTTTCGATGGGCGTGCCTATTTCGGATATCCGGGTGACACGCTGGCTTCGGCGCTGCTGGCGAATGGGGTCCGGCTGGTCGGGCGCTCGTTCAAGTATCACCGGCCGCGCGGATTCCTGTCCGCCGGGATCGAGGAGACGAACGGCCTGGCCGAGCTGCATCGCGGCGCGCGGCACGAACCCAACATCCAGATGACCATGGCCGAGCTGCATGAAGGGCTCGAGGCGCATAGCCAGAACCGCTGGCCGTCGCTCCGCCTCGACGTGCTGTCGGTCAACTCGCTGCTGTCGCCGATGCTGGCGGCGGGCTTCTACTACAAGACCTTCATGTGGCCGGCGTCGTTCTGGGAGCGGGTGTACGAGCCGCTGATCCGGCGCGCGGCCGGGTTGGGACGCTTGTCCCGCGAGGCGGACCCGGATGCCTACGAGAAGGCCACCGCATTCTGCGACGTGCTGGTCGTGGGCAGCGGTCCGGCCGGGCTGATGGCGGCCCGGACCGCGGCGCGGGCGGGAGCCAGGGTCATCCTGTGCGAGGGCGACTTCGAGCTCGGCGGCCGGTTGCTGGCCGACGGGCGGACCATCGACGGGCAGGCCGGTGCTGCCTGGGCGGCCTCGATGGAGGCGTCGCTCGCGGCCTTCCCGGAGCTTCGCGTGATGCGTCGCACGATGGTCTTCGGCGCCTATGACGACGGGGTCTACGCAGCAATCGAGCGGGTTTCGGACCATCTGGCCCGGCCGAGAGCCCATCAGCCCCGCCAGCGGCTGTGGCGGATCGAGGCGCGCCGTGTGGTGCTGGCGGCGGGTGCCATCGAGCGTCCACTGGTGTTCGGCGGCAATGACCTGCCCGGCGTCATGCTGGCGGGTGCGGTGCGCAGCTACCTCAACCGGCACGCGGTCGCGACCGGCGCGCGGGCCGTGCTGTTCGTCAACAACGACGATGCCGCCCGCACCGCGATCCAGCTCGCGGAGGCCGGCATCGAGGTCGCGGCATTGGTCGACCCGCGCCCGGAGCCGTCGGCCCCGATGCGGCGGGCGGCACGAATTTCCGGTGCGCAGCTGCTGTCCGGAAGCGTAGTCTTGCGCGCGGTCGGCGGCGACCGGCTGCGTTACGTCCGGATCGCCGATGCGGCCGGCCATCGCACCATGATCCACTGCGACCTGCTGGCGATGTCGGGTGGCTGGACGCCGACCTTGCATCTGGCCAGCCAGGCAGGGTCCAATCCTGTCTATGATCCCGAAATCGGCAGCTTCACGCCTGGCGCGCCGCCGGCGGGCATGGGCGTTGCCGGTGCGGCCTCGGGACGGCTGACGTTGGCGGATGCTCTCGCCGATGGCCAGCGCGAAGGCGCTTCCGCGGCGGAGGCTTGCGGCTTCTCCCCCAGTCCGGATGCTGCCGTCCCGGTGCTGGAAGCCGAAACTGTTACGCAATCGCCGCTTTCGCCTGCGAGCCGCCATGGCAAGGCCTTCGTCGATTTCGGCAACGACGTGACCGCGAAGGACGTGGAACTGGCCGAACGCGAGGGCTTCCGTTCGGTCGAGCAGCTCAAGCGCTACACCACGCTCGGCATGGCGCCCGACCAGGGCAAGACCGCCAACGTGAACGGGCTGTCGTTGATGGCCGGCCTGACCGGGCGCGGCATCGCCGAGACCGGGACCACCCGCTACCGCCCGCCGTTCACGCCGGTCACCATCGGCGCCCTGGCCGGCTCCCATCGCGGGATGGATTTTCGCCCGACGCGCCGCACGCCGATGCATGACTGGGCCGCGGGGCAGGGTGCCGTCTTCACCGAGGCCGGTGCCTGGCTGCGCGCGCAATATTACCCGAGGCCCGGCGAGGACTGGCTGGCGGCGGCAACCCGTGAGGCCCGTGCGGTGCGCGAGGCGGCTGGCTTCTGCGACGTTACCACCTTGGGCAAGATCGAGATCGACGGTCCGGATGCGGCGCGGTTCCTCGACCGGGTCTATGCCAACACCATCTCGACCCTGAAGCCGGGCCGCGCCCGCTACGGCCTGATGCTGCGCGAGGATGGCTTCGTGCTCGATGACGGCACGGTGGCCCGCCTGTCGGAGGAGCGCTTTATCCTCACCACGACCACGGCCAATGCGGCACGGGTAATGGGACACCTCGAATACTGCGCCCAGGTGCTGTGGCCGCGGGATGCGATCCAGCTCGCTTCGGTCACCGAGCAGTGGGCGCAGGTGGCGATCGCCGGACCGGCTTCGCGCGAGTTGCTGGCCAGCCTGATCGAGCCGGATTTCGACCTGTCCAACGCGGCCTTCCCGCATATGTCCGTGGCCGAGGTGACGCTGCGCGGCGGCGTGCGCGCCAGGCTGTTCCGGATGTCGTATTCCGGCGAGCTGGCCTACGAGCTCGCGGTGCCGGCGCGCTTCGGCGATGCGCTCGCGCGGCGGCTGGCGGCTGCGGGTGCGATGCCTTACGGCACCGAGGCGCTGGCGATGCTGCGTGTGGAGAAGGGTCATGTCGCCGGCGGCGAGCTCGATGGCACCGTGACCGCGCATGACCTCGGGCTCGGCCGCATGCTCTCGACGAAGAAGGATTTCATCGGGCGGGCGATGGCGTCGCGGCCGGCGCTGACCGATCCCGGACGCAAGCGGCTGGTCGGCGTGCGTCCGGTCGATCGGGCGGCGCGGCCGCGTGCGGGCGCGCATCTGGTCGAACTGCACGTCGAGCCGACGGCGGCGCAGGATCGCGGCCACCTGACCTCCTGCGTCTATTCGCCGAGCCTGGGGATGTGGATCGGGCTGGCGTTGCTAGCTGACGGGCCGGCTCGGATCGGGACGCGTATGCGGGCCTATGATCCGGTGCGGGCGGGCGACACGCTGGTCGAGATAACGGGTCCGGTTGCGGTCGATCCCGAGGGAGTGCGGCTGCATGGCTGAGGCCGCCTGGGTCGCTCGTTCGGCTTTCGCCGGCGTCACCGGCGCTTCGCAGGGCGCATCCGCCGGGCTCGTCATCGAGCGCCTCGACGACGGCCTGCTCGTGCGCCTCGCGTCGCGTCGTGGCCTGGAAGCCGTGCTGGCACTGCTGATACGGCGGCACTACGGCATCGAGCTGCCATCCGGACCGGCGGTTGCGTCACATGACGGCATCGCCTTCATCGGCATTGCCCCGGAGGCATGGATGGTCACCGGCGTCGAGCTGGAGGCGCTGGCCCAGTCGCTGGGAAGCGCCGCCAGCCTGTTCGACTGGAGCGACAGCCGGGCGCTGCTGCAACTCAGCGGCCCAAGGGTGCGCGATACCCTGGCAAAAGGCTTGCCGGTCGACCTGCATCCGCGTGTATTCGGACATGGTTGCGCGGCCGTCACCCGGATCGGACATATCGGGGTCACGCTCTGGCAGACCGATGCGGCGCCCCGATATCTGGTGGCCGTGCCGCGCTCCTATGCCGGCGATCTCCTGCGCTGGCTGCTCCAGGCCGGCGCCGAGTATGGCACCAGACTTGCGTGACCTTCTGGCCTGATCCTCCCGTATCGGAATTTGCGCCATGAGCGAGCCGCCCGCGCTGAGCACCTTCATCCTGACCCTGTCCTGCCCGAACCGTCCCGGGATCGTGGCGGCGGTGGCGACCTGCCTGTTCGAGGCTTCCGGCAACATCACCGAGGCGCACCAATACGATGACTTCGAAACCGGCCGCTTCTTCATGCGCGTGCTGTTCACCATCGAGGGTGGCGCCGAACGGCTGACCTGGCTCCGCCACCGCTTCGAGGGCGTGGCCGATCGCTTCCGGATAAGCTGGAAGATGCACGACCGCGCGCAGAAACGCCGGGTGATGCTGCTGGTGTCGAAGTTCGACCATTGCCTGGTGGACCTGCTGTATCGCTGGCGTATCGGCGAGCTGCCGATGATCCCGACCGCGATCGTCGCCAACCATCCGCGCGAGACCTACGCGCATATCGATTTCGATGACGTTCCATTCCATTACCTGCCTGTCACCAAGGCGACCCGCCCGGCGCAGGAGGAGCAGCTCTGGAAGCTGGTGCAGCAGACCAACACCGAGCTGGTCGTGCTGGCGCGCTACATGCAGGTATTGTCCGACGAGATGTCGGCCAGGCTGGCCGGGCAATGCATCAACATCCACCACTCCTTCCTGCCCGGCTTCAAGGGCGCGAAACCCTATCACCAGGCCCATGCGCGCGGCGTCAAGCTGATCGGCGCGACCGCGCACTACATCACCGCCGAGCTCGACGAGGGGCCGATCATCGACCAGGACGTGGAGCGTGTCAGCCACACCGACAGGCCGGAGGATCTGGTGCGCAAGGGCCGCGACATCGAGCGGCGCGTGCTGTCGAGCGCCGTCCGCTATCATCTCGACGACCGGGTGATACTGAACGGCGCCAAGACCGTCGTGTTCGGGGACTGAGATGTCCGACGGCCTCGCACACCGTATCGATGGGCGTGGTTTCGCCGAACGGATGCTGGTCGAGACCACCCGCGAGGTCGAGATCTTCGTGGCCGCGCATCGGGCCGCGCCGGGCCTGGCGGTGGTGCTGGTAGGCGAGGACCCGGCGAGCGGGGTCTATGTCCGCAACAAGGCGAAAAGCTGCGTCGCCGCCGGCATGAACTCGATGATGCACCGCCTGCCGGCCGATACCGGACAGGCGGAATTGCTGTCCCTGGTGGCGCGGCTCAATGCCGATCCTGCGGTGGACGGCATCCTGGTGCAGCTGCCGCTGCCCGCCGCGATCGACGCCGAGCGCGTGCTGTCGGCGATCGATCCCGACAAGGATGTGGACGGGTTCCATGTCGTCAATGCCGGGCGGCTGGCGGTGGGACTGCCCGGCCTGGTGCCCTGCACGCCGCTCGGCTGCCTGATGCTGCTGCGCGCGGAACTGGGCGATCTCGGCGGCCTGAATGCTGTGGTGATCGGGCGTTCCAACATCGTCGGCAAGCCGATGGCACAACTTCTGCTTAGGGAGAACTGCACCGTCACGGTGGCGCATTCGCGCACGCGCGACCTTCCCGGCCTCTGCCGGCAGGCCGACGTGCTGATCGCCGCTGTCGGCAGGCCGGAGATGGTGCGCGGGGACTGGATCAAGCCCGGTGCGACGGTGATCGATGTCGGCATCAACCGGGTGACGCGGGACGATCGGAGCAGGCTGGTGGGGCCCCGGCTTGTAGGTGACGTGCATTTCGAGGAGGCGCTGCGGGTTGCGGGCAGGATCACGCCGGTTCCGGGCGGCGTCGGACCGATGACGATCGCCTGTTTGTTGCGCAATACGTTGCAGGCTGCACGGCGGCGGCGGTCGGGATCATAAGGGAGGGACGGCCATGACCAACAGCTGGAGAACCAGTGCGCTTGCGGACCGTCATCGTGCGCTGGGTTCGGCGCTCGAGGACTGGAACGGCATGGGCACCGCCTGGACCTACCGTTCGGACCTGCAGGACGACCATGCCGCGATCCGCACCCGCGCCGGGCTGATGGATGTATCCGGCCTGAAGAAGCTGCATCTGGTCGGACCGCACGCCTCTGCCGTGCTCGACGAGGTGACCACGCGCAACGTCGAGAAGATCACGCCGGGCAGGTCGGCCTACGCGGCGATGCTCAACGACGGCGGCAAGTTCATCGAGGACTGCATCCTGTATCGCACCGGCCCTGACGCCTGGATGGTGGTGCATGGCAGCGGCGCCGGGCATCAGACGATCGCCTCCGCGGTGGTCGGACGCAACGTCGCCATGCTGTTCGACGACGACCTGCATGATCTCTCGTTGCAGGGACCGGCGGCGGTCGAGTTCCTGGATAGACACGTGCCCGGCCTGCGCGAGCTGCGCTATTTCCACCATATGCAGACCACGTTGTTCAAGAAGCCGGTGATGATCTCGCGCACCGGCTATACCGGCGAGCGCGGCTACGAGATCTTCTGCCGCGCGGCCGATGCCCCGCTGATCTGGGACACGATCCTGGAGCAGGGCCGCGATCTCGGCATCGTGCCGACCGCCTTTACCGCCCTCGACCTGCTCCGCGTCGAGAGTTATTTGCTCTTTTATCCCTACGACAATTCCGAGATGTATCCCTTTGAGAACGAGCCACCTGGAGATTCGCTCTGGGAGCTCGGGCTCGATTTTACCGTCAGTCCCGGCAAGACCGGATTTCGCGGGGCGACGGCGCATTACGCGCTGAAGGGCCGCGAGCGGTTCCGCATCTTCGGCGTGCTGCTCGAAGGCGATGCCGCGGCTGAGGCCGGAAGCGCGGTGCTGGTCGATGGCAGGCACGCCGGCGTGGTGACCTGCGGCATGGTGTCGAGCCTGACCGGACGCTCGATGGCGATCGCGCGCCTGGATGTCGGTGCGGCCGTCCAGGGCAGGCCGCTCGAAGTGGCCAGTGCCCAGGGAGATATGGTCGGACATATCGCCGGCATCGCGCACGCCCTGCCGTTCGACGATCCGGAAAAGAAGAAGCGCACGCAAGTCGGTTGAAGGAGGGTCCATGCCGTCAGAACTGGCCGCGACCGCGGACGTCGCTTCCTCCGGTCATTCGGGCGGGTTGCAACGCCAGTTGTCCTGGACCGGCGCGTTCTGGATCGCGAGCGGCGTGCCGGCGCTGGTGCTGTTCTCGATCGGCCAGGTCGGCTCCACCGTCGGCCGCGCGTCATGGCTGGTCTGGATCGTCTCGATCCTGTTCGGCTTCGTCCAGTCGTTTACCTATGCCGAGATCGCCGGGCTGTTTCCCAACAAGTCCGGCGGCGCTTCGGTCTATGGCGCGATCGCCTGGGTGCGCTACGGCAAGCTGTTCGCCCCGCTCTCGGTCTGGTGCAACTGGCTGGCCTGGACCCCGGTGCTCTCGATCGGCTCCGGGCTGGCGGCGGGCTATGTGCTCAGCATCCTGTTTCCGGCCACGGCGGCGATCAACAACTGGCAGCTCACCCTGCTCGATCTCGGCTGGCTGCGGGCCGGGTTGAGCCTGCGCCTGAATGCGACCTTCTTCCTGGGTGCTGCTTTGCTGCTGATCGCGTTCGCCATCCAGCATCGCGGCATCAGCGGGGCCGCGCGCGTGCAGATGATCCTCGGTATCGTGGCACTGGCGCCGCTGCTTCTGCTCGGACTGGTGCCGCTGCTCACAGGTGAGGTATCGGTAGCGCATCTGCGGCCTTTGCTGCCGCTCGACCGCGCTGCCGACGGCAGCGTGCGGCTCGGCAATTGGGACATGCACGGCGTCACATTGGTTGCCGGCGGGCTGTTCATCGCCGCCTGGTCCACCTACGGCTTCGAGACGGCGGTGTGCTACACGCGCGAGTTCCGCGATCCGCGGCGCGACACCTTCAAGGCGATCCTGTATTCGGGCCTGCTCTGCATCTTCGTCTTCACGGTGTTGCCGCTGACCTTCCAGGGCGTGCTCGGGCTGGGACGGATGGTGACGCCGGCCGTGCTCGACGCGCACGGCAATGTGGTGACCCAGGCGGTCTATGACGGCATCCTGGCCCCGGACATCAGCAGCGGCATGGGTGTCGCACGCGCGTTAGCCGGCATGATCCACGCCGGTCCCACGGTGCAGACGGTCATCGTGGTGATGCTGGTGCTGGCGCTCACGCTGTCGATCATCACCTCGATGGCCGGGTCGTCGCGCACGCTCTACCAGGCCTCGCTCGACGGCTGGCTGCCGCGCTTTCTCAACCATGCCAACGAGCGCGGTGCGCCCACGCGGGCGATGACGACCGACCTGGTGTTCAACCTGGTCCTGCTGATGATGTCGGACTACACCTTCGTGCTGGCGATCTCGAACGTCTGCTACATCATCTTCAACTTCATGAACTTGAACGCCGGCTGGATCCATCGTCTCGACCGTCCCGGCTGGACGCGGCCGTTCCGCGCGCCCGGCTGGCTGCTCGGTGCCGGTGCGGTGTTGTCCTTCGTCAACCTGGCATTGCTCGGTCTGGGCGCGGACATCTGGGGTGCCGGCACCTTGCTGACCGGGATCGTCTGTGCGGCGTTGATCCTGCCGGTGTTCGTGTTCAGGCACTTCATCCAGGACCGCGGCGTGTTCCCGGGCGCGATGCTCGATGACATGCATCTCGGCGAGGCCGGCGTCCGCCGCAGGGCCGGGCTGCTGCCCTATTTGGTGCTCGCCGCGGGTGTCGCGGTCGTCATCGTCAGCCATCGGCTCGCGGTGGTCGGCTGATGATCATAAGCCGTCCGACCTACGGCGCGTTGCGCATCGATCCGGTCGGCCGTGCCCATCTGCTGGTCTGCGACCGCATGACACCGCCAGTTCTCGAAGGTGGCGCTGTCGAAACATGGCTCGTGTCCGGAGACAGCCGCTCGGCGCAGGAGCCCGGAGCGAGCATCTTGTTCAGGGCCGTTCCACAATTGCTGGCGCGGCTGCGGCATCGTCTGGCGGAGGAGAGGATCGGACTGCGCCTGTATGCGGCGGGGGAGGAGGCCTTCCTCTGGGACGTGGCGGCCCTCGCCGGATCGGCCGGGATGAGCCGGGAGGAGTTCTCGTTGATGCAACTCGGCGGCGTCTCGCGCCGGGTGCATTGCATCCATTGCGGCACCAGCATGGAGCGGGTCACGACCAGCATCGTCCGTTGTTCCGGCTGCCATGCCACCCTGATGGTGCGCGATCATTTCTCGAAGCGGCTCGGCGCCTTCATGGGCGTGCAGGCCGATGCCGAGGTGCCGGGCGAGCATGAAGCCGCGGCGGCGCTGTCCTCGTGAACCAGCCTCTCACCTGGCCGTCCCGCGTGCGGGAGACGGCGCTGCTATCGCCGGGATTGCGCCGGTTCGCGCTCGAACGCGCCGACGGACAGGCATATCCCGCGGCCTCCGCCGGCGCGCATATCCTGGTCTCGCTGAACGGCAACGGGCGGCGCTGGAAGAATGCCTACTCGCTGATCTCGCCGCCGGAACAGCGTGATCATCTGGAGATCATCGTGCGGCGGGTGCCGGAGTCTCGCGGCGGCTCGGCGTACATGCACGAGCAGTTGCGGCCCGGCGATGCGGTGGACGTCACCGGGCCGGCCAACCTGTTCCCGATCTATCGTCCCGCGCGACGGCATCTGCTGCTGTCCGCCGGCATCGGCATCACGCCGTTCCTGTCCTATCTGCCGGTGCTGCGGCAGGAAGGCATCTCGTTCGCCCTGCATCATGTCTCCCGCCGCGAGGATGCGGCCGCGTTCGCCGAACTGCTGGCGCCATACCGAAACGCCGACGTCACCTTGCACACCGCGCGCGACGCGCTCGACCTGCCGCGCGTGCTCGGCGGCGAGGGGTTGGGCACGCATCTCTATATCTGCGGGCCGGAGCCGTTCATGCAGGCGGTGACCGGCAACGCGCGGGAAGCGGGCTGGCCGCTGGCGAAGCTGCATCGGGAGACTTTCGGTGCCCCTCGGGGCGGCGCCGCGTTCCTCGCCATCCTCCAACGCAGCCAGCGGCGCATCCCGGTCGCCGCCGACGAGACCCTGTTGTCGGCACTGGAGGCCGCCGGCATCGACGCGCCCAGCCTGTGTCGCGGCGGCGCCTGCGGCCAATGCCAGGTCGGCGTGCTGGACGGCCTGCCCGACCATCGCGATCATGTATTGGACGAGGTGGCGCGCGCCGGCGGGCGGTCGATCATGACCTGCGTCTCGCGTGCGCTCGGCGATACGCTGGTGCTCGATCTGTAAGGGACCGACGATGAACATCCAGTTCCGCGACGACGGCAGCTTCCGCGACGACTACCGCTTCAGCAACCGCGACGAGACCGTGCTGCGCTTCCCGTTCCCGTTTGCCGAAGACCAGTACATGTATTCGGTGAATATCGAGCCGCATGTGCCGTCCGACACGATGCCGGCCTTCGCGCACGCCTTCGACATCGACGAGCACTACATCGTGGAATGCCGCGAGCGGGCGCGCGTGCTGGCCGAGGATCCGAAGCGCTGCCAGGTGCTGCCGCACATGATGCCGGCGCAGTGGGACATGCTGGAGCTCGGCATGCGCTCGCTCGCGGCGGATTATCCGGACCAGTTCTCGCTGCATACCGACGGCGACCGCTGGCACTGGATCAACCGCCCGCTCGGCATCGAGGACCGCTTCACGTTCGGCCATGCGGGCAGCCTGCCGATGCCGCCGTTCGAATACATCACGCGTCAGATGCAGGGCGACTTCACCTTGCAGGACCAGCGCGACGACGATCTCTGGATCGATGGCGGCATGGTCACCACGCAGGCCGACTGGTCGCTCGATTTCGACCTCGGCATGTCGTTCAAGGAGTGGCACGCGCCGGTGCCCAAGGCGCACCAGATGGGCGTGTTCGACCGGGCGCTGAAATACCTGCTGGCGCTGCAACTCGGCCGACCGGTGCGCCGCCTGAACTGGACCATCACGATCAACCCGCGGCTCGACACCTCGCCGGAGAACTACCCGGTCTGGGGACCGGAGCGGGCGACGGTCACGCCGGAGAATGTCTCGGCCAAGCTGCATCTGCGCGTGGAGGTGCAGGCCTTGTTCCGGCTGCCGCGCTCGAACGCGATCCTGTTCTCGATCCGCTGCTACATGCTGCCGCTCGCCGAGATCGCGCGGGTGGTGAAGTGGCGCCAGCGGCTGCACCGGGTATTGCGCGACCTCGATCCCGCCCTGGTCGAATACAAGGGCATGACCCGCTATCGCGACATGGCGGTTGCCTGGCTGTCGCAATTCGACGACGGAGCAGCCCTCGCGCCAGGCATCGCGCCGGATCAGCGATCGCTGTAAGCTACCTCTGCCTCACAATGCGGCAGGGAATGGACGGTCCGGAATGCGATCATCGGACGGGCTGCTGACCGGCTCAAACGCGCCGGGCTACTCGCTGGAACAGGCGATCGGCTCGCAGATCCGCCTGCTGCGCCGGCGCGTCGAGCTCACCGTGGCAGAGCTCGCCGCCAGCGCGGGCATCTCGGCGGGGATGCTGTCCAAGATCGAGAACGGCCAGATCTCGCCCTCGCTCTCGACCCTGCAGGCCGTCGCCGGATCGCTCGGCGTGCCGCTGACCCAGCTTCTGGCGACCTTCGAGGAGCAGCGCGACTGCTCGTTCGTGCCGGCCGGGCAGGGCGTCGCCATCGAGCGGCGCGGCTCCAAGGCCGGCCATCGCTACAACCTGCTCGGCCATGCCCTGGGCGGCCCGGTGGTGGTGGAGCCCTATCTGATCACCCTGCACGAGGAGGCGGTGCCCTATACCGGCTTCCACCATGCCGGGGTCGAGTTCATCTACATGCTGACCGGCGAGGTGATCTATCGCCATGGCGAGGAGACCTACCATCTGCATCCCGGGGACGCGCTGCTGTTCGACTCTGCCGCGCCGCATGGGCCGGAACGGCTGCTGATCAAGCCGATGACCTTCCTGTCGATCATCATCTACCCGCGCGGGGCCGACTGATCGGCGATCGCCAGGGCGCTGCCCTGGACCCCCCCGGCCAAGCCTTGAGAATCCAATCATTTTAATAGGTTGGTTTCCAAAGGCCGAGGCCTTTGGCGGGTCTGGGCAGAGCCCAGCCTTACCTCCCGACAATCAGTCAAGAAATGCCGCGATATGCGCGTTCAGGAAGCGCGCATCCTCCGGGCTGGCGCCGGCGCCGGCCGGATGGCCCCAGAGCGACGGGATCGGCAAGAAGGTGCAGTGGGCGATGAACCCGGCCTCGTAGCGCGCGTCCTCGACCGGGAAATACAGGTCGGTCGCGGACGGCATGTACAGCACCGGCACCTTGATCGACCGCAGCGCCGCCTCGACGTCGCCCTTGAACGGCGGCGTCCTGCCGACATCGTTCGACTGCCAGGTGCGCATCTGCAGGATCAGGTCGTTGGCGTCCGCACCTTCGAAGAACTCGCGGGCGGCGCGGTCGATCGCCTGGGCCAGCGTCGTGCCGGGCGGGTTGTCGCCGCGCCACAGCTCGCGACGCCACCATTCCTGCGAATAGAGCCAGCCGAGCCAGACCAGGGAGGTCGCGGCGATGCCTTTCGCCGGTTCGCTCTTGTAGTCGCCGCCATCGAACGCCGCATCCGTGGTGATCGCGGCGATCTGCCCGTCGAGACGGACGATGCCGTGGCCGTACGTCTTCGCGGTCCCGGAGGTGGCGACGATCCGGTCCATGAAGTCCGGATACAGCACCGCCCATTGCAGCGCCTGCTGCGCCCCCATCGAGAAGCCGATGACGGCGCGCAGATGCCGCACGTGCAACTGCTCCAGCAGCAGCCGATGCACCGCCCTGACATTGTCCCTGATCGTCATCACCGGGAAGCGTGGGCCATGCAACGGCTCCGGCGTGTTGCTCGGCGACGAGGAGCGGCCATTGCCGAACAGCTCGCTGGTGACCAGGAACAGCTTGCCCGGGTCGAGCGCGCGGCCGGGGCCGATCAGCCAGTCATAGCCGTGCATGTCGGCCATGTAGTGCGACGGCAGCAGCACCGCGTTATCGCCGGCCCGGTTCAGCGTTCCGTAGGTGCCATACATGACCCTGGCCTGCGGCAGAACGGTCCCGCTTTCGGTGGCGAAGTCGCGGATGACGAACTCGTGCGGCACGGGTGCTGCGGCCGGCGCCACCTGTGCCGCTCCTGCCTGGCCAAAGGTCCCGGCCGCAAGCAGAAGCGACGCGGCGGTGGAGACGGCGCTGGCTCTCATGATGGCGTATCGATCCCATTGACAACTTCGCCGGCGGAATACGTGCCAGCATGTCCTCTGGCAATCTTGATCACGCAGCTTTGCTAACGATTGTGCAGTGCGGCGAGCCATGTCGCTTAAACTGCCCGGCGGGCACGACGATCGCTTCAGATCCACAGCAAGGTTACCGGAATGCCGCATACTGATCCCGCCGCTGACGATCGCCCCACACTATTCTGCCTGCATTTCCTCGGCGGCAGCGCGCAAAGCTGGAGGCATCTGGCCCGGCGTCTCGATCCTCATGCCCGCTGCGTGCTGATCGACCTGCCCGGCTTCGGCAGTGCTGCGGCGTCGCCGGGCTACGCGGTGGCGGAAATGGTGGAAACCGTGGCGAAGACGATCCGCGCCGAAGCGCCACGGCGATGGATGCTGGCGGGACACAGCATGGGCTGCAAGGTTGCGGCCGTGCTGGCACGCAATGCGGAAGACGGGGCGGAGGGACTGGGCGGCCTGGATGGGCTGGTGCTGGTGTCTGGATCGCCGCCGAGCCCGGAGCCGATGAGCGACGAACGCCGGCAGAGGATGCTGGGCTGGTTTGCCGGCGGCGACGAGGCGAGCCGGGCCGAGGCGACCCAGTTCATCCAGCAGGCCAGCGGCAAGCCGCTCGGGACCGACGCGCAGGAGCACGCCGTCGGCGACGTGCTGCGTACGAACCCGAACGCCTGGCGCGCATGGCTCGAGACGGGCAGCCGGGAGGACTGGTCCGAATATGTCGGCGTGCTGCGGACACCGGCGCTGATCATCGCCGGAGCCGACGACGCCGACCTCGGACCGCAGGCGCAGCAGTCCCTGATGGCGCGTCACTTCGCCCATTCCCGGCTTGTCGCCATGCCTGATACGGGACATCTGCTGCCGCTCGAATGGCCGGACAGGCTGGCGCGACTGATCGAGGATCACATCCGGCAGGTGGCCATGGGTCCCGCCGTCGACGTATCGTATCAGGCGTTCATCAGGTCCGGCCGCGTCAGCAGCAGGACGCGCGGACTGCTTCTCGCCCGCGCGGAACCGGATGATCCGGCGTATCGGCCTGCCGCCATCGGCGCCGATCAACTCGTCACGCTGCGCGCCGTGCTGAACCGTGTGCTGCCCCAGACGGGCACGGCCATCGACCTGGCGGCACGGATCGACACCAACCTGGCCACCGGCGTGAGCGATGGCTGGCGGTTCGCGGCACTGCCGTCCGATGCCGATGCCTATCAGGCTGCCCTGCACACGCTTGATGCGGCGGCAGGTGGCGCCTTCGCGACGCTCGATGCCGCGGCACAGGACGATCTGCTCGGACGGATTGCGGAAGGAAGCGTCGAGGCGGCCGGGTCCCGCCTGCTTTCGGGCAGCCAGCTGAAGCTGTGGTTCGAGGATCTCCGGTCGGACGCCGTCAGGCTCTATGTCTCGCACCCCGCGACCCTGGCGCGCATGGGCTATAGCGGCATCGGCTATGGCGGCGACGGCGAGCCGAAGACCGGCTTCCAGCAGGTCGGCATCGGTGAACGGGAAGCCTGGGAACCACAGCCAGAAGGTGTCCGGACATGAACCTAGAGAGGATGCGGCGCTACGGCACCGACGAGACCGTGGATGCCGTGGTGATCGGCACCGGTGCGGGCGGCGCGCCATTGCTGGCCCGGCTGGCGCGCGCGGGGTTGAAGGTCGTGGCGCTCGAAGCGGGCCGCAACTGGGACCCCGAGAATTTTCCGGCTGACGAGACCAGCACGGACATCTACTGGATGGGCGAACGCCTGAGCGCCGGCGACAATCCGGAAGCGTTCGGCGCCAACAACAGCGGCACGGGTGTCGGTGGATCGACCCTGCACTGGGGCGCGTTCGTCCCCAGGGTGGACCCGCGCGACCTCCGCCTGCGCTCGGAACTCGGGGTCGGCGAGGACTGGCCGATCCGCTACGAGGAACTGCTGCCCTATTACGAGCGCGTCGAGAGTTTCATCGGCGTGTCGGGGCCGCAATCCTATCCGTGGGAGCCGGGCCGCCGCTATCCGCTGGCCCCGGTGAAGCGCAACGCCTCCGCGCAGGCGATGGAGCGAGGCTGCGCTGCCCTCGGCATACGCACCTGCGACGCGCCGGCGGCCGTGGTTTCCCGCGACTTCCAGCAGTCCGATGGTCCGCAACGAAGAGCCTGCCTGAACTGCGGCTATTGCCATCAGGGCTGCCGCAACGGCGCCAAGACCAGCATGGACGTGACGTATCTGCCCCAGGCCGTTGCCGCCGGCGCCGAGATACGGCCGGAAGCGTTCGTGCATGACCTGGAACGCGACCTGGCGGGCCGTGTCACGGCCGTCGTCTATCGCGTCGGGCGCGAGGTGTTCCGGCAGAAATGCGCCAATGTCTTCCTTTGTGCAGGCGCCGTCGAGACGCCGCGCCTGCTGCTGCATCTCGGCATGGCCAACTCCAGCGGGCAAGTCGGACGCAACTACATGGCCCACGTCGCGACCCAGGTCTGGGGCACGTTCGAGCAGGAGATGCGCTGCAACAAGGGTTATCCCTCGTCGCTGATCTCGGAGGATACCGTGCGTGCCGATGGCGCCGGGTTTGCGGCCGGCTACCTGATGCAGAGCCTCGGCGTCGTGCCGGTAACTTGGGCGAACGGCGTGGCGCGCGGGCGGGACCTGTGGGGGCAGGGACTGGTCGACTATATCCGGAACTACAACCATGTCGCCGGTATGGGGATCAACGGCGAGTGTATGCCGCAGGCGGGCAATTATCTCGAATTGTCGGATGAGACCGACGGCACGGGCATGCGCAAGCCACGCATATATTTCAGCTACGGCCCGAACGAACGCGCGATCGACGAGCACGCGGTCCAGCTCATGACCAGGATCTGGCAGGAGGCCGGCGCCACCGATATCTGGTCCCTGCAGCGATCCGCGCACACGATCGGCACCTGCCGGATGGGGACGGATGGAGATACCGCCGTGGTGGATGCTTCCGGACGCAGCTTCGATATCGCCAATCTCTGGATCTGCGACAACTCGGTTTTCCCCAGCTCGCTGGCGGCCAATCCAGCCTTGACCATCATGGCGTTGAGCTTGCGTTGCGCCGAACTGTTTCTGGCGGACTAAATTTTCAGGCAGGATGAGCCTGCCCGAAAAATTTCTTCTCAGGAAATCTTCGTGCTTCTGGGTTGACTTTTCGTCGGTTTTCGTCCAATTGGAGCCTGTCCGGACACCAGGAAATGGATTTTCGACGATGTGTGGCATTGCGGGTCTATTCCTGAAAGATCCATCGCTGGAGCCGGAACTCGGCCGGTTGACTTCGGAGATGCTGGTCGTGCTGAGCGACCGTGGCCCCGACAGTGCGGGTTTCGCGGTCTACGGACAGCCGACGCCCGAGCGGGTCAAGTTGACCTTGCGCATCGCCGGCGGCGCGGACCGTGGCGTCGTACTGGAGCGGTTGCAAGGTGTGCTAGGCGCGGACGCCACAATACGGTTGCGCGACGATCATATCGTGGTCTCAATGCCCCAGTCGATGGCGGAGGGACTACGGCCTGTGCTGACAACGCAATTTCGGGAAATCGCCCTGGTCGGCAGCGGCAGCCGGATGGAGCTGTACAAGGGTGTGGGACGTCCGGCCGCGGTCAGCGAGCGCTTCGGCCTGCCGCAGATGTCCGGCAGCCATGCCATCGGGCATACCCGGATGGCGACGGAGTCCGCCATCACCATCGCCGGGGCGCATCCGTTCAGCACCGGCTCCGACCAGTGCCTGGTGCATAACGGCTCGCTGTCGAACCACAACCAGGTGCGCCGCAGGCTGTGCCACGAGGGGTTGGCCTTCGAGACCGCGAACGACAGCGAAGTCGCCGCCGGCTATCTGTCATGGCGCATGAGCCAGGGCGCTGGCTTGGGCGAAGCATTGCAGAGCGCGCTCGGCGAGCTTGACGGCTTCTACACCTTCGTCGTCGGCACCGCCTCGGGTTTCGGCGTGCTGCGCGATCCGGTCGCCTGCAAGCCGGCGGTGCTGGCGGAAACCGATCGCTATGTCGCGTTCGGCTCGGAATACCGCGCCCTGGTCGATCTTCCGGGCATCGAGGACGCGCATATCTTCGAGCCCGAGCCGGCACGCGTGTATTTCTGGGAACGGGCGGCGTGAGCGGGTCGGCTGCGCACATCATCGATCTCGCCGAGACCAGCCTGCGCGCGATGCACGAGACCCTGCACGCGCTGCCGCCCGACACCAACCGCACCGACTGGCGCATCCTCAATCCGCGCGGGCGGCATTCGCTCGCGGTCGGGCTCACCGCGCCGCTGAGCCTGCTGATCGACGGCCACGCCGGATACTACGCGGCAGGCATGAACGATCGTGCGCACGTCACCATCAACGGCAATGCCGGACCCGGTGTGGCCGAGAACATGATGTCCGGCGAAGTGCGCGTGCGCGGCAACGCCAGCATGGCCGCTGGTGCGACTGGTCACGGCGGACTGCTGGTGATCGAGGGCGATGCCGGCGCGCGCTGCGGGATCGCGATGAAAGGCATCGACATCGTGGTGCGCGGCAATGTCGGCCACATGAGCGCGTTCATGGCCCAGGAAGGCAACCTGGTGGTCTGCGGCGACGCCGGCGAGGCGCTCGGCGACAGCCTGTACGAGGCGAAATTGTTCATACGCGGCGCGGTGCATGGCCTGGGCGCGGATTGCGAGGAGAAGCCGATGACGGCCGATGACCTTGCCCTGCTCTCTGATCTTCTGCTGCGGGCGCAGTGCGAGGATGCCGATCCCGCCGATTTCCGCCTCTACGGCTCGGCGCGGACTTTGTATCATTTCAATGTCGATCACGCGCATTCCTACTAGGATCGGATCATGAGCCGCACAGAACCACGGATGTCCGCCAATTTCGACCGCCATGCGATCTCCGAGATCAGGCGGGCGGCGGAGACCGGCATCTACGACATACGTGGCGGCGGATCCAAGCGCCGGCTGCCGCATTTCGACGACCTGCTGTTTCTCGGCGCCTCGATCTCGCGCTATCCGCTGGAAGGCTATCGCGAGCGCTGCGGCACCGACGTCGTGCTGGGCACGCGGCATGCCAAGAAGCCGATCACCCTGAAGATACCGGTGACGATCGCCGGCATGAGCTTCGGTGCGCTGTCGGGTCCGGCCAAGGAGGCGCTCGGCCGCGGCGCCACCCTGGCCGGCACCTCGACCACCACCGGCGACGGCGGCATGACCGAGGAGGAGCGCGGGCATTCCGAGATTCTGGTCTACCAGGTGCTGCCATCGCGCTATGGCCTGAACCCGGTCGATCTGCGCCGCGCCGATGCGATCGAGGTGGTGGTGGGGCAGGGCGCCAAGCCCGGTGGCGGCGGAATGCTGCTGGGACAGAAGATCTCGCCGCGCGTGGCGAAGATGCGCAACCTGCCCGAGGGGATCGACCAGCGTTCGGCCTGCCGTCATCCGGACTGGACCGGTCCCGACGATCTCGAGATCAAGATCGAGGAATTGCGCGAGATCACCAACTGGGAAAAGCCGATCTTCGTCAAGGTCGGCGCCAGCCGGCCGTATTACGACGTGACGCTCGCGGTCAAGGCCGGCGCGGATGTCGTGGTGATCGACGGCATGCAGGGCGGCACCGCGGCGACGCAGGACGTGTTCATCGAGAATGTCGGCCTGCCGATCCTGGCGGCGATCCGTCCGGCGGTGCAGGCGCTGATGGACATGGGGATGCATCGAAAGGTTCAGCTGATCGTGTCCGGCGGCATACGCGGTGGTGCCGACATGGCCAAGGCACTGGCGCTGGGTGCCGACGCGGTATCGATCGGCACCGCGGCGATGATCGCGCTGGGCGACAATGATCCCAACCTGGAAGACGAATACCGCAAGCTCGGCACCACCGCCGGCGCCTATGACGACTGGCACGAGGGCCGTGACCCGGCCGGCATCACCACCCAGGATCCCGAGCTGGCGTCACGTCTCGACCCGATCCTGGGCGGCAGGAGGCTGGCCAATTTCCTCTCGGTGATGGCGATGGAGGCGCAGGCGATCGCGCGTGCATGCGGGAAAAGTCACCTGCATAATCTCGAACCGGAAGACATGGTCTCGCTCACGCTGGAGGCGGCGGCGATGACGCGCATCCCGATCGCCGGCAGCGACTGGTATCCGGGCAAGTCTGGAAGCAATCTCTGACGGAGCGTTCCTCGATGGATCTGGCGCAGGCTGCGGCCGAACGCGGCATACGGTATTTCATGATCTCGTTCGTCGACCTGCTCGGCTTCCAGCGTGCCAAGCTGGTGCCTGCCTCCGCGATCGCCGGCATGCAGAGGAACGGCGCCGGTTTCGCCGGTTTCGCCGCCTATTTCGACATGACGCCGGCCGATCCCGACCTGGTCGCGATGCCGGACGCCCAGAGCCTGGTGCAGCTCCCGTGGAAGCCCGAAGTGGGTTGGCTGGCGTCGGACCTATCTATGCATGGCGCGCTGGTCGAGCAGGGACCGCGCAACACGCTCAAGCGGCTGACGGCACGATCCGCCTCGCTCGGCTACACGATGAAGAGCGGCGTCGAGTGCGAGTTCTTCCTGATCTCGCCGGACGGGGAGGGGATTGCCGACGGCGCCGACAAGGCCGCGAAACCCTGCTACGACGCGAGCGCGCTGATGCGCCGCTACGATGTCATCGCCGAGATATGCGACGGCATGGCGTCACTCGGCTGGGGTCCGTATCAGAACGACCATGAGGATGCCAACGGCCAGTTCGAGATGAACTGGGGGTTCGACGAGGCGGTGGTCACGGCGGACCGGCATGTGTTCTTCAAGTTCATGGTGCGCTCGATTGCCGAGAAGCACGGCCTGCGCGCGACCTTCATGCCGAAGCCGTTCTCCGCTCTGACCGGCAACGGCTGCCACGCGCATGTGTCGTTGTGGGACCGCGAGACCTGCCTGTCCGAGGAGCCGGCCGATCCGCTCGGGTTCTCGCCACTCGGCTACCAGTTCCTGGCCGGCCTTGTTCAGCACGCGTCGGCCCTGTGCGCGCTGCTCAACCCGACGGTCAATTCCTACAAGCGCCTCGGCGCACCGCGCACGCTGTCCGGTGCCACCTGGTCGCCGAACCGCGTGACCTATTCCGGCGACAACCGGACCCACATGATACGCGTGCCGGGCGGCGGCCGTCTCGAGATGCGTCTGGCGGACGGAGCGGCCAACCCGTATCTGCTGCAGGCCGGTATCCTCGCGGCAGGTCTGGACGGGATCGACGGCAAGCGCGATCCGGGCGCGGCACTCGACATCAACATGTATACCGAAGGCCATCTCGCCGAGGATGCGCCGCGGCTGCCGCTCAACCTGCTCGACGCGCTGCGGGCGCTGGACGCCAACGTGGTGCTGTCCGAGAGCCTCGGGCGCGGGTTCGCGAGCGCCTACGCGAAGCTGAAGTCGGCCGAGTGGGAGGAATATTCGCGTCACCTGACGCAGTGGGAACGCGAGACCACCCTGGATTGCTGAATCGCACACCTGCAGAGGGCTGCCCGATGAACGAACTCTCGGAGATCAAGGTCACCGCCGACCCGGCGGACTCGAACAGCCTTCCAGGCTGGGCCTATCTCGACCCACTGCTATATGAGCGGGAGCGAAACGAGATTTTTTTCAGGACCTGGCATTATGCCGGCTGGGTCGGGGATCTGAAGCGGCCCGGCGACTACATCACGGCCGAGCTGCTCGACCAGAATATCGTCATCGTCATGGGCGAGGACGGGGCGATCCAGGGTTTCCATAATGTCTGCCAGCATCGCGGGCATCTGCTGCTGACCGGGCGCGGCCATGTCAGCTCGATGTCCTGCCCGTATCACGCCTGGGTCTACAAGCTCGACGGGCAGCTGCGCAATGCCCGCGGCGCCGAGCGCCTGGCCGGTTTCGACATGGAGCAGTTCCGTCTTCGTCCAGTCCGGGTCGAGCTATTCGCCGATTGCTTCGTGTTTTTCAACCTCGATATGGAGGCCCGGCCGCTTGCGGAGCTCGCCGGCGACATGATGGCCGACCTGGTGTCGGAAACACCGGAGCTGAAGCAGCTGGTGCGCTCCGACCTGACGCCGCGGTCGCAAGACAGCTTGGTTTCGATGTTTCCATGCAAGGCGAACTGGAAAGTCGTCATCGACAATTTCCTCGAGTGCAACCATTGCCGTGCGGCGCATCCGGGATTCTCCGAGATCGTCGACATGTTGAGCTATCGCACCTACGCGACGGGTCAGTGGTCGACGCAGCGTGGCCTCGCCAGGAAGGGTGGCCATAAGATGCGTTTCTGGTGGCTGTTTCCCACCACGACCATCAGCATGAGTGCCGAGCAGGGCGACCTGAACTTCACCATCGGCTCCTTCACCTCGCCGGCCGGCCTCTCGATGTCGGTCGCCGGCAGGCAGGACATCTATCGGTTGCCCGAAATGAGCGGCATCCAGCCCCGTGCGGACATCTTCGGCGCATTGACCGGAGCGGAGGATCGGGATCTCTGCGAATCGGTTCAGCGCGGCCTTGCCTCGATAGGATATTCCTCCGGCCGTATCATCCATGATCCGGACGGGCGCGAGACCACCGAGGTCGGTATCCATCGGTTCCACAAGCTGGTAGTCGACAGTCTAGGCCTGTAAAGCAACTACCGCATGGTTATGAGCCGGAAGACGCTGCAGGATGTGCGGGATCCAGCACGGGTAGCCTGTATCGGCGAATGCATGAT
>CAXSEE010000014.1:29347-37783 GCA_964235615.1 uncultured Acetobacteraceae bacterium | reverse complement strand
TAGAGGCTAGCCTCACCAATTATGGCATCACATCATTGCAAAAAAGACCCCCATGCTCCGTCTCGACCCCACGAGCACCGCCCGGGTCCTCATCGACCTGCAGAACGGTATCGTCGGCATGCCCCTGGCGGTCCGCTTCCGCAATGCCGGCGCCGCTGTGATCCTGGTGCGCGTCGCCTTCGCCGCGGATTTCTCCGACGCTCCTCCGGGCCAGGTGGACCAACCGATGCAGCTTCCCGAGACCAGCCTCGCGCCTGACTGGAGCACGCTCGCCGACGACCTGCAGCAGCCCGGCGACCTTGTCGTCACCAAGCGGAATTGGGGCGCCTTCACCGGCACCGAACTCGACACCGTGCTGCGCCGCCGCTCCATCTCGACGGTGGTGACCAGCGGAATCGCTACCAACTTTGGCGTCGAATCCACCGTCCGGCACGCCTGGGAGCACGGCTATCACGTGGTGGTGGCCGAGGATGCGTGCCCCAGCGCCTCGGCCGAGCTGCACGCGATGACAATCGAGCATGTCCTGCCGCGCATCTCGCGCGTCATCCGCGCCGCGGATCTGGACTTCGGCACGGCGTGACCCGCGCCGCCCTCCTGCTCGGCCTATCGGCGTTGTTCGTCGTTGGGCTGGAGACGGTCCACATGCCGGCTGCCTTGCTGCTCGGACCAATGGCCGCCGCGATCCTGGTCGCGTCCCGCTCCGGCCAAGTTTCGATCCCCGGCCCGATGTTTCTCGCCGCGCAGGCGCTGGTCGGCTGCATGATCGCCACCAAGCTGCCGCCTTCGCTGTTTGGCGAGCTCACCCGCCAATGGCCGATGTTCCTGGCCGGGATCGGCTCGACGCTGGTCGCATCGCTCGCACTCGGCGCCCTCCTGGTCCGCTTCGGCGTGCTGCCCGGCACCACAGCGATCTGGGCAGTGATGCCGGGTGCTGCCATGGTCATGACCCTGATGTCGGAGTCCTTCGGCGCCGACATGCAGCTCGTCGCCTTTTCGCAATATCTTCGCGTGGTCTGCGTCGCCACCGTTTCCTCTGCCGTTGCCAGCTTCTGGACTGCCGGCGCTGCCAGGCCTGTCGCGACGGCCTGGTTCGCGCCGGTGTCTCTGCTCCCGCTCATCGAGACCCTGCTGCTGGCGGGGCTGGGTGCCATTGCCGGCATCCGGTTGCGCATCCCGGGCGGCCCTTTGCTGGTGCCGATGTTCGCCGGTATGGCGCTGGGCGAGACTGGCCTGATGACCATCGTGCTGCCGCCCTGGCTGCTCGCCATCGCCTACGTCGTGCTTGGCTGGAGTATCGGAATGCGCTTCACCGCCCCGTTGCTGCGCAACGCCTTCCATGCCCTCCCGAGGGTTCTGGCCTCGATCCTGTCGCTGATCGGGCTGTGCGGCCTGTTCGCCTATGGACTGCACCGCTTCGCCGGCATCGCGCTGCTGACTGCCTATCTCGCCACCAGTCCCGGCGGCGCGGACTCGGTGGCGATCATCGCCGCCTCGTCTCCCGTCGACGTCCCGTTCGTAATGGCGATGCAGATGGGCCGCTTCCTACTGGTGCTTCTGGCCGGACCGGCCTTGGCCCGGCTGGTCGCCAAGTCAATGCGGGGACGAACACATCCCTCGAGTGCGGGTCATCGCTACGGCTGACAGCAGGCTGGGCTCTGCCCAGACGCGCCAAAGGCCTCGGACTTTGCAAACCGATCCGTGGATATGATCGGATTCTCAAGGCTTCGCCGGGGGGGGGTCCAGGGCAGAGCCATGGCCTAATCCCCCGGCTCCTCGTCGCGCCCGTGCAGACGTCGTCCGCGCGAGAGTTCGGTCACCACGCCATGCAGCGTGTTGAGCTCCTGGCGCGTCACCTCTCCACGCTCGAACAGATGGCGCAGGTTGCGCACCATCCCGGGGCGCTTCTGCGGGTTGCGCAGGAAGCCGCAGGCATCGAGTTCGCTGGTCAGATGGTCGAGCCAGTTCTCCAGCTCGCCCTTGTTGGCAATCCGCGTCTCGTTGGTCATCAGGCTGCGCGGCGGCGTGCCGTCGTCGGTCAGCCACCACTCATAGGCCATGATCATCACCGCCTGGGCCAGGTTGAGCGAGCTGAAGCTGGGGTTGAGCGGGTAGCGGATCAGGGCGTCCGCGCGCGCCATGTCGTCATTGTCCAGCCCGGCCCGCTCCGGTCCGAACAGGATCCCGCAGCCCAGGCCGCGCTGCGTGATCGCGCGCAACTCCGCCGCCCCGCCGCGCGCCGTCAGCAACGGCTTGATGATGTGCCGCGGACGCGGACAGGTGGCGAGCACCCGGTGCAGGTCGGCCACCGCCGCATCGACATCGGCGTGCACGGTCGCCGCGTCCAGGATGCGGTCGGCGCCGGAGGCGGAGCGCCAGGCGCGGGCCAGCGGCCAGCCGTCACGCGGCGCCACCAGCCGCAGGTGGAACAGGCCGCCGTTGGCCATGGCGCGCGCGACGGCGCCGATATTCTCGGCAAGCTGCGGACGCACCAGTATCACCACCGGGCTGTTGCCGATCGGCGCGAGATCGGCACCCCCATCGCGTCCCGTCATCAAGCGCGCCGCTTCATCATGCCCGCCGCTTCATCATGCACGCCGCCAGATGGTGCCCGTGGCATTGTCCTCCAGCACGACGCCCTGCTCCGACAGGGCCGCGCGTATCGCGTCGGCGAGCGCGAAGTCGCGCGCCTTGCGGGCGGCGATCCGCTGTTCGACCAGGGCATCGATCGCGACCGCATCCACGCCCTGCCGGAACCAGGCCCGCGGATCCTGATCCAGCAGGCCGAGCAGTTTTCCCGCCGCGCGCATCGCCCCGGCCGCCCCGGCATCACCAGCAAACACGGCGTCGGCCAGGCCGTGCAGCACCGTGATCGCGAGCGGCGTGTTGAGGTCGTCGCAGAGTGCGGCGAGGAACGGCTCCGGCACCTCGCCTGGCGAAGCTTCGGGACCTGCCGCCTCGGGGAAACGTTCCAGGGCGCGATAGAAGCGGTCGAGCGTGCGCCTGGCTTCGGCGAGACCAGCGCGGGTGAAGTCGAGCGTGTTGCGGTAATGCGTCCCCAGCAGCAGCAGCCGCAGCGCCTCCGCCGGCGCCTCGGCGAGGATCTCGCGGGCGGTGAAGAAATTGCCCAGGCTCTTGGACATCTTCTCGCCATCGACCAGGAGCATGGCGTTGTGCAGCCAGACCCGGGCGAACTTGCCGCCGGGATAGCCGCACAGGCTCTGGGCGCGCTCGTTCTCATGGTGCGGGAACAGCAGGTCGGAGCCGCCGCCATGGATGTCGAAGCTCTCGCCGAGGTAGCGATGGGCCATCGCCGAGCATTCGATATGCCAGCCCGGACGGCCGCGTCCCCATGGGCTGTCCCATCCCGGCAGCTCCGGACCACCTTGCTTGTCGAGTGGCGACGGCTTCCAAAGCACGAAATCGCCCGGATCACGCTTGTAGGGGGCCACTTCGACCCGCGCGCCGGCCAGCAGCTCCTCCGGATCGCGCCCCGACAGCCGGCCGTAATCAGCGAAGTGACGCACCGAGAACAGCACGTGGCCCTCCGCGGCATAGGCATGGCCGGAGCCGAGCAGGCGCTCGATCAAGGCGATCATGTCGTCCACATGATCGGTCGCGCGCGGCTCGATGTCGGGCGGCAGGTTGCCGATGGCCGCGAGGTCGGCATGGAAGTCGACCAGCGTCTGGCGGGTCAGCTCCTGGATCGAAACGCCGCTCGCCCGCGCGCGCGCGTTGATCTTGTCGTCCACGTCGGTGACGTTGCGCACGTAGGTGACGCGCGGATAGAGGCGGCGCAGCAGCCGCACCAGCACATCCGCCGCCACCATGGTGCGCAGGTTGCCGATATGCGCGAGGTCATAGACCGTCGGGCCGCAGTAATATAACCGCACATGGCCGGGATCGACCGGCGTGAAGGCGACGTCGCTCCGGGTCAGGCTGTCATGGAGGATGAGTTGGCGCATGGGCGCTTTCTGCGTCAGGGCGACGCTTGGCGCAACCGTTGCCCCGCCCTCATGAGAAGCTTTCGGAGAACAGGACGGTCATGAGCGTCACGAGCAGCGCCACGACGACCGAGGACGCCGGCGGCCATCCCGGCTGGCTGCCCTACCTCGTGGCTGCCACCTTCTTCATGGAGTATCTCGACACCACCATCATCACCACCGCCCTGCCGCGCATGGCGATGGATTTCGCCGTCACCCCCAACGCCCTCAGCCTCGGCCTGACCGCCTACATGCTCACCCTGGCGGTGTTCATCCCGGTCAGCGGCTGGATCGCCGACCGGTTCGGCAGCCGCACCGTGTTCGGCAGCGCGATCGCGTTGTTCACCCTCGCCTCGGTCGGCTGCGCGCTGTCGGCCAGCCTGCTGGCATTCACCGCGGCGCGCGTCCTGCAGGGCCTGGGCGGGGCCATGATGGTGCCGGTCGGGCGCATGATCGTGATACGCAACACGGAGCGGCAGCACCTGATGCGGGCGATCTCGACCATCACCTGGCCGGCCATCGCGGCTCCCGTGCTCGGCCCCACCGTCGGCGGCTTCATCACCACCTACGCGTCCTGGCACTGGATCTTCCTGATCAACGTGCCGTTCGGCATCGCCGCGATCCTCGGCGTGCTGGTCATCGTGCCGCAGCAGCGCGCCAGCCAGGCACGGCCGCTCGACCGGATCGGCTTCCTGCTCAGCGCCGCCACCCTGACCGCGCTGCTCTGCGGCACCGAACTCGCCAGCCGCCAGACCACAAGCTTGGCACTTGCGATCGGGCTGATCCTGGCCGGGATCGTGCTCGGCCTGGCCACGGTGATGCAGGCGCGACGGACCCCCTGGCCGCTGCTCGACTTCAGCGTCCTGAAGGTGCCGACCTACGCGGTGACCGTGCTGTGGGGCGGCGTCACGCGGATCGGCATCGAGGCGGTGCCGTACCTGTCGCCGCTGCTGTTCCAGATCGGGTTCGGCCTGTCGCCGTTCCATTCCGGCCTGCTGCTGCTGGCCGCCGCGACCGGCAACCTCGGCATGAAGGCGTTCACCACGCCGATCCTCAAGCGCTTCGGCTTTCGCCGCGTCGCCGCAACCGGCGGGACCATCGCGGGCCTTGCCACCATCGCCTGCGGGCTGCTGATGCCGGCGACGCCGTTGCCGGTCACGCTCGCGCTGCTGTTCGTCTACGGTCTCGCGCGTTCGATGCAGTTCACCATGCTGGCCACCCTCGCCTATGCCGATGTCCCCGACGCCCAGAAGGGTCCTGCCAGCACGCTGTGGAGCACCAACCAGCAGATGACCATCGGCATGGGCATCGCCTTCGGCGCGGTCTGCCTTCGCGTGACCTCCGCCCTGCGTGGCAGTCACGCCGCCTCGTTCACGCTCGGCGACTTCCACTGGGCCTTCGCGATCGCGGGCCTGCTCACCCTGGTCTCGGTCATCGGCTATGTCCGGCTGCCCAGGGACGCCGGCAGCCGGATCCGCTGACGGGCTCGGACGACCCGCCGACCGAGAAGTTTAACCTGGGGTTGATCCCTTTTCTTACGATTTCGATTCCACAACATCCGGTTGATTGGCAAACTAGCTACCAGAGCCGGAAGTGGCCGGATCATGGGGAAGCGATCATGACGGAACTATCCAACCACTGGGCGCCAGGCGCCGCAGCCCTCCAGGGCATGAGCGACGACCAGTTCCTCGCGGCCTGGCATGAGAGCGTCTTGTCGGATGACAAGGAGCGGCTGGAGCTGATCGAGAGCAATGCACGCCAACGCTTCACGGCCGGGGATTGGCGGCAGCCTTTTACTGCCCGGTATCCGGACCAGACGCGCTACAGCCTGCCGGAGCGGGTCGCCTCCTGAACGGCTCTAGGTCAGGACCACGATCTTTCCGCCCGCCTTGTTCTCCTCCATGCATCGGTGCGCCTCGACGATCTCGTCGAGGCGAAAAACGCGGCCGACCTGCACGTGCAACCGGCCTGCCGCGATCTGCTCGGCCAGTTCCTCCAGCGGCGTCCGCATGAAATTCTCCGCACCTCCCGCATAGACGGTCAGGCTCACGGCTGTCGGGATCGCGGCCATCGGGCTGAAGTCGTCGAACGACCATTTGTTGCCGACGATGCCGGTCATGCAGACGGTCCCGCGCGGCCGGACGCAGCGAAGCGAGTCGAGCAGCGTGGTTGGCCCGACCAGTTCCAGCACCTTGTCGACTCCGTCCGGATAGACATCCCTGATCTGCTCGGCGATCGACCCGGTATCGATGAAGACCTGATCGGCGCCGCAGGCACGCAGCAGCGCGTCGCGCTCCGGGTTGCGCGTCGTCGCCAGGACGAAGGCGCCGTGGTTCTTCGCGATGGCCGCCGCCGCCATGCCGACCGAGGTGGTGCCACCGCGTATCAGCAGCCGCTCGCCTTTTTCGAGACCGAGCGACGTGAACAGCGAGCCCCACGCCGTCTGCAGCATCTCCGGCATGGCGCCGAGCGTCTCCCACGGGAGCGCGGTCGTGATGCGCTGCACCTGTGCCGCCGGCACGCAGGTATATTCCGCATAGCCGCCATCGAACGCCCGTCCCATGCCACCCATGGCGGTGGCGACGATGTCGCCGCGGTCGAACTCGCCGCCTGGCGCCTGCTCGACCAGCCCCGTCGCCTCGATGCCGAGAATGCGGGGGAACTTGACATCAGGGGAATGGCCCTGCCGGGTGAACAGCTCGGAGCGGTTGAGGCCGAACGCCTTGACGCGTATCAGCACCTCGCCGGGGCTGGGAGCAGGGATCGGGCGGCGCTCGACCTTCAACGCCTCCGGTCCGCCTGCTTCATGGATCACGACGGCTTTCATATCAGCGTTCTTGATATCGGTCATGACTGGATCCTTCTGCGCGAGGACAGGCTGTCGACGCTCGGGCCGACTACTCGAAGAATTGGACGGTCGCGTCATCGAGATCGTAACGCGCGCCGACGATGCGAAGGCGGCCCTCGCGCTGCGGCTTGGTCAGCATCTGCCCGGTGGTGCGCAGGCGCTCGACGATCCGCTGCACATTGACCCGCATCGAGCGGTCAAGCAGATCGTCATCGCCGTCCCTGCGGGCGCGAAGCACCGCGGGAATGATAGGCTTAATCGTCTGGCCGATGCTGCCCATGGCGGCGAGATCGACGCAGTTGCCGGCGTTGCGCACGATGAACAGCTCGCCGAGCCCCCGGTTGAACAGCAGTTCGGGAGGAACCCGGCTGTCGGAGCATCCGACCACGACGCAGAAAGGCTGCTGCCCATGCGCCAGGGCCGAACGCCGCTCGGGCTCGGGCAGATGCGGACGGATCGAACTGCCGTCGAGATAGTGCCGGTTGCCCTGCCTGAGCAGCTCCAGGGCCTGGTCCGGCGTCATCGGGCAGCGCGGCGGGGTATCGGGGATGGCCATGGTTGGATCCGTCTCGGCAATCGAGTGAAGACGTCGGCGGCTGAACAGACTGGATGGTTGCTGCGAGCCAGGTCAACCGCAACCGGACCCTCGTGCGGCTATCACAATCTGGAGACAAGCCGGATTTTGCGCGCTACGAGTTGTCGCTGATCAACCCGATGGCGAAGGACGACGATGCAGCATCCCGAAGTGCCTTTCTCGCAGCGCCGCCAGATCGTGCCGGAAGACACCGATGCCGCCGGGATCGTCTACACCCCGCGGATCGCCAACTTCGTCGTCGAGGTGGTGGAGAACTGGTTCGAGAACCGGCTTTCGATCGACCTGTGGGGCAATGGCCCGCGCATCGTGTTCGCATCTCTGTCCTGCACCTTCCTCGCCCCGATGCGGCCGACCGACACGCTGGAGATCCGGGTGGCGCTGTCGCGAGTCGGCCGGTCCTCGCTGGGCTTCGAGATCGTCGGCCATCGCGACACGGACGACCGGCTGTGCTGGATGGCCGAGACCGTGTGCGTGTTCATCGACAGGGACAGCTTCGGCAGCCGCCCGATCCCCACCGAACTGCACGACAGGCTGCAGGCGGAAAAGGCGCTTACGGCCCGGTTCCCGTTCGCGGACCGGACCTTCGCGTCCTGAGCGGCTGACCTGGCGATCGTGTCTCCTTGCGAGGCACGAACCCGACGCTCATCCCGAACGGCTGTCCGAGCCGCTCCAGCGTCTCGACGGTCGGCTTCGCGCGTCCGTTCTCCAACTCGCTGATCTGACGGACCGTGAGCCGGAACACCCGGCCGAACTCCGTCTGGGTCATCATCAGGATGCGGCGCATCTCGCGGGCATCCGCAACCGGAAGCTCTCCGGAGCGCGCCCCGGCCTCGAAACTCTGGCGAAGGCTGCGCTGCTGCCCCGGGGTCAGGCGAGCCATGCTAGATCCTGGCATCCAGCAAGGCTGCGGCGACGCTTGCGTGGTTCAGCATCGTCCGCTCGCGCAGGCGCCGCAGCAGCGTTGCCGGATCGAGCGTCGCCAATCCTTCGGTGGCCGCATGACACATCGCCGC
>CAXSEE010000014.1:6639-29247 GCA_964235615.1 uncultured Acetobacteraceae bacterium | reverse complement strand
GGGTATCGAGCCGCATCGGGGCAAAATCATAGAGCGGTGTCAGCCGGATGCTGCCGTCGCCCCGCCTCTGCAGGGCAGTATTGCGGCCGTGGCGAGCAGGTCGCGAAGCGCATACTCGACCACCTCCGGCTCCGGGTCCGTCGTCAGCGACTTGATGACGGCGAGATAGGCCTCGTGAGTGGTGACATGACCGAAGGCTGCGATGCCGCAAGCCGACACAAGGCTTTCCTGGCCATGACGCACCACGCCATGCGCATCCAGTTGCCGATCAATCCGCTGGAACGGGATGCGAGCAGGGTGAAGTCCGTTACGACCTCGATGAATTTTCTGGTCCGGTGGACGAAATCCGTGGCCAGCAGCGGTGGCCAGTGCATTCCCATGACCCGTTCCTGCTCCGCCTCCAATCCGAGCCTGTCCGCCAAGGTCTTCCGGGCCGCGCCCTGCGGCATCATGTCGAGCAGGAAAAATGGCTAGGTCGGCTGCCGAACGCTGGCCAAATCGACCGGTGCGTGACACGAGACGGCCCTCAGGCCGGTCGGCGGCACATCCAGCGCAGCCGCGACCTCTACCCAATAGGAGATCTCGTAGGAAAGGTTGGATGCGGAGCCGTGACCGGCGTCGTCATCCGCTCGGTGGGGCGGCGGCCTCAGCTCGCCGCCATGCGCAACCGTCCCGCGACCCGTTCACGCCCAATCAGCGGCAGCAGGGCACCGAGTTCCGGCCCCTTCTCTTCCCCGGTCAAAGCCAGGCGCAACGGGTGGAACAGTGCGCGGCCCTTCCGGCCTGATGCCTCCCGCACCGCCTGGGTCCATGCCGCCCAGGTCTCGTCGCTCCAGGGCTCCTCGGGCAGCACCTCCAGCGCCTGGGTCAGGAAGCCGCCCTCGCCTTCCAGCGGCGGCGGCACGATGCTGCCGCCCACCACCTCCCACCAGTGCCGTGCCTCGGTCAGCAGATCGAGATTGCCGCGCACCACAGACCAGAACTCCGGCGTCGCCGCTTCGGGCAGCCGGGCCGAGACCGCCTCGAACGGCAGCGCGTGCATGACGCGGCGGTTCAGCGACAACAACTGGCGCATGTCGAAGCGCGCCGCCGAACGTGAGGTGTGGGTCACGTCGTAGCGCGCGGCGAGTTCCGCGATGGGCAGCGGCTCGGGGTCGTCCGAGGTGCCGAGGCGGGCAAGGTAGGAGACGATGGTCGAGGCCTCGATGCCGTCCTGGCGCAGCGCGCGAAGCGAAAGGCCATCGAAGCGCTTGGACAATTTGCCGCCCGCCTCGTCGAGCAGCAAGGGCAGATGGCCGAACCGGAAGCGTTTCGGATCGGCGCCGAGGGCCGTCGCGATGTCGATCTGCACGCCGGTGTTGGTAATGTGGTCCTCGCCGCGCAGGATGTCGGTGACGCCGGTGCGCAGGTCGTCGACCACCGAGGCGAAGGCATACAGGATGGTGCCGTCGGCGCGTATCAACACGGGGTCCGAGATCGCGGTCAGCTTGACCTGGGTGCGGCCCATCACGAGGTCGTCCCAGGCGACGGCGCCGTCGGTCAGCTTGAAGCGCCAGTAGGGCGTCTTGCCGTTGGCCTCGGCCTGTGCGCGCTGCTCGGCGGTCAGGCGAAGCATGGCGCGGTCATAGATCGGCGGACGCTTCTGGCGCTGGCGGATCTCGCGCTTGGCGCGCAGTTCCTCCTCGCTCTCGAAGCAGGGATAGAGCCGGCCGGACGCGCGCAGCTTGTCGGCCGCCGCCTCATAATCCGCGACATGGTCGGACTGGCGGAAGCTCTCGTCCCAGTCGAGCCCGAGCCAGCGCAGGTCGGCGCGTATCGCATCGGCATATTCCTCGCGCGAGCGCGACGGATCGGTGTCGTCGATGCGCAACTGGAACGTCCCGCCGTAGCGCCTGGCCTGCAGCGCGTTGGCCACCGCCTGGCGCGCGTTGCCGACATGCAGCAGGCCAGTCGGGCTGGGCGCGAAACGCAGCTTCAATGCGGCAATCCCCCATCGCTGTCGTCGTCATCGTCGATACGGGCGACCAACGCGCCATCCTCGTCGCGCCGTGGCGCGCCATCCTCGTCGCGCCGCGGGTCGATGGCGCGCCAGTCGCGCTCGATCTCCGAGCTTGGGTGGGCTGCGAAATCATCGAGCTCGTTGACCGAACGCCAGCCCTGATCGCCCGCATCGACGACTTCGGCATCCTCGCCGAACGCGAACCATGACGACAGGATCTCGCGTGTCGAGGCACCCGGCACACGGCACAACTCGACGCTGTCGCGCACGTAGGCGCGCGCGAATGCGTTGGCATGCATCAGGGTCGGGAAACCCTTGACCTCCTCGACGATGTTGTCTTCCGACGCGCCGGAGAGATCGAGGATGCGCACGCGAAATCCATCCTCCGGGGCAAACACATCGCTCAAGACTTCGTTCCTCCGTTGTGGTTCTTGATCTTTCGCAACAGGAACTCGCGGCCTACCTTCACGCTTCTCACGTCGTCATAGGCGACGATGTCCGCGGTGGCATAGGTCTCGCCCCAATGCTCGGGAATGAACGAGCCGGTGCCGACGACGTCGATCGGCGCATGTGCGTCCGCCATCACCAGGCACTTGTCGACGCCGAAGCCCGACGACACCACGATATGCACCTGCCCGAAGCCCGCCTCGTCGAGCGCCTCGCGCATGCGCCAGATCGCCGCTGCCGAGACGCCGGTGCCGACCAGATAGCGCAGCTCCGCGTCGGAGCGGTAGCGGCGGATGGTGCCGGGAGTGTGGCGTTCCAGCACCGCGTAGCTTTCCTGCGGGTCGAGCCCCTCGAGAAAACGGCCGCCGTGGGTGTCGAGCCGCACGCTGATACGGCCCCCCGCCGCCAGCTCCGGAAAGGCCCGGCAGACTTCCAGCGTGTCGCTGATCTCGCGTCCGAAATAATCGCTCAGCACGGTGAGGTCGGCGTCCGGGAACGTCTCGTGGAACATCTCGGCGGCACGCAGCGTGCTGCCGGCATAGCCGATCAGGGCGTGCGGCATGGTGCCGAAGCCGGCCTTGGCGCCGTAGAACGGCGCGGTCGCGTCGTTGGCGCCGCCGATGAAGCCGGCCGCCCCCTCGCGCCGCGCCGCCGTCGAGCCGACCGAGGCGGCGTAGGCCATCATCTCCTGCATCTCGAAACCGGCGCAGTGACGCGCCTCCATGGCCAGGAACTTGGCCCGCGGCAGGGCCATGCACATCTGATAGGCGTTGTGGGCCGCGACGCAGGGCGGTCCCAGCTTCTGCAGCAGCAGGGTTTCCAGATCGACGAGATGGAGGAAGCTGCCGGTGACGTAGACCAGCGGCTCGCCGGCGCCGACCCAGGCACCCTCCTCGAACAGGGTCTCGCAGACGATGTCGACGCCGCGCCCGCGTGCCACGGCACTCAGCCAGTCGGTCATCAGCCGGGGTGCGGCCACCACCGGACGGCGCAGGAACAAGGCGTAGGTGACGCGCCGGTCGCCGAACCGCTCGATGATCGCCCGGGTGCGGTTGAAATAGGCGTCGGTGCGGGCGGCGATGGTAGGGGTGTCCAGCGGGGAGACGCTCATGACGCTTCACTCGCCCGCCGGCGCGCGCTCAGCTCGCCGGCGATCAGGAAGGCCATCTCCAGGGACTGCTCGGCATTCAGCCGCGGGTCGCAGAAGGTCTCGTAGCGATCGCCGAGGTCGGCCTCGGTCAGCTGGTGCGCGCCGCCGACGCATTCGGTGACGTCCTGGCCGGTCATCTCGATATGTATCCCGCCGGGCAGCGCCCCCTCTGCGCCGAACACGTCGAAGAAGCCGCGCACCTCGGACAGGATCGCGTCGAACGAGCGGGTCTTGACCTTCGAGGCGGTCGAGATGGTGTTGCCGTGCATCGGGTCGCACAGCCATGTTACCCGCCGCCCGGCCTGCTGCACGGCGCGCAGCAGCGGCGGCAGGTGGCGTCGGACACCATCGGCGCCCATGCGGCTGATCAGCGTGATGCGGCCCGGCTCGTCGTCGGGGTTGAGGATGTCGAGCAGGCGCCGCAACCCATCCGGCGTGCTGGTCGGCCCGACCTTGATGCCGATCGGGTTGCGCACGCCGCGCAGGAACTCGACATGGGCGCCGTCCGGATGCCGGGTGCGGTCGCCGATCCAGAGGAAATGCGCCGAGCAGCCGTACCATTCGCCGGTGGTCGAATCGATCCGGGTCAACGCCTGCTCGTAGGGCAGCAGCAGCGCCTCGTGGCTGGTGTAGAACTCGGTCTCGTTGATCTGCGGCGCGTTCGAAGCCAGTCCGCAGGCGCCCATGAAGCCGAGGGTCTCGTCGATGCGCTGGGCGAGGTCCTGGTAGCGCGCGGCCAGAGGCGAGCGGGCGACGAAGCCGAGGTTCCAGCGATGCACCTGGTGCAGGTTGGCATAGCCGCCGGAGGCGAACGCGCGCAGCAGGTTGAGCGTGCCGGCGGACTGGAAATAGCCGGTTTCCATCCGCCCCGGATCGGGGACGCGCGAGGCCGCGGTGAAGGCGGAGCCGTTGATGATGTCGCCGCGATACGAGGGCAGGCTGTGGCCCGCCACGGTCTCGTCGTCGGACGAGCGGGGCTTGGCGAACTGGCCGGCCATGCGCCCGAGCTTCACCACCGGCACCTTGGCGCCGAAGGTGAGCACGACGGCCATCTGCAGCAGCACACGGAAGGTGTCGCGGATGATGTCGGCGGTGAACTCGCCAAAACTCTCGGCGCAGGCACCTCCCTGCAGCACGAAGGCGCGTCCCTCCGAAGCGAGGGCGAGCTGCTGCTTCAGCCGGCGCGCCTCCCCGGCGAACACCAACGGCGGATAAACCCGCAGACGCGCCTCCACCGCCTCCAAAGCGGCCGGGTCCGGATAGCGCGGCGCCTGCTGGATCGGAAACTCGCGCCAGCTTGCAGGCGTCCAGGCTGGCGTTGACGTCTGGACTATCTTCTGGGCAGCCGAGGCATTCATCGGTCGAATTCCGGTTTCTGGCGGCGCCGGCCGCGCGGGGGCGCCTTTATCCGCTTAATCAGGCGGGAGAGAAAGTACCTCGTCCCGTGGCGCGGAAGGTAAGATTGAACCTGAACCGTCCGGTGAGGGGATGCTCGCCCGCCGCCACCGACGACACGCCATGGAACGCCAGCCGTGAAGGACCGCCCCAGACCACGACATCGCCGCTCGCGAGGCGGAAGCGCCGGGTCGGCTCGCGCCGGTGCATCCCGCCGAACAGGAAGACCGCGGGCAGTCCCATGGACACCGAGACGATCGGCACCGCGATATCGAGCTCGTCGCGATCCTGATGCAGCGAGAGGCGGTCGCCCGGAGCGTAGCGGTTCACCAGGCAGGCGTCCGGGGATGCCGATGCAAACCCGCCTGCGATGGCGGCGCGTGCGGCGAGGCTCGCGAAAGCAGCCGGCATCGGCGGCCAGGCTCGGCCCGTCAGCGGATCGTTGGCGTCATAGCGGTAGCCGCTGCGGTCGGACACCCAGCCGGTGGTGCCACAGTTGGTCATGGCGACCGAGATGGTGCCGCCGCCGCGCGTGGTCATCCTGCGGAACGGGGCCTGGGCCTCGATGCCGTGTATCCGTTCGAGGACTGACGCGACCTCATCCGAGCAGAAACCACGCAAGACTGTCGCACCGGGCGCGATCTCCTCCCGGGCGGGAAGCGGCAGGACGTCGAGCAGGTCGCTCAGGAGTTTGGCAGCCCGACGGTTCGGGTCAGGTTACGCAAGGTCACGATCTCCTCCGCGGCGCTGGGATGGATACCGACGGTGCGGTCGAAATCCGACTTCTTCAGGCCGGCCGTGACCGCGATCGCCATGCCCTGCATGATCTCCGGCGCGTCCTCGCCAAGCATATGCACGCCGAGCACCACCTGGCTGTGATGGTCGACCACCAGCTTGATCGTTACGTGACGGTTGCGACCGCTCATCGCGTGGCGCATCGGCTTGAAGCGGGAGGTGTAGATGTCGGCCGGCCCGCGCTCGGCCGCCTCATGCTCGGCCAAGCCGACGCTGGCCAAAGGCGGCGAGAAGAACACCGCCTTGGCGACATTCTCCAGATCCCACTCGCGCGCTGCCGTGCCGGAAAACAACTGGTCGGCCAGCCGGTGGCCCTCGGCGATGGCGACCGGCGTCAGGTTCAGCCGATTGTTGACATCGCCGATGGCGTAGATGCCCGGCTCGTCGGTCTCCGCCCCGCCCTCGCGGACGATGACGCGCCCATTGTCCGCGGTGCGCACGCCAGTGGTCTCCAGACCAAGCCCGGCCACGTTCGGGTGCCGTCCGAGGGCGAAAAACACGAGGTCGGTATCGAGCTCGCGCCCGTCGGTAAAGGTCAGATGCAGCGCGCCGCGCCGACGCTCGATCCGGTGCAATTGGGTGTTGCAATAGCGGGTGATGCCACGCTCCTGCATGGCCTCGTCGAGCGCCACCCGGAGATCCTGGTCGAAGCCGCGCAACGGCAGCGACTGTCGGAACACCAAGCTGGTCTCCGAGCCAAGACCTGCGAAAATGCCGGAGAACTCGACGCCGATATAGCCGGAACCGACCATGGTGATCCGCTCCGGCCGCTGTTCCAGATGGAACGCCTGGTCCGAGACGATGCCGAGCTCGTAGCCCTCGATGTGCGGCTGCACGCTCGGCGTGCTGCCGGTAGCGATCACGATGCGCTCGGCGGTGACGCGCCTCTCGGTGGCGTCCGGGTCGAGCGGGCCCGGGCCGATGACCAAGGTGCGCGCATCCACGAAGCGCGCGCGACCCTCGAACAGCCGCACGCCGGCACTCTCCAGCAGGCGGACATAGGTCCGGTTCAGCCGCTCGATCTCCTGGTCCTTTGCGGCGATCAGGCGCTTCCAGTCATGCGCGCCGCGCGTCATGTCCCAGCCGAAGCCGTGGCTGTCCTCGGCCCATTCGCCATATTCGGTCGCCTGCACCATGATCTTCTTGGGCACGCAGCCGAGGTTGACGCAGGTGCCGCCCCAGTGCCACGCCTCCACGATCGCCACGCGGGCGCCATGGCCGGCGGCGATGCGCGCGCAACGCACGCCACCGGAGCCGCCGCCGATGACCACCAGGTCGAAGTCATAGGTCATGAGAGTTCCGATCGGCTCTGGAAGTTGCAGGCGGCGTCACCGTTCGGCGAAGGCCTTCTCGACCACGTAGCTGCCGGGCTTGGCGTTGTTGCCCTCGTCGAAGCCGCGGCTGACCAGAAGCCGCTCGGTGTCTGCCAGCATCTCGACACTGCCGCAGATCATGACGCGGTCCTGCTCCGGGTCGAACGGCGGCAGCGACAGATCCTCGAAGATCTTGCCGCTCTCGATCAGGTCCGTGATCCGCCCGCGGGTCATGAACTCCTCGCGGGTGACGGTCGGGTAGTACATCAGCTTGGCCGTGATATCCTCGCCCAGGAACTCATGGCCCGGCAGCTCGTGACGGATATGGTTGACATAGGCCAGCTCGCCGACCTTACGCACCGTGTGGGTCAGGATCACGCGCTCGAAACGCTCGTAGGCCAGCGGGTCCTTGATCAGGCTCATGAACGGCGCGAGGCCGGTGCCGGTCGCCAGCAGATACAGGTTGCGGCCCGGACGCAGGTTGTCGAGCAGGAGCGTGCCGGTCGGCTTGCGTCCCACCAGCAGGCTGTCGCCGGCCTGGAGGTGCGCCAGGCGCGAGGTCAGCGGCCCGTTCGCCACCTTGATGCTGAGGAACTCGAGCTGGTCCTCGTAGTTGGCGCTGGCGATGCTGTAGGCGCGCAGCAGCGGCTTGCCGTCCACCTCCAGCCCGATCATGGCGAACTGGCCGTTCTCGAAGCGCAGGCTGGCGTCGCGCGTGCAGGTGAAGGAGAACAGCCGGTCGGTCCAATGATGCACAGTCAGCACCCGTTCCTGGCTCAGATGAGCATAGGTCCTGCTGGGCGGGGTGATCGCGGACGCCTCCTGATGGCCGCGCTCCATGCCGTCGGGCGCGCGGGCGGCACGCTCGAAGACAGGACGGGCCGCGTTCAGCATCAGGTTGGACATGCGCGATATCGCTTCCTACGTGGTGGTTCATGAGCCGGACCGGGATCACGGCTGATCTATGCCCGGGATGGCGATCATTCCAGAGTTAACTGCCCATGGCAGACGTGGAAATACCAGATAAGTTGCGGTGCAGCAGATCCGCCACCTCCAGACCGTCCCCTCTGATGATGAATCGATGCCAGCCCAAATCCCGCCGCCCTCCCTCAGTTCACCCCATGCGGCGGCGATCAGCCAGCTGCTTGGGGGCGCCTGCCCGGTCATGCTGCCGGGACACGTCTGGCTGGCCGGCGCCGGACCCGGCGACCGCGGCCACCTGACCCTGCACGCGCTGTGCGGCCTGATACAGGCCGACGTGATCGTCTATGACGCCCTGGTCGACCCCGGCGTGCTCGACCTCGCACCCGAGGCGGCCGTGCGCGAGTTCGCCGGCAAGCGCGGCGGCCGGCCCTCGATCCACCAGACCGACATCACCGCGAGATTGATCACCCTCGCCCGCGAGGACAGGCGCGTGCTGCGGCTGAAGGGCGGCGATCCCTACGTGTTCGGCCGCGGTGCCGAGGAGGCGCTGGCACTGGCGCGCGCGGGCATTCCGTTCCGCGTCATTCCCGGCCTCACCTCCGGCCTCGCCGGCCTGGCGGCGGCCCACATCCCGGCCACCGTGCGCGGCATCAACCAGGCGATCGTGCTCGCCACCGGTCACAGCGCCGAGGGCGAGGACGACCCGATCGCCTCGCTGGACTGGAGCGCCCTCGCCCGCCTCGGCCAGCCGATCGTGCTGTACATGGCGGTGCGCACGCTGGGCGAGATCTCCCGGAGGCTGATCGACGGGGGCATGTCCGCCGATACGCCGGCGGCGGCGATCTCCCAGGCGGCGAGTGCTGCGCAGCAGGTGCGCACCGCGACCCTCGGCACGCTCGCGGCCCTGCTTCGGGCCGACCCGCTGCCGACGCCGGCGATCATCGTGATCGGCGCCATCGTCACGCTGCAGGATGAGCTCAACGGATTGCTGGAGGCGTCAGGCGGCTTTCGGGCAGGGTAGAGCGACAAGATAACTCAGTCTGCGATGTCAGCACGAACGGCGAGAATGGCATCGCGCAATTGAGGGAAGGTATCGAATCCCGTCTCGTCGTTGAGATGACCCCCACCCGGTACGATCTCCAGGGGAGCATCCAGGTGATCGGCTACAGCTTGCGACTGCGACAGTTGGACGTAGGGATCATCTGCGCCTGCCCAGCAGCGGCATGCACGCCCTTTCCGCTCGCGGATGCCGGCCCAGTCGAACGCGTCGACAAAGAATGACTGATTGATCGTGTCATAGTCCGGAAGGCCGAGCGCGCCGACGAAGCCTGCTGCCAGAAAGAGGCCGGCAAGCGGTTCGACGGCCCGCTCGACCAGCCGCAACGCGAAAGCGACGCCTAAGCTATGCCCAACGAGGATAGTCGGGAGCGACGGCAACGGTTCGACGGCGAGATCATAGGCACCGAGCCATGCTTCCAGGGATTGGCCCTGCGGAGTAGGCAACCGAGGACGCAAAACCTCGATGCCTTCCGCTTCGAGTGCCGCGTGAAGCCAAGGAAACCAGTTCGTGTCAGGCCCCCCACGCGCGCCATGCAGCACGATCACCCTGAAACGCGCTCTCCCGTTCACGATTTCCTGCTTCCTCCACGGATTGCATCGGAGCTGGACAACGGAATTAGCCGCCCCGCACCCACAAGACGTCCGCCCGCCCGTCATCATTCAGATGCCGGCTCAGCACGAACAGATAGTCCGAGAGCCGGTTGAGCAACTGGATCACGGCCGGGGTGACGGCTTCGCTGGCGGCCAGCGTCACCACCCGCCGCTCGGCACGGCGCATGATGGTACGGGCCACGTGAGCCTGGGCGGCGGCCAGGCTTCCCGCCGGCAGCACGAAGCTGTCCAACGGCTCCTGCTGTTCCAGCAGGACGGCAATCGCCGCCTCGACGGCCTCGACCGGGCCATCGCCAAGGCGCAGCGAGGCTCCCGCCTCTCCAGGCACGCAGAGGTCGGCGCCGACATCGAACAGCATGCTCTGCACACGCCCGAGGAACAGCTCGGGTACGCTGCCGGCCTGCAGCGCGGCGCGCAGGACGCCGAGGGAGGCATTGGCCTCGTCGACGGTGCCGTAGGCTTCGACCCGGACGCTGTCCTTGCTGACGCGCGCGCCGTCGCCGAGGCTGGTCAGGCCATGATCGCCGCCGCGCGTGACGACGCGGTCGATCCGTATGCCGGAACCTGGACGCTTGCTCATGACGGGTGGGTTTCGAGCGGGCCGACCGTCTGCAGCACCGAGAAGCCCTCGAACTGCGGGCCGCCGATGTACAGCGACCTGACCGTGCTCTGGCCGGCGCCGGCATGGGCCTGGCGGAAGGCGTCCGAGCGGGTCCAGTCCTCGAACTCGGCCTCCGAGGCCCAGACCGTATGCGAGACATAGAGCGCGTGGTCCTCGAGCTTCGGGCCGCGCAGCAGGTGGAACTCCACGAAGCCGGGCACCGTGCGCAGATGCACGTCACGGGACAGCCAGACCTGCTCGAAATCCGCTTCCGACCCGAGTGCGACGCGGAAGCGGTTCATGGCGATGAACATTACAGCAAGACCTTCTGTTTCCGGTGGCGCCGCCGCCGTCCCGGGAGTGCCGGTACGGCGGCCGCCGCGAACCGGCTGTTGGGAGCTACGAAGCGCTCGTCGTCCGGTGATGATGATGCATCATGCGGTTATGACGCATCGGCCTGGCCAGCTTCTTCGCCTCGGTCAGATGCTCCTGGATCGTCGGCGCGGTCGCGGAGGCGTAGCTCTTCAGGTCGGAGTCGGTGCTGGAAGCGGCCTCGGCCTGGAACACCATCAGCATCTCCTGATGATCGGCAATCTGGTCGGCGATGTAGTCATGGTCGAACTTGCGGCCCTTCTCGCCCTGCAGCATGGTCATCGTCTTCTGCTGGTCGTCGCTCACGCCGGCAGGCACGGTGGCGCCCTTGTTGGTGGCGATCTGCTTGAGCTGGTCGTTGGCCGCCGCATGGTCCTTGATCATCTGGTCGGCGAAGGCCTTGACCGCCTTGCTGTTCGAGTTCTGATCGGCGAGCTGGGCCATCTGCACTTCGGCCATGCCGCCCTGGGCAGCAGTCTGGATGAAGCTGGCATCGGAGGCGGCCAGCGGCGGTGGTGGGGGCGGCGCCGGCGCCGGCGGCGGCGGGTTGGAAGCACAGGCGGCGAGCGGCATCAGGGCCAGGGCAAAGCCCCAGCGGGCGTAACGGTTCATCGGCTAGATCCTTAGCAGGGAAGTACGTCCATGATCGCTCCGCAACGTTCGTCTCGACCTCGCGTTCGCAATCGGGACGATCAATATCGTTTTGAGACTGGTTCGTCTTGAACTGAAATCAGCGCCCGGGCAAAAATCAGCGGTCATGCCGGAACGCTTCCACCGCAGTGACCAGGGCTCGTCGTACTCCCGGCTCCAGGGCGGAATGCCCCGCATCGGGAATCATGCTCAGCCGCGCGGCGGGCCAGCTCTGCGCCAGATGAAAGGCGCTGCGGGCCGGGCAGATCATGTCGTAGCGGCCCTGGATGATCTCCGCCGGCAGATGGGCGATCTTCCCCATGCCGGCCAAAAGCCCTTCCGGCGGCAGGAACAGCCTGTTGGCGAAGTAATGCGCCTCGATCCTCGCCAGTCCCAGTGTCGCGCGGTCGCGTGAGAAGCCGGCGACGCTGGCGGGCGTCGGCAGCAGGGTCGAGCAGGTGCCCTCATAGATCGACCAGGCTCGCGATGCCGGCAGATGGACCGCCGGATCGGGATCGGTCAGGCGGGACAGATAGGCGCCCAGCAGGTCGCTGCGCTCGCCTTCGGGGAGATGTCCGGCAAAGGCGGCGTGGGCGTCGGGGAAGATCTGGCCGAGGCCATAGAGGAACCAGTCGAGCTCCTCCGGCCGTCCGAGGAATATCCCGCGCAGCACCAGGCCGGTGACCCGCTCGGCATGCGCCTGGGCATAGCACAGACCCAGCGTCGAGCCCCAGGAACCGCCGAACAGCAGCCAGCTCTCGATGCCCAGGTGACGGCGTAGCGCCTCGATGTCGTCGAGCAACGCAGGGGTGGAATTGACTGCTATGCTGCCTTGCGGACGCGAGCGGCCGGCGCCGCGCTGGTCGAACACCACCACGCGCCAGTAGGCTGGATCGAAGAACCGGCGATGCACAGCACCTGCCCCGGCACCTGGACCGCCATGCAGGAACAGGACCGGACGTCCCTGCGGATTTCCAACCTGCTCCCAATAGATCGAATGGCCACCCTCGACCGGCAGATAGCCGATCTCGTACGGCTCGATTTCCACAAACAAGTCACCACGCGCCATACCCGCGACTATACCCATCTCCGCCGTCACAGCTAGGATCGACCCGACATGGCGCTTGAGCATACCCGAGGTCGTGATGCCGGCGCCCGGTCCTGGTTCGCCTGCGGCGCCCTGATGGGTCTGCTGGCCGTGGCTGCCTCGGCACTGGCGGCACATCTGCCGGACCGGATGCTGGCTTCGGGAGGCCGCGAGTCGCTGCGCGCGGCGGTGCAGATCATCGGCTGGCACGCCGCGGCCCTGCTCGCCGCGGGAATTTGGCTCATCCAAGGGGGCCGGCCGCGCCTGACCCATCTCGCCGCGACCTGCTTCGTGATCGGCACGGTGTGCTTCTGCGCCGGCGTCGCCGTGCCCGCGTTCGGCGGCCCGCACCTGGGCCGGGTGGCGCCGACCGGCGGCAGCCTGCTGATGATCGGCTGGGCGCTGCTCGCCGCCTCGGCCCTGCCACGCCGGTCTGGCCGGTGACAGAGGAGCCCGAGATCCGGGCTGCGTATCTTGCGGACGAGGCGACGCAGCCGGTGCTGGCGGAAGAATTGTCGCGGCTCGGCGTCGCGGTGTCGCGGTGGCACGGCCTGCTCGCGCTTTCGCCGGAACCTCCGCGCGCCTCGATGTGGGCGCTGGATGTCTGGACCGCCCCGGAAACCTTGGCCTGTGCCTCGATCGGGGACGCCGCCCACCTGCTGCGCGACCGTCAGCGCAACTGGAGCCTGCATTCGGCCCTGCATCATCGGCGTTGCGCGCTGATCCAGGACCGGCTGCCCTCGGTGAAAGCCGCCCTGCTGCGTTTCCCCGAGCCGGCGCCGCAATCGCCGCTGGGCGTCTGGACCCTGCTGGCTCCGGACCGGCTGCTGCTCAGCACGCGCAAGACCAGTCCCTTCGTCGGCGGCGCCTGCCGTTTCGTCGAGGATCGTGAAGGGCCGCCGTCGCGCGCCTATCTCAAGCTGTGGGAAGCCTGCACGCGCGTCGGCGAGCATCCCGCGGCCGGCCAGGCCTGCCTCGATCTCGGTGCGGCTCCGGGTGGCTGGAGCTGGGCGCTGGCGCAACTCGGAGCGAACGTGGTCGCCGTCGACAAGGCAGCGCTGGAGCCGCGGGTCACCGCCTGCGCCAATGTCACGCGCCGCCAAGAGAGCGCGTTCGGCATCGACCCGGAACGCGAGGACGCCGTGGACTGGCTGTTCAGCGACGTCATCGCCTATCCAACCCGTCTGCTGGGCCTGGTCACGCGCTGGATCGACGCCGGGAAAGCCGCCCGCATCCTGTGCACGATCAAGTTCCAGGGCGTCACCGACCACGACACCGCCGATCGGTTCGCCGCCATTCCCGGAGCCAGGGTCATGCATCTCTCGCACAACAAGCATGAGCTGACGTTCTTCTGGCGGCGGCCTTCAAGCGGCGCATGACGATACCCGGCGGCGATCGATCAACTGCTCGACGGCGCGGCGTATGCGCGTGCAGGGATCGGCGCCTCCTCCGGGATTGCGTTCATGCACGATCATCCCGGTCTCTATCTCGAACACCAGCAACCGTCCGTCCGGCATGATGCCGCAATCCAGCCCGAAATAATCCAGCCCGATCCGCTGTGCGAGCTGCTGCAGGGCCCGCAGCGCGGGTGCCGGGATGGCTGCCTGCATGTCGGCCAGGAAGCCTGTTTCCTCCGCCTGCTTGACCGGGCAGTCCTGCATGCGGGCGTTATAGTACCAGATCGCCCAGTCGTCATGAACGGCGAGGTGCAATGGATAGGCAACGCCGTCGACGAAGATCACCCGGTATTTCCGCCAGGCGCCATCCTCGCTGCGATAATCGATGAACGGCGCCATCGTGAAGCGCGGGATCGCCTGGTTGCTGGCGTAATATTGTTCGAGCTCCCCGGCGTCGGCCAGACGCCGCAGTTTCTGCCCCGCGTGCGAGCCGAGCGGACGGATGATGATCGGAAAGGCGATCGGCGGCGCTGCGCCATGATCGACCTCGTGATGCGACGGCACGATCGCATCGGGCAGGTCATGCAACAGGGCCGCGGTCCCGGCACGCGACAGTCGCGCTATCCGCTCGCCGCTATTGATCGTCGGCAAGCCGATCGCGGCCGCCAGCGCATCCGCCGCGCGCAGCACCGTCTCGTGCCGCGCATCCTGCGCCACGGCAATGAAGACGGCGTCGAGCGGCGGCAGACGCATCGGGATCGCTCCCGCCGGATCGCGCAGGATCGCTTCGGGGTCGGAGAGCCAGAGCGTGTGCAGGACCGTGCTGTCGTCGAACAGGCGGTCGAGCGGGAAATTCGCCTGGAAGTCGCCAACCGCCGCCAGGACCAGTACCGAGCGCAAGGGCGGACGCAGCGCCGTGCGCCGGGGTGTGAACAGGGGGTCCTCGTCGACGGCCGCCTGCAGATGCGCCACCGCCGCCGTGCGGTCGCCGAGGGCCTGGCAGATCTCCCAGAGCATCCGCCGCACCTCGCGACGCAGCACGGGATCGGACGTCGCGGCTTCCAACTCGAGCCGCGACTGCCGCCAATGCGCCTGTTCGAGCGCCGCCGCCTCGTCCTGCATGCCGGTATCCCGCTCCTGTCGAAGAGCAGGATGGACGCAGGAAGTTACTCAAGCGTGAAAGATGGATCAGGAACGCCGGTTCCAGGCCGCGATCTGGTCCACTACAGCCTGTGAGGACATGGTCCGCGCATTGCCGAGAACCAGCGTGCCGTCCCCGTTCAGCAGCTTGCCCTCAGGGGTGACGATCAGCACGGTCGGGATCGCCTTTACAGTGACGCCGTAGCGGCGCGCGATGTCCATGTTGACGTTGAAATGGTCGACGTTGACCGACACGGGCACGAAATTCTGCTCGATCCACGGCTGCAGCTGGCCGAGCCGCATGACCCCGGCCAGCATCCGGCAATCCGGGCACCAGTTGGCGCCGAAATCGATCAGGACCCGCTTATGGTCGCGGCGTGCCTGCTCGAAGGCGGCGTCGACCGCGCTGTGTCCCGCCGCGGGCTCATCATAGGGATGCGCCACCGGCGGCGCCTGACCGGCACTCACCTGCGGCGGGGCGTCGAGGGCGAAAGCCCGGTTCGCGACCGGAACCGCGGTCAGCAACAGGGCCAGGCCGCCGATGCCGGCGAGCAAATAGGCATGCTTGTTCATGGCGGATCTCCAATAATGGACAGGGAACATGGTGTTCAGCGCGTTGCGGTCCAGACCGCGTCCCTCACGTCGAGAGCGCCCGGGATCAGATGCTGGGACGAGAAGGCGTCGGCGATCTTCTGCTGCTCGGCCACCACATCCTGGGTCATGGGCGTCACACCGAAGCTCAGCCGGTCGATGGCCGTGCGCACGACCGGCAAGGGCAGCCCGGTGTCGGACGCCAGATACGCGCTCACCTCCGCTTTGTGCGCTTGCGCCCACTGGTCGGAGAGAGCGAGCTGACGCAGCGTCTCGGCTACCAGATCCGGATGCGCATCGGCAAAAGCCCGGTCCGCCAGCAGGAACTGCCGGTTCTGCACCAGCCCGTTCGCCGTCGTCAGCACGATCGGCCTGGACGCACTCTCGACCGAGGAGAAATACGGGTCCCAGATCGCCCAGGCATCGACGCGGCCGGTATCGAAGGCCGGCCGTCCCGCCGCTGGCGCCAAGAAAACCGGCTGGATGTCCTGCATGCCCAGCCCCGCCTTCTGCAGCGCGCGAACCAGCAGCCAGTGGACGTTCGAGCCGCGGTTGAGAGCGACCGTCTTGCCTCGCAGCCCTGCCACATCGGTGATCCTGCTGCCCTCGGGCACGATGATCGCTTCTCCGAATGGCGCCGGCGGCTCATGCGCGACATAGACGATCCGTCGGCTCGCGGCCTGGGCAAAGATCGGCGGCGTATCCCCGGTGATGCCGAAATCCAGCGCCCCCGACCCCATCGCCTGCAGCATCTGCGGGCCGGCCGGATGCTCGCTCCACTCCACCCGGTCCCCGGTCTTGGCCAGCGCCTGATCGAGGTAGCCGGTATGCTTGAGGATGATCAGCGTGCCATAGCGCTGGTAGCCGATCCGGATCGTGCGTCCTCCGGCGGCAAGCGACAGGCTGGGACAGGCGGCAGCCATGCTTCCGGCCATGGCAGCGGCAAGGGCGGCCCGTCTGCTCAATCTGCTGATCATGGCGTCTCTCCTCCGGCAGCGCCGCGTATTGCCCGCCCGCGCAGCGCATTGCATTTTACCACGTGAAACGCCACGTCTATAGTCAATATCCACGCAAATTTTACGTGGTTGGACCGATACACGAGCCGGAGACGCCCACTTGTCCCACGCTGCCGACACCGCCGATGTCCTGTGGTTCCTGCCGACCCATGGAGATGGCCGTTATCTCGGTTCCCAGACCGGTGCGCGCCACGTCACCCTGAATTACCTCAGCCAGATCGCCAGGGCCGCGGATGAACTCGGCTATTACGGCATGCTGCTGCCGACCGGAAAATCCTGCGAGGACTCCTGGGTGGTCGCCTCGGCCATGATCCCCCTCACCCAGCGCGTGCGCTTCCTGGTGGCGGTGCGCCCGGGCCTGTCCGAGCCGTCGATGACCGCGCGCATGGCGGCGACGTTCGACCGGCTGTCCGGCGGCCGGCTGCTGGTCAATGTGGTGACGGGCGGCGATCCGGCGGAGCTCGAAGGCGACGGCGTGTTCCTCGACCACACCGCGCGCTACGAAGCGACCGACGAGTATCTCACCATCTGGCGGGGCATGATGGCCGGCGAGACGGTCGATTTCGAGGGCCGGCATCTCCGTGCGAAGGGGGCCAAGCTGCTCTATCCGCCGGTGCAGGCACCGTATCCGCCATTGTATTTCGGCGGCTCGTCGGACATCGGCCAGCAAGTCGCGGTCGAGCATGTCGACGTCTACCTGACCTGGGGCGAGCCACCGGAGGCGGTGGGCGAGAAGATCGAGCAGGTGCGTGCGTTGGCGGCAGCGCGCGGACGCACCTTGTCATTCGGCATCCGGCTGCACGTGATCGTCCGCGAGACCGAGGACGAGGCCTGGAAGGAAGCGAACCGGCTGATCCAGCATGTCAGCGATGCCGACATCGCCAAGGCCCAGGCGGCGTTCAGCCGCTTCGACAGCGTCGGCCAGAACCGGATGGCGAAGCTGCATGGCGGCTCCAAGGAGAGGCTGCTGGTCAGCCCCAACCTCTGGGCCGGCATCGGGCTGGTGCGTGGCGGCGCCGGAACCGCGCTGGTCGGCGATCCGGACCAGGTCGCGGCGAGAATGAAGGAATACATGGCGCTCGGGATCGACCGCTTCATCCTCTCCGGCTATCCGCATCTGGAAGAATGCTACCGGTTCGCCGAGCTGGTCTTCCCACGGCTGCCGCTGAAAGCCACCACCGGGAACGACCGCGGGCCGGCACGCAACACCGGACCGTTCGGGGAGATGATCGCCAATCTCAGCGCCCCCACGCATCGCGTAGCGGCCAGCTGAGACCTACTCGGCCAGCCGCCGCGCCTCGTCAGGCAGCATGATCGGGATGCCGTCGCGGATCGCATAGGCAAGCCCAGCCTTGTGACTGATCAGCTCGCCGGCATCGCGGTCATACACCAGCTCGCCCTTCGTCACCGGGCAGACCAGTATTTCCAGCAGCCTCGGATCGACCGGCGCCGGACGGGTGGGCGCGGGCGGGGTATCGGACATCGGCAGGATCCCTGTTCAGACCGCGTGCGGCTTGCGGCCGTCGTCCGTCTCATGTCCGGCCATCTGCAGCAAGGCCAGCAGCGTCTCCGCCCGCTGCGACAAGGTCACCGCTTCCAGCAGCGCCTGCTTCTCCGCCACGGCGAATGGGCAGATCATGCTCAACGTGATGATCAGCGTCTCGTCGTCCATCTGCTCGATGGCTTCCCATCGAGCCTCGAAACCGCGTTGCGTGAAGAAGCGCCGCAGCGCGACGATCAACGACTCACGGTCGAAGGCTGCCGGTCCCGGCTCGACCAGGTCGCCCGCGAAAGCTCCGAACTCGGGCAACACCCGCCGGTAGCCATGCACCGGGTCGAGTTCCTGGCGAACCCGAAACCGGGTGATGCCGGCCAGGGTGACGGCATAGGTGCCGTCCTCGCGTTCCACGAACGATGTCAGCCGCCCGATACAGCCCACATGATACAGCGCGGTCGGTGATCCGCGCGTGATCATCGCCGGAGGCGGCATGGCGAAGCGGGAGCGCTCTTCCGCGGCTTCGCTCTCGTCCTCAGCGTCGGTCTCGTCATCCTCGTCGTCGGCCTCTACGCCTTGCGGCTGCAACATCCCGATCAGCCGGCGGGAGCGTAGGGCATCGTCGATCATGCTGAGGTAGCGGGGCTCGAAGATGTTCAGCGGCAACCGGCCGCGCGGCAGGAGCAAAGCCCCAGGCAACGGAAAGATCGCGAGCTCTCCCTCCAGATCGGACAGGGAGAGCTCGCGCAACTTCGGCAGGCTGCGGACGCCGGGCGCGCGGGCCATGCCGATCAGCTGAACAGCAGGGCCGACATGCGCCGGCGCGAGGTGACGGTGACCGGGTCGTTGAACCCCCAGGCCTCGAAGAACTTGATCATTTGCAACCGCGCTGCCCCTTCGTTCCAGTCCCGCTGGCGCCTGAGGATCTCCAGCAGCGCATCGGCCGCTTCCTGTCTCTGGTCAGTGGCATTCAGGCCTGTTGCCAGCTCGTAACGGGCCTCGTGATCATTCTCGTCGGCTGCCAGGCGCGCCCGGAAACCGTCCAGGCCATCTGCCGCGGCACGTCCCTCGACGGCCAGCGCCAAGGCGGCACGGGCGCCGGCGATCTCGGCATGATCGACCAGCTTCGGCGGCACCTGGTCCAGCGCCGCCTGGGCCTGTTCCTCGTCGCCGAGGGCGAGCAGGGCCCGCACCAGGCCACCCCACGCCTCGGGGCTTTCCGGCTCCTGCTCCAGTGCCGCGCTATAGAGCCCGGCGGCCTCATCCGGCTGGCCCGCATCGAGGGCAGCGCGCGCCTCCGCCAGCGTGTCCGCCGATGGCAGAGTGCCGCCGGCCGCCTTGAGCACGGCCTCGACAAACCGCTTGATCTCGCTTTCCGGCAGCGCGCCCTGGAACAGGTCGAGGATCTGCCCCTGCCAGAAGGCGGCGACCGTCGGCACCGACTGCAGCGGCAGCCCGAGCTGGGTGAGTTGCGTGATCAAGGCCCGGTTGGCGTCGACGTCGATCTTGACGAGCTTGATACGGCCGTCGGCGGCGCGGGTGATCTTTTCCAGGGCCGGCGTGAGCTGCTTGCACGGGCCACACCAGGTTGCCCAGAAATCGACCAGCACGGGGATGGTCTTGGAGGCCTCGATGACCTCGGCCATGAAGTTGCGCTGGTCGCCATCGGTGATCAGGGCGCCGGAAGCCGCGGCTGGCGCTCCCGGACTACGCTGCGGCGGCGGCGGCGTCCTCGAAGCTCCCGCAGGAGGGCCCTTATTCTGGCCGAGTATGTAATCCATGGCGCGGCAATCCTGGTCTGACAGCTAGTCTATAAGATTGTCGTCCACGGCCAGTCTCGCAAGCGTCTTCCGCACGGGCTTCTACATTGGCTCTTTGGACTCTCTCTGGGCTGCCTCTTGCACGCGTCCTGGAAACATCATAGAAGCCGCAACCGCACGGAGCGCGGGCGTAGCTCAGGGGTAGAGCACAACCTTGCCAAGGTTGGGGTCGTGGGTTCGAATCCCATCGCCCGCTCCATATTCTCCATCCTAGGCTCTAACCAGAGAGGATCGCGCGGGTATGACCCGGTGACCTGCCTGATCTAGTCCCTGGAAGCCGCCAGCGGCTCGTTGGACGAACCGGGCACGAATTTGTGGCCGCCCGACAGGCAGGATAGGCCATAGACCAGGGCGCTAAGTGCGGTGATCCAGAACGAGGCAGGCCAATCGGTCAGCCATGCCAGCGTGATGCCGCCCCACGCCTCGCCCAATGCCAGCACGACCGCGAGCAATATGCCGGTGCCGAGCTGGATGGTGAGGCGCTGCGCCGCGGCAGCCGGCCCGACCATCAGAGTGAACACCAGCAGCACGCCCACGATCTGCGCGCAACCGGCGGTGCAGAGAGCAACCAAAGCCAGGAACAGCACCGAGACCAGCCGCAGCGACACGCCCCTCGCTTCGGCCAGTTCCGGCTGCAGCGTCGCGAACAGCAGCGGCCGGGCAATGATGGCCAAGCCCACCGCCGCGAGCAGGCAGAGCCCCGCCAGTCCCCACACCGTCGCCCGGTCGACGCCGAACACGTTGCCGAACAGAAGCGCCGTTGCCTGGCTCGCGTAGGCGGTGAAGAAGTGCAGGAACAGCAATCCCAGCCCGAGCGACGTGGCCAGCACCATGCCGATCGCGACGTCGCGCCCGGCCAGGCGCTCGCCGAGCAGGCCCATGCCGATCCCCGCCGCGACCGTGACGATCACCAGCCCCCAGAACGGAGAGATGCCGAGCAGGACGGCGCCGGTGGCCCCGGTGAAACCCACGTGCGAGAGCGCATGGCCGGCGAAGGTCTGCCCGCGCAGCACCAGAAAGAAGCCCACCAGCCCCGACATGACCGCCACCAGGCCACCCGCGACGAACGCGTTGCGCATGAAGTCGTAGCCGAACATGTCGATCAACGGCGTGCTCCCGACCTCGCGGGCGGAGCATCCCGCGGTCGTTGGTGATGGTCCCCCGCCGAGCCATGCCGGTGTGCGTCCTGCTCGACCTCCTGGCCGACCTCCTGCCCACCCGGCATGACGAAGATCCGGCCGCCGAGACGCATGACCTCGATCGGCGCGCCATAGAGACGAGACAGCACCGGCGCGGTGATGACGTCATCCACCGTGCCGAGGCTTGCCCGACCGCCGCCGAGGTAGAGCACGCGGTCCAGCGCCCCCAGCAGCGGATTGAGTTCGTGGGCGCTGAACAACACGGCGATGCCGAGCTCGCGCTGCAGCCGGCGCACCAGCCTTACCACTTCACCCTGCCGATGCGGATCGAGCGAGATCAGCGGCTCGTCCAGCAGCAGCAGCCTTGGACGGCCGAGCAGGCTTTGGGCCAGCAGCAGCCGCTGGCGTTCGCCACCCGAGAGCTCGATCACCGGCCGGTCCGCCAGCACCTCCGCGCCGACCATGCTCAGCGCCTCGTCCACCGCGAGGCGCGTGCTCGCGTTCAGGAGCGGCAGGCCCCAGCGATGGCCGTCCGCGGCAGCGGCGACGAAGGCCCGTCCGCTCAGCCGCAGCGCAGTAATGCCGCGCACCTGCGGCATGTAGCCGACCAGCCTGTTGCCGCGCCGCACCGGATGGCCATGCACGGTGATGCGGCCCTCCGCGACCGGGATCAATCCCAGGATCGCGCGCATGAGCGTGGTCTTGCCGGCGCCGTTCGGTCCCAGCACGCCGACGAACTCGTGGTCGGCGATCTCCAGGCTGATCCGGCGAAGCACGGTGCGGCCGCCGAGCCGGATCGTCACGCCATCCAGGGCGATGGCACTCATGCAGGGGGTGCGGACAGCGCTCTGTCGAGTGCGTCGAGCTGGCCGAGGATCCAGCCCTGGTAGCTATTGGCCCCGCGCGGCTCGGTTTCCGTGACACCAAGGATGGGGATCCTTGCCGCTCGCGCGATATGCAGCAGGCGCTCCGCGGCGCTGTCGGTGGCCTGGCTGTTGTAGATGAACAGCTTGACCTTGTGCCCCTGCAAATCATCTTCCATCGCCGCCACCTCGGCGGCACTCGGCTCCGTGTTGTTCATCACCGCGAGCTGGAAGCGCTGGTTGCGCATCACGAGGCCCAGGGCCGAGGCCATATAGCCGAATACCGGCTCGGTCGCGGTTACCGGCAGGCCGGCATATTTGGCGCGCAGGGCCGCGATCCTTCGGTTGATCGGATCGAGGGAGTGCATGAAGCGGTCGAGACGATGCGAATACTCGCCGCGATGAGCCGGGTCGTCGGTAGTCAAGTCGGCAGAGATGGCGCGGGCTACCGCAGGCATGGTGCCGGGATCATACCAGAGATGCGGATTATCGCCGGAATGGTGACCGGTCAGATCGCCTGCGACTATTGTCTGACGCCTGTCGGAGCGTGCGGCCGACAGCAGCTTGTCCATCCAGGGATCGTAATCGACGCCGTTGAACACCACGATCCGTGCGGCCGACAGATCGCGCGCGATCGAAGGACTGGCCTCGAACAGATGCGGGTCTTCATCGGGGTTGCTCAGGATGCTGGTCACGGCCCAGGCCGGCCCGGCAAGCTGAGCGGCAACGTCGCCGTAGAAGTTCTCGGCCGCGACGATCCTGG